>NZ_JBSFYW010000066.1:0-48430 GCF_053599975.1 Streptomyces sp. NPDC005141 | reverse complement strand
ATTCGTGTGTTCGTGGGGTGGCGGGCGGCGCCCGAACCCCCCGCGTCGCCCGCCGCCGGACCACGGGGCGGGATCCCACCGGTCAGACCGTGCCCGACACCCACAAGGCGCAACTCCACGGGCCGGTCCGTGCCCGACACCCACAAGGCGCAACTCCACGGGCCGGTCCGTGCCCGTTCCGACGGACTCGGCTCCACGGTCCGGCCATGCCCGGCTCACAAGGCGGGCCCGGCTCCACGGCACGGTCCTCAACCGGCTCGCGACCGGCTCGCAGGCCGGGACCGTGCGGCCTCGCCGCGCTGCCACCCTGCCCGCATGGCCACCGCACGCCGCACCACGCCTGGCCTGGCCTGGCCTGGCCTGCCCTGGCCAGGCCAGGCCACGGAGCGCCACGGCACGGCCGTGGTTCAGATCCGGCGACGGGCCTTCCGCGCGCGCCGGACCACCGCGGCCGCGCCCAGCAGGGCCACCGTCGCGCCCGCCGCGCCCGCCGCGGTCGCGTCCTTGCGTCCCAGCCGCCGGCCCGCCACCGTATGCCGTCCGGCAACCTCCTCCAGCAGCTCCGCCAGGACCTCCTCGTTGGTCCACTGCGGCCGCCATCCGGCGTCGTGCAGCCGGCTCCCGCTCACCACCCAGGGGTACATCGTGTAGGCGAGGTCCCCCGCGGGCGAGGGAGTGAGCCCGATCCGGTGAAGTCGGGCGGCGGCGCCCAGCGCGACCGCGGACGGCAGTTCCATCCGCCGGATCCCGCTCAGCTCCTCCACCTCCTCCTGCTCGAGCCACCCGTCGCAGCCGACGGCCAGTTCGCCCTCCACCTTCTCGACGACGGCGTACTCCAGCGCACTGCACAGGTCCTCGACGTGGCAGAACTGCCAGGCGGGCCTCGACCCCGCCACGACCAGCAGCCGGGGAGACTCGAAGTACCTGGTCAGCGCGGTGTCGGAACCGCCGCCGACCAGCACCCCGGGCCGCACGACAGTCACGTTCAGGCCCGGGTGCGCCCGCGGGGCCCGACGCGCCAGCCGCTCGATCTCCAGGAGGTCACCGACCCCCGTCGCCTCGGCCGTCGCCCGCAGTTCGGCGTCCTCGGCCAGCGGCAGCTCGTTGTCGGGCAGCGCCCCGTAGACCATCGCCGACGTGCACAGCACCACACGGTGGACCCCGGCCGCCGCGGCGGCGGTGAGCACGGTCTGCGTCCCCCGGACGTTGTACGCCGTCCGGGCCGCCGCGTCCGTCTCCAGATCGAGGTCGAGCGCGAGATGGACCACGACGTCCGCGCCGCGCAGCTTCTCGGCGATCGCCGGGTCGCGGACGTCCAGGATGTGCCACTGGGCGTCGGCGCACTCGCCGCGCCGCTCGTCGATCGCGACGACCTGCTTGATCTCCTCGCTGGCGGCCAGCCGCTCGGTGAGCAGCGCGCCCACACCGGCCGCGGCGCCGGTGACCGCGACGACGGGGCCGCGCGAGGCTGGGCTGGTTGAGTGGTTTCGCGCTGCGCGAACCTGCGGATCTGGGGAACTCACCGGGCGTCTCCAGCGGTTGTCTTCAGTATGGGCGCGCGTGACGCGCCCCTACCAGGTGGCATCCATCCTGCCGCAGGCGACGAGTCGGCGAAGCACCGAGGCCCGATCGGGTTCAGGTGTCTACGCTGGGTGGTGTTGTGGGCAGCCGCCGTCGGAACGAACCGGCGGCCTTACCAGCCGAGGAATCCCGTGAGTGACACCCCATTCGGATTCGGCCTTCCGCCGGAGGAGCCGGAGAACGGCGACGAGGGCAAGAAGAAGGACCAGCAGGGCGGCGGTGGTCAGGGACCGTTCGGTTTCGGGCCGTCCGGAGCCGGTGGCCCCGGAGCCGACAATCCGCTCGCAGCCATGTTCGGTTCCATGAACCCCAATGACCTGGGCGCCGCGTTCCAGCAACTGGGCCAGATGCTCTCGTACGAGGGTGGTCCGGTGAATTGGGACATGGCCAAGCAGATCGCCCGGCAGACGGTCTCCCAGGGCACCTCTGACGGCACCAAGGACGCGAGCGTCGGTCCCGCCGAGCGGCTGGCGGTCGAGGAAGCTGTGCGGCTGGCCGATCTGTGGCTGGACGACGCGACGTCCCTGCCCTCCGGTGCGGGCTCCGCGCTCGCGTGGAGCCGGGCCGAGTGGGTCGAGGCGACCCTGCCCGTGTGGAAGGAGCTCGTGGACCCGGTCGCCGAGCGTGTCGGCGCGGCCATGGGTGATGTCCTGCCGGAGGAGATGCAGGCCATGGCGGGCCCGCTCATCGGCATGATGCGCTCCATGGGCGGGGCCATGTTCGGCACGCAGATCGGACAGGCCGTGGGCGTGCTCGCGGGCGAGGTCGTCGGCTCGTCCGACATCGGTCTGCCGCTCGGCCCGGTCGGCAAGGCCGCACTGCTGCCGCTGAACGTCGAGTCGTTCGGCAAGGACCTGAGCGTCCCCCAGGAGGAGGTGCGGCTCTACCTCGCCCTGCGCGAGGCCGCCCACCAGCGCCTCTTCGCGCACGTGCCGTGGCTGCGCTCCCACCTGTTCGGCGCTGTCGAGGGATACGCGCGCGGGATCAAGGTCGACACCGCGAAGCTGGAGGACGTGGTCGGCCAGTTCGACCCGCAGAACCCGGAGGAGCTGCAGCAGGCACTCCAGCAGGGCATGTTCCAGCCGGAGGACACGCCCGAGCAGAAGGCTGCGCTGGCCCGCCTGGAGACGGCGCTCGCGCTGGTCGAGGGCTGGGTGGACGCGGTCGTCCACTCGGCGGCCAAGCCGCGGCTCTCCTCGGCCGACGCGCTGCGCGAGACGCTGCGCCGCCGCCGCGCCACGGGCGGTCCCGCCGAGCAGACGTTCGCCACGCTCATCGGCCTGGAGCTGCGCCCGCGCCGGCTGCGGGACGCCTCGCGTCTGTGGGCCTCCCTCACCGACGCGCGCGGTGTGGACGGCCGGGACGGCCTGTGGGCCCACCCGGACATGCTGCCGACCGCGTCCGACCTGGACGACCCGGACGGCTTCGTCCACCGCGAGCACCTGGACTTCTCCGAGCTCGACAAGATGCTCGGCGAGGCGGCGAGCGGCGCCGCCACCGAGAAGCCGAACCTGAAGAAGGACGACGACTCCGAGGACACCGACAAGGGCGACGGCACCGAGTGAGCCTGTACGACGACGCGGTCCTCGTGCTGAAGAACCACGAGGACCTGGACAAGCTGCGCCAGGTCTATCTCGACCACCTGTCCGAGCATCCGGACGGCATGTGGAAGTCGTGCCACGCCGGGCACGTCACGGCGAGCGCTCTGGTGATCGACCCGATGCGGGGCCGCGTTCTGCTGACGCTGCACCGCAAGCTCCAGAAGTGGCTCCAGATGGGCGGGCACTGCGAGCCGGGCGACTCGACCCTGGCCGACGCGGCCCTGCGCGAGGCGACCGAGGAGTCGGGCATCCAGGGTCTGACCCTGGCGCCGGGCGGCCCCGTGACACTGGACCGGCACGCCATCCCGGCGCCGTGCCACTGGCATCTGGACGTCCAGTACGCCGCCCTCGCCCCGGCCGGCGCGGTCGAGGCCATCAGCGACGAGTCCCTCGACCTGCGCTGGTTCGCGTACGACGAGGTCGCCGAGGTGGCCGACGATTCGGTCGTACGTCTCCTGGAAGGGACCCGCGCACGGCTGTGACCGCCGCGCGAGCGATCCAAAGGTAAGGGGCGACCGCCATGGCGGTCGCCCCTTACCTTTGCTCGCGGGCCGTCGTTCCCGAACGGTCGTGCGGTCAGCTCCAGGCGTTGCCCTGGTTCTGTGCGTGGGCGCCGTGCTGGCCCATGCCGTACTGGGCCCGCACCCCCTGGCCGACCACCGCGTTCTGCGGCGGCAGGAGTTCACTGGGCTGGATGAGCGCGTAACCGCTGCCCATGAAGCTGAGCTCCCAGCCCTCACCGGTGTTGCCGCGGCGCCGCCACACTCCGGAGGAGTGGGTCTGAGCCTGCATCTGCACACGCAGGCCGGTGGACCACGCGACGATCGCGTCGGCATCGCAGTTGACGTACTTGTCCGGTGTGACCTGCATCTTCAGCGGCATCCCGGAGGTCATGAGCGCGACCTTGCCGCGTCCCGTGATGTTGAGCTGGTACTTGCCGGAGCCGGAGATGCCGTACTGGCTGTCCACGGCGATGACCTCGTGGTGCAGACCGGAGTCCATCGCCAGCACATAGCTGCTGTCGACGGTGAGGCCGTCCTGCTCCACGTCGACCACGTGCACGTGCTGGCCGAGGTTGGCGAGGTAGACCGTGCCCTGCCCGTGGCAGCGCATCAGGTCGAGTCCCTCACCGGTCCGCGCACGCGCGCGGTGCTGGTTGTTGTTCTGGTACTCGGCGTCGAACTCGACGAGACCCTGGTACGCGACCATGGTGCCCTTGCGGGCGAGGATGTCGTCGTGACCCTCCAGGACGACGCGCAGCATCTGCGAGTTCTGCAGGCTGTAGCGATCCTGGGTCTGCTGCTCGTTGTAGCCGAAAAGCGGGCTCTGCATGGTGTCCTGCTCCCCCTCAGCCCCGGACTCGGAGGCGGTCGGTGCTGTCCTCGCTGGGCTGGACGACGACGATGCCCTGCCCGGAGAACGCCATCTGGTACGCCTCGCCGCTGCCGCGTCCGATCAGCGACTGCGCCTTGAAGCTGCGCTTGCCCTTCACCTTGAGGTTCGGGGACCAGGCGACGAGCGCGTCCGGGTCGACGTACGTCTCGTCCTCACCGCCGCCGCAGTCGACGACGATCGGCTTGCCCCTGGACGTCAGCGCGACCCAGCCCTGACCGGAAATCTTGGTGTTCCACAGACCCTGTCCGGCGAACTTGGCCAGTCCCTTCACGCGCTCGACGCCCCAGGTGAGGTGAGCGTCGAAGGCGAGCAGGTTCGTCGCGTTGACGGAGATCGCGTCCCCGTTGAGGTTGATGACGACGACGTTCGCCCCGTAGTCGGCGAGGTAGAGCAGGCCGTCGCCGGAGCACTTCATGAGGGGCGCACCCTCCCCGGTCATCCAGTCGCGTGCGATCTGGCGGACGGCGGGCGGGTTGGGCTCGTACTGGACGAACCCTTCGTAGGCGACCATCGACCCCACGCGCGCGAAGAGGTCGTTCCCGGTCTGCATGGCGACCTTCAGCATGTGATTGCCGTGGTTCTCCATGCGCGCGGTGACGGGTGCCGGGGCAAAGCCCGCGAATGGCTGGTTCATGACGGGCTCCCTCAGACCTCGTACGGCTGGACGACGACGAAATTGCCTGGTGCGGCACGGAACTGGAGGTTCACGCTCTCGCCGGTGTCACCGGGGTAGGCGTTCCGGCGCATCCTCACCTGGCTGGAGACGATCACCTGCGCGGCGGCGGACCAGGCGACGACGGCGTTGCAGTCGGCGAACGTCGTGGGTGTCACCGGAAGCACGACAGGCGCGCCGTGCGTCTTGACGACGACGGTGCCGGTCCCCTGGAACTGCATCGTGAACAGCGCGCCCCCGGGGATGCCGTGCCCCTCGATGCGGCGGACCTCGTACTGGAGGGACTCGTCGAAGGCGAGGACGTTCTCCGCGGAGACACAGATCGCGTCCCCCTGGAGTTCGATCGGGTGCACGTGGGTGGCGTTCTCGGCGAAGAACACCTGGCCCTGACCGGTACAGCGCATCAGCTGCATCTCCTGGCCGGTCGCGTTGCCCACGATCCGGCCGGCGAACCCGGCGCCCTTGTAGCTGAAGTCGACCTTGCCCTGGTACAGCACCATGCTGCCCTGCCGGGCCAGCACGGGCTGACCGCCGATGCCGAGATCGACGCGGATGAGCTTCTTGTTCTGCGGAGTCCACCGCTGACCGGTGGGCGTCTCCTTGAAAGCGCCCAGCGCGGCGGCCACACCGGCCCCGCCCTGCGGGGCACCCTGGGGCGCGCCGTACGGGGAGGGGGCACCGGGCTGACCCGGGTACGGCCCGGGTGCCTGGCCCGGGACCTGCCCGAACTGCGGCTGCTGACCGTAGCCGGGGGGCGCCGTCGGGGGCTGCTGCCCGTATCCGGGAGGTGCCGTCGGCGCCTGCTGCCCATAACCGGGCGGCATCGGAGCCGTCTGGCCGGGCGGCTGCTGGCCGTAGCCGGGCGGCGGTCCGGGCGGGCCGGGCGGGCCGGGCGGCTGCGCGTACGGCGCGGGGCCCGGCGGCGGAACGGTGCCGCCCGGCGGGGTGTGCAGCGGCCCCACGATGGTGGGGGCGGCGTGCACGGAGGGCGCGGGCGCCTGGGCGGGCTGAGTGCCACCGGATGGCGGCGCGAAGCCCTGGGCGGCGGGGGCCGGGGCCGGAGCGCCGAACGTGGGCGGCGCGGTGGCCTGGGCCGGCGGGGCGAAGGACGGCGCCGCGCCGGACTGCGGCTGCGGCGCGGCGGGCTCCTCTGCGGCGACCTCGCCGCCGAAGTTCTTCAGCAGCGCGTCGAGGCCGCCGTCGAAACCCTGCCCGACGGCGGCGAACCGCCAGACGTCCTTGAGGTAGAAGTCGCCCAGCATCACGGCACGTTCGGTGGAGAACTCCGTGCCGCTGAAGGCGTACCGAGCCACCTCCTCGCCGCCGGCGACGACACGGAGGTATCCGGGGGCGATCTGCGACATCTGTCCGGCGCCGTCGAGCGTCGCCGTGAAGGACAGCTTCTGGATCTGCGCCGGAATCCGGTCGAGGGTGATCCGGAAGGACTCCGTGTCACCCGACTGCGCGCCGAGCAGCTGAATGGACTCCTCGGGGGACTTCGGTTGGTTGAAGAAGACGAAGTACCGGTCGTCCGACAGCCGTTCGTCGGCGTCCAGACCGAAGCAACTGATGTCGAAGGTCAGCCCGGGGCCGGTGATCTGTACACCTACGTACAGATCGGTGCCCGCGGTGAGGTCACTGATCTTGGCCTTGTGGCCGCGTTGGAATTCCCTGGCCATGCGTAACGACCGTCCCCCATCCCGATGCGAGTGCGTCGCGTCAGGCTAACCGCAAAGTCCGGAAGCGGACGATGCCGGTACAGACCCGGTACACAATCGCCTTCGCGGCGGGACGGGCCCCCCTACTCGTCGCGCGCGGCCGGGAGGTGGGGCAGCCGGTCGGCGGCGACGACGCCTTCGAGGTATCCGCGAGCCCGTTCGGTACGCGGATAGGCCTCCAGGAGCCGCCAGAAACGCGGCCCGTGGCCGGGTACGAGCAGGTGGGCGAGCTCATGGAGAAGGACGTAGTCGACGACGTACTCGGGCATGCCCTGCAGCCGGTGCGACAGACGGATGCTGCCCTCGGAGGGGGTGCACGAGCCCCAGCGGGTGTTCTGGTTGGTGACCCAGCGCACCGACGCGGGCCGCGCTCGGCCCTCGAAGTAGTGGGCCGACAGCCGCTCGGCGCGCTCGGCCAGCTCGGTGTCACCGAGCACCCGTTTGCTTTCCTGGGCGGCCAGCTTGTCGAGCATGACGGTCACCCAGCGCTGCTCCTCCGCCTCGGACATGCGGGCGGGGATGAGCACGACGGTGCGATCGCCCTCGCGGTACGCGGAGACTGTTCTGCGCCGTCGGGCACTCCTGCGGACCTCGATCGCGCTCGCCCCCGAACCGCTCGGCGGCGGGCTCGTCATGCTGCGCTTGGATTTGGCGGCGCTGTGCAGTGGGTCGGCGGGCACGCCCCGACGTTACCCGCTGCACATGGGGGAAGTCCCGCCCCCGGGACGGTTCGATGCCGATCCGCACTCCGCGCGTTGGATTTGTACGACGAACGGTGCCGCCTGTGGACAACTTTCGGCGGGGCTCGACGGGTACGGGCATGCTGGCGATCGGTCCGTGGTGCGCCGGTCGCACCGCGGACATACGGGACGTTCCACGGTCTACGGGGGTAGGTCATGCATCCGATCGTGAAGCCCGCGCTGCGGCGCGGCTGGCGGGATCTCAACACCGTGCAGTTCGGAATGGCACCGGCGCACGCGATGGTGCTGGGCCCGATGGACACGGCGACAGGCAGCTTCCTCGATCTGCTCGACGGGACACGCGGAATGCCGCTGCTGCGCGAGCAGGGCCGTGCGATGGGGCTGCCGGACGGCCATGTCGACGGACTGGTGGACCGGCTGGCCCGGTCGGGCCTGCTGGACGACGCGACCGGAGGCGGCCCGGCCGCGGACGCGTTGCGTGAGCGGAAGGAGGTCATGGACCGGCTGCGATCCGACCTCGCCTCCCTCTCCCTCGTCGCTCGCGAGCCGGCCGGGGCCGTCGAGCGCCTGGCCGCCCGCCGCTGTCTGCGCGTGCAGGTGCGGGGCGCCGGCCGGGTGGGGGTCGTCCTGGCAGCGCTCCTCGCGGGCGCGGGTGTCGGCGAGGTCGAGGTGCGTGACCTGGGCCGCGTCGAGCCGTGGGACGTGGCGCCGGGCGGCCTTCCCGTCGAGTCCGTCGGTGAGCGCAGGGAGGACGCCGCGCGGCGGGCGGTGCGCCGAGCGGCGCCGGACCGTCCGCCGCGGGCCTCCTCCAAGGAGAGGGAGGGGGAGGAGACCCGCGGGCTGTCCCTGGTGATCCTCACTCCCCGGGACGGCCTCGGCGTCCACGCGCCGGACCCCGTGTCGGCCGAGAGCCTGATCGCGTCGGGGACGCCCCACCTCTACGCGGGTGTGGTCGAGGCGACCGGGATCGTGGGGCCCTTGGTCCTGCCGGGCGACACCGGCTGCGCCGGCTGTCTGGACCAGCAGCGCACCGACCGGGATCCGACCTGGCCGCGTCTGGTCGCGCAGTGGCGTTCGGGGCGGCAGCGCCGCGTGGCGGCTTGCGATCTCGCTCTGGCCTCGACGGTCGCCGCACTCGCCGCGAGCCACGCGCTCGCCTTTCTGGACGGAGATCAGCCCTCCAGCGCGGGGGCCCGCTGGGAGGCGTCGCTCCCGGGATGCGACTGGCACGCGAAGCCGGTTCGGGCACATCCCGGCTGTCCCTGCGGGACCGCGGAGAAAACAAAAGAGGAGCGGGCCCCCGAGGACGGCGAAGAGCACGAGACAATGGCGGGGCAACAGCCGCACGCGACACGGCTTGCTGGGACCTGGAGGGCGCATGTCTGATCTTCCCCGGAAGGCAGTCACCCGTACTGCCAAACTGGCCGCGCTACCGCTCGGCTTCGCCGGGCGTGCGACCTGGGGACTCGGGAAGCGGATCGGCGGAAAGTCGGCCGAGATCGTGGGCCGCGAGCTTCAACAGCGGACGGCCGAGCAGCTCTTCAAGGTGCTCGGGGAGCTGAAAGGCGGTGCGATGAAGTTCGGGCAGGCCATGTCCGTCTTCGAGTCGGCACTGCCGGAGGAGGTCGCGGGTCCCTATCGGGCGGCGCTGACGAAGCTCCAGGACGCCGCGCCCCCCATGCCGACCCGCACGGTCCACTCCGTACTGGAGGAGAGGCTCGGCGCGAACTGGAACGAACTGTTCACGGAGTTCGAGGACAAGCCGTCCGCGGCGGCCTCGATCGGCCAGGTGCACCGGGCGGTGTGGCACGACGGACGTGAAGTCGCGGTCAAGGTGCAGTACCCGGGGGCGGGCGAGGCCCTCCTGTCCGATCTGACCCAACTCGGCCGCTTCGCCCGGCTACTCGGTCCCCTGATCCCCGGTATGGACATCAAGCCGCTCATCACGGAGCTGCGCGACCGGGTCTCCGAGGAGCTCGACTACGGCTTGGAGGCGCAGGCCCAGGCGGCGCACGCCGAGGAGTTCGCGGACGACCCGGACGTCATGGTGCCGGCGGTGGTCCACCAGTGCGAGCAGGTCCTCGTGACCGAGTGGATCGACGGGGTGCCGCTGTCGGAGGTGATCACCGACGGCACGCAGGAGCAGCGGAACCGTGCAGGTCAGTTGCTGGCCCGCTTCCTCTTCTCCGGCCCCGCCCGCACCGGCCTGCTGCACGCCGATCCGCACCCGGGCAACTTCCGTCTCCTGCCGGACGAGAAGAGCGGCTGGCGCCTGGGCGTCCTGGACTTCGGCACGGTGGACCGGCTTCCCGGCGGCCTGCCCCAGCCGATCGGCGATTCCCTCCGCATGACCCTGGACGGTGACGCCGAGTCGGTCTACGGACTGCTCTGTGAGGAAGGCTTCGTCAAGGAGTCGATAGAGCTCGAGCCCGACGCGGTCCTGGACTACCTGCTGCCGATCATCGAACCGGCCCAGGCGGACGAGTTCACCTTCACCCGGGGCTGGATGCGCAGCCAGGCCGCCCGCATCGCCGACCCCCGCTCCCCCGCCCACCAGTTGGGCCGGCAGCTGAATCTGCCGCCGGCGTACCTCCTCATACACCGTGTGACTCTCAGCACCATCGGTGTGCTGTGCCAGCTCGGCGCGACGGTCCGCCTGCGCGACGAACTGGAGGAGTGGCTGCCGGGGTTCGTGCCGGAGGAGGAGCTGGAGGACGAGGAGCTGGACGAAGAGGTCGCGGCCGCCGAGGCGTGAGTGGCGCCCGGGATACGGCCCGCTGGCGGGCAGTTGTCGAACCGGGTCGCCGGTGGACCCCCTGTCGTAGCGGGTCTACCACCAGTCCGAGTCGAGACGACCCTCGATCGCTCTGAGGTTGCTGCGGGCGCAGTTGTCGCAGAAGTAACAGCGGGTGCCGTTCTCGACGGAGCAGGTCCATGTCGGCTGGGGGCCGTCGGCCGTGGTGCCGCAGCGGGCGCACACGATCTTCTGGGCTTCGCCCGCGTCGGACCGCGGTGGGGAACCGGTGCTGTCACTGTCTTCGGGAAGACTCGTCACTCGGGCGACGATATCGCCGCGATCGGCTGTTCGCCCGGCACAACGCACCGCGGGGGCCGGTCCGAACGGACCGACCCCCGCGGGATTCAATGCCTGCGACTGCTACGGCTGCTGAGACGACGTGCGTCGACTACTGCATGACCGCCATGGCCAGCGCGCGCCGGGCTCGCATCGAAGCGCGCTCGGCCCTGCGCTGCATGCGGCGAGCGGTCGCCAGGCGCACGGCCCGGCGTTCCTGCTCGGCCTGGTGCAGTCGCTCGTGCATATGCGCACGAGCCAAGGCTTCTGGGATGAGTTGCATCTCTCGGGTCCTGTTCTGACGCGAGTCGTTCGCGCCGGTGGAGGTGAAGTCTGAGGTCGCGGAACCTGCGGGCTCGCTCGTGGACGGCTTCATCGGGGCCTGCTTCTTGGGGTCGTTCGTCAGGGGACGGTCGATCGTTCCTCGGATGTTCATGCCGCAACCGGGTTCTTGCGCGGGCGGCCACGCGGCCGCTTGCGGGCCACGACAACACCCTGGACGAAGAGCTCGCCACCCCAGACGCCCCAGGGCTCACGCCGCTCCTTGGCGCCGGCGAGGCAGGCCTCCATCAGCGGGCAGGTACGGCAGAGGGACTTGGCGTACTCGACGTCGGCCGGCGACTCGGCGAAGAAGACCTCCGGGTCGTAGGAACGGCAGGGGACGGGTACGCCGAGGTTCTCGATGGCGTCGTCGAGCGCGGTGAGCGCAGTGAGCGGGATCAAGGTGGAGTCCTCCGTGAGGCCGGGCGGGGGGATCGTTTCGGAAGGCGGTACGGACGGGGCGTGCGCTTCGAGTTGCACGGTTCGTCTTCCTCGTCTGGTCGTGCCGGCCGGGTTGGCCGGTTGGCGGCTGGTACCGGGTTCTTTTCTTGTCCCGAGGCCCCTTCGCTCCGCTGTCCCCGGTCGGGGACAAACAGAAGGGCCGCGGATCCCGGGTGGGGTTCCGCGGCCCTGAAGGCGCCGGCCTGATCGAGAATCAGGCTGGATCACTCCAGGGTTCAGGCCCACGGAAGGCCCACATCGTGTGCTGCTGCTTCGTCTGCTTCAGGGATCCGGCACCGGCTGCCGCAAAGGCATAGGCATGCGCCTCTGCCACTACTGCCGCTTCCAGTGCCTGGGTCGGTCGCTCATTGCGCTCACGGATGGGAAGACCCGCGAGAGACACGGAGGACGCCGGCCGGACGGCAGGAATGCCGGACAGACTGGTGCCCACGTTTGAGACGCCGAGCATGCACGTGGAGACGACGACCGAGCGATCGGTCATTTTCACGGTGTTGATGAAGCTGGTGTTGATGCTGATCACTGGAATCGCCTCCTCTCGGCGTCTTGGGGGACCGGTGCGAGCCGGTCCGACGGCTATTAAGTACAGCACGGAACCAGGGCCTTGGAGAAGGCCGCTGCTGCCGTGGTTAAGAACCTATGGGGATTGCTGGGGCATGCGCAAACTATTTTTTCGACGAGTTTGAATCAATCACCCTCGCCGTCTCCCTCAACCTCGCGACCTGCGCAGATGGCCAGAACATCGGCTCCGAAGCGGTTGAGTTTGCGCACACCGACCCCGGGGATCCGCGCGAGCTCGCCTTCGTCGTCCGGCGCGGTCTCCGCGATCGCCATCAGCGTCTTGTCGGTGAAGACGCAGAACGCGGGCTGCCCGCTGCGCTGCGCCTGCACCGCGCGCCACTCGCGCAACCGCTCGTAGAGACCCTCGTCCATGTCGGAGGGGCAGCCCTCGCAGCGCATCAGCTTCATCTCACCGGCGTCGGTGAGCGTGCGGCCGCAGACCCGGCAGCGCGCCGGGGTCCGGCCGGTGCGCCGGACGGCGGCGACGCCGCTGCTTCCGGTGCCTCGCTCGATTCCTCCCGAGGCACCGCCACCGCCACGGCCCGCCGTGGCGACGGAGCCGGGACGCAGACCGTCCAGGAACCGGCTGGGGCGTCGGCCCGCGCGGCCGCCGGGTGAGCGGGACAGGGCCCAGGAGACGAAGAGGTGTTCTCTGGCGCGGGTGACGCCGACGTAGAGGAGGCGGCGCTCCTCCTCGATCTGCTCGTCGGTCTTTGCGTAGGTGATCGGCATCATGCCCTCGGCCACACCGACCAGGAAGACGACGTCCCACTCCAGGCCCTTGGCGGAGTGCAGGGAGGCGAGGGTGACACCCTGCACCGTCGGGGCGTGCTGGGCGCTCGCGCGTTCGTCGAGCTCGGCCACCAGGTCGCCGAGCGTCGCGCCGGGCTTGGCGGTCGCAAAGTCCTGTGCGAGGTTCACCAGGGCGGCCAGCGACTCCCAGCGCTCTCTGACCGCGCCGGAGCCGGCCGGGGGCTTGCTGGTCCAGCCCTCGCCCGAGAGCACCGCTCGGACCTGCGAGGGCAGGTCGATGACATCGTCGAGCAGCGAGTCGTTGCCGCCGAAGCGGGCCGCGGCACGCAGGGCCGCGCCCGCCTTGCGCACCTCGGGGCGGTCGAAGAACCGCTCGGCGCCGCGGAGCTGGTAGGGCACACCGGCGTCGGCGAGGGCCTGCTCGTAGATCTCGGACTGGGAGTTCGTGCGGAACAGGATCGCGATCTCACCGGCGGGGACGCCCGAGGCGACGAGGTCGCGGATGCGGCGGGCGGCGCCCTCGGCCTCGGTGGGCTCGTCCGTGTACTCGGCGTAGACGGGCTCGGCGCCCGGGGGACGCTGGGAGATCAGTTCCAGGCGGTGGTCGGCGGCGCGTCCGCGGGCCTGGGAGAGCAGGCCGTTGGCGAGGTGGACGACCTGGGGCGAGGAGCGGTAGTCGCGGACGAGCTTGACGACGGTGGCTCCGGGATGGCGGGTGCGGAAGTCGAGAAGATGGTCCGGCGTTGCACCGGTGAACGAGTAGATCGTCTGGCTGGCGTCACCGACCACGCAGAGGCTGTCCCGCTCGCCGAGCCACAGCTCCAGGAGCCGCTGCTGGAGCGGGCTGACGTCCTGGTACTCGTCGACCACGAAGTGCTGGTACTGGGAGCGGACCTGTTCGGCGATGTCGTGGCGGTCCTGCAGGACGGCGACCGTCAGCAGCAGGACGTCCTCGAAGTCGATGACCGCGCGGTCGCGCTTGAGGTCCTCGTAGGCGGAGTAGATCTGGGCGATCTCGGCCGGGTCCCGGGGGGCTTCGCGGCCGGCCCGGGCGGCGGCCGCGAAGTAGTCGGCGGGGATCGTCTGGGTGACCTTGGACCACTCGATCTCGCCGGTGACGTCCCGCAGCTCCCCCCGGTCGAGGCGGATACGGCAGGTGGCCGCCGCGTCCGCGACGAGCTGGATCTTGCGGTCCACGAGCCGGGGCAGACTGCCACCGACGGCTTTCGGCCAGAAGTACTGGAGCTGGCGCAGCGCGGCGGAGTGGAAGGTGCGGGCCTGGACTCCTCCGGCGCCGAGCTGGCGCAGGCGGCCGCGCATCTCGCCCGCGGCCCGGTTGGTGAAGGTGACCGCGAGCACGCTGGAGGGCTGGAGGATCCCCGCGCGCACCCCGTAGGCGATGCGGTGGGTGATCGCGCGCGTCTTGCCCGTACCGGCGCCGGCCAGCACACACACCGGACCGTGCAGGGCGGTGGCGACCTCGCGCTGCTCGGGGTCGAGCCCGTCGAGCACCGCGTCGGCCGTGTCCGGAACCTGCGGGAAGAGGGTGGAGTGCGTTGCTGCTGTCACCCCGCCATGCTGCCAGGTCTGCGGAGACGGATGAGCCGGTTGTCCACAGGGAGGCGCCTGCAGTCGTATCAATGCGGCGAGCGTCACGTCTCAGTGCGGCAAGCGTCACGTCCGCCCCCGTGCGACGGGGTCCCTTCTCGGCCATCCCTCGGGGGCGCACCCGTGCCCTGCCGCGGCCGTCGCACCTGCGGCGCGGTGCGGTGCGGTGCGGTGCGGCGAGCATCACGTCCCGGTCGGCGCGACCGATACCCCCCACGGGAATGGCGACCGGGTGACCTGCGTTCCACTGGCAGCGACCACGCACCCGAAGCCGTGAAGGAGCGCATTAGACATGCAGGGCACTGTGACGATGTACAGCACCACGTGGTGCGGTTACTGCCGTCGGCTCAAGAGCCAGATGGACCGCGAGGGCATCACGTACAACGAGATCAACATCGAGCAGGACCCGCAGTCCGCGGCGTTCGTCGAGAAGGCGAACGGCGGAAACCAGACGGTTCCCACCGTTCTCTTCCCGGACGGTTCGACACTCACGAACCCTTCGCTCGCGCAGGTCAAGCAGAAGATCGGCGTCTGACCGCGTCAGGCTAGGTGCCCCCGCGTCGGCAGGGGCTTGCCGTACCAGAGTTCGATCAGGCGGGCCGCGATCGAGATTCCGTAGGGAGGCAGCACCTCCCCGGACTCGAACGCGGCCCGCAGGTCGTCCCGGGAGAACCAGCGGGCTTCCTCGATCTCCTCGCCGTCGACGTCGATCTCCGACGAGGTGGCGCGGGCTCTGAAGCCCAGCATGAGGCTGGAGGGGAACGGCCAGGGCTGGCTGGCGACGTAGTCGACCTCGCCGACCGTGACGCCCACCTCCTCGAAGACCTCGCGGCGTACGGACTGCTCGATCGACTCGCCGGGCTCGACGAAGCCCGCGAGAGTGGAGAAGCGCCCTTCGGGCCAGTGCACCTGGCGGCCGAGCAGGATGCGGTCCTCGTCGTCGGTGACGGCCATGATCACGGCCGGGTCGGTGCGCGGGTAGTGCTCGGCACCGCAGGCGGGGCAGCGGCGGATGTGACCGGCGGCCGCGATGACCGTGCGCTCACCGCAGCGGGAGCAGAAGCGGTGCAGCCGCTGCCAGTTCTCCAGCGCGACCGCGTGCACCATCAGCCCGGCGTCGCGCGGGGACAGCAGCAGACCGGCCTCGCGCAGGCCCGCCGGGCGGGCGGACTGGTCGATACGGCCGGGGAGCGTGTCCTTCTGGAGCGCGAAATAGCTCACCCCGTCGTCGTCCGTGCCCAGGAAGTAGCGGTGCGCCTCGGTGAGCGGGGCCTCGAACGAGGGCGTCATCAGCAGTTCGGTGGTGCCGTCGGCCGTCTCGTCGATGAGCACCTGCCCGCCGGAGACCACGAAGACACGGGTCGTGGGGTGGCTCCACGCCGCCGCGAGCCAGGCCTCGTCGAGCCGGTGGTGGGCGGCCCGGTCGATGCCGCTCGGCGCGGTGAGCGAGATGGGACGGTCGGCGCTGTGGTCGGTCCAGGTGGTCACGGGTGCTTCCAACTCCCCCGGTGGAACGGTTATTTCGACAGGCGGTTCAGCAGGACGGGCGGGCGGTGTGCTCTTGAGGGTGTCGATCGGCTTGTTCAGTGTGTCTCGCGCCAGTTCTCGGCCAGGTCGCCCCACAGGTAGGCGGTCGTTTCGACGCCCTTCATGAGGAGATCGAGTTCGACCTTCTCGTTGGGGGCGTGCCAGCCGTCGGAGGGAACGGAAATGCCCAGGAAGAGCACCGGGGCGCCGAGGACTTCCTGGAGGTCGGCCGCCGGTCCCGAGCCGCCTTCGCGGGTGTAGCGGATCGGCTGCTCGAAGGCGCGGCCCATGGCGCGTACGACGGACTGCAGGGCTGGGTGGTCCAGGGGCGTCAGGCACGGGCGCGTGGCCGCGCCGAACGTGATCTCGTGCCGGATGCCGTCGGGTACCTGCTCGGCCGCCCAGGCGCGCACGGCCTTCTCGATGTGGTCCGGGTCCTGTCCGGCGACCAGCCGGAAGGAGAGCTTCACCAGGGCCGAGGACGGAATGATCGTCTTGCTGCCGGGGCCCTGGTAGCCGCCGCCGATGCCATTGACCTCGGCGGTCGGGCGGGCCCAGACGCGCTCGAGGGTGGTGAGCCCGGCCTCCCCGTGGGTAGCGGTCGACTTGGCCGTGCGCAGCCACCGCTCCTCGTCGAAGGGCAGCTCGGCGAAGAGTTCGCGCTCGCGGTCGGTGAGCTCGGTGATGCCTTCGTAGAAGCCGGGGACGGCCACGCGCGCGTGCTCGTCGTGCAGCGCGGCGACCAGGCGGGCGGCCGCGGTGGCCGGGTTGGGCACGGCGCCGCCGAACGATCCGGAGTGGATGTCCTGCTCGGGCCCGCGCAGCTCGATCTCGCACTCGGCGAGGCCCCGCATGCCCGTGCAGACCGTGGGGGTGTCCTCGGACCACATGCCGGTGTCGGAGACGATCACGGCGTCGGCCGCGAGCCGCTCCGCGTGCTGTTCGACGAGGTCGCGGAAGTGCGGGGAGCCGGACTCCTCCTCGCCTTCGATCAGCAGCTTGAGGTGCACGGCCGGGGTGGTGCGCCCGCTGGCGGCGAGGTGGGCCCGGACGCCGAGTGTGTGAAAGAACACCTGGCCCTTGTCATCGGCGGCCCCGCGCGCGTGGAGGCGATTGCCGCGGATCACCGGCTCGAAGGGCTCGGTGTCCCAGCCGTCCTCACGGGCGGCCGGCTGCACGTCGTGGTGCCCGTAGACGAGGACCGTGGGCGCGTCGGGGTCCTCGGAGGGCCACTCGGCGAAGACGGCCGGGGCGCCCGCGGTCGGCCAGACCTCGCTGGTCGGGAAGCCGGTCGCCCGGAGTTCGGCGGCGAGCCAGTCGGCGCTGCGTGTCACGTCCGCCGCGTGGTCGGGCTGAGCGGAGACCGAGGGGATGCGCAGCCACTCGGCGAGGTCGTCGAGGAAGGCGGCCCGGTGGGTCTCGATGTATGCGCGGACGGTGCTGACGGCGTTGTCAACGGGCTTGCTCATGTTCATGAGCCTATCCGCCCACAGAGGCGCGTTCGTCCGGCGGTTCTCCGGGAGCCTCGTCCCGCGGACCTGCCGGGTCCTCCGTGAGCAGCCGCTCCAGTGCGGCACGGTCCGGGAGTCCGTCCGGTCGTACGACCTCGCCGCCGCGGACGTACAGGAACGCGACCGTGACGGATTCCAGGGGCACGCCCTGCTGCTCGGCCCAGGCCAGTCGGTACAGCGCGAGCTGGAGAGGGTCGGCGGTGCGAGCGTGACTGGTCTTCCAGTCGACGATCTCGTACGTCGTCCCGTCGCCGTCGTGATTCCTGTAGACGGCGTCGATCCGGCCGCGGACGACCCGCCCGGCGATCGCGAGCTGGAAGGGCGCCTCGACGCGGTATGGAGTGCGGTGCGCGTAGGGAGAGCGTTCGAAGGCGTCCTTCAAGGCCTCCAGGTCCCGCTCGTCGGCGATCTCCGCCTCGCCGCCCGGCAGCTCCTCGGGCTCGAGCATCGGCAGCCGCAGCTCTTCGAAGCGGGACTCCACCCAGGCGTGGAAACGCGTGCCCCGGCGCGCGGCGGGCTGCGGGGGGCGCGGCATGGGCCGGGCGAGCTCCTGGGCGAAACCGTCCGGGTCGTCGGCCAGGCGCAGCAGCTGGGAGGCGGTGAGCGACGCCGGCAGGGGTACGTCGGTGACGCTCGCGCGGGCGCGCAGGAGCTCTCCGGTCAACGCGTCCAGGTCGCGGTCCCAGGAGGCGAGGGTGCGGGCCTCTTCGGGAGTGAGGCGACCGTGCTCGGTCTCCCGGGGGTGCGGACGGGCGGCCGGGGCCGGGCCCTGGGCCTGGTGCGGGACCGTCGGGCGTCCGCTCCGGTGATCGGCCGGGCGGTCCCCAGGTCGATCCGTCGTCCAGGAGTCCCAGTCGGAGTCGTCGCCCCCGGACAGGGCGCTCTCCGTGAAGTCGCCCTCCGGGAAAGCGTCCTCGGGGAAGTCGCCTTCGGGGAAATCGTCTTCGGGGAGGTCGTCCTCGTCGTAGGGGCCGATGTCGTCCTCCGGCGGAGGCGGCCATTCCGGGTCGTCGTACGAGGCGGGGTCGTGGGCGGCGGGCCGGCGTCCGTCGGCCCCCGGGTGGGCCTCGTCGTGGGACGCGACCCGCTCCAGGTGGGCGAGTACGGTCTCCGCCGCCGCGCGGCGGCGGGCGAGGGCCGTGTCGTCGAGCGGGAGCGGCCAGGCGTGGTCGGCGGCCGCCTCGTGCAGGGCCGGGTTCTCCTCGTCCTCCGCCGGTTCGTCCGCCCAGGCCTCGATCTCGCCGTGTCCGGCCGCGCAGTGGTCGTGGAGGGCGTGCAGGAAGGCCGAGGGGCCGCGCGGCCGCTTCTGGGAGGGGCCCCACCAGTGGCCGGAGCCGAGCAGGAGCGAGCGAGGGCGGGTGAACGTGACGTAGCCGAGGCGCAGTTCCTCGGTGTGCTGGTGCTCTTTCATGGCCTCGTGGAAGGCCTTGACGCCCCTGGCGTCCCAGGTGTCGATGTCGGGCAGCGTGTCGGCGTCGCCGCGCAGCTCGTGCGGCAGGACCTTGCCCTGGGCGGTCCACTTCTCGCGGCCCTGGCTGCTGGGAAAGGTGCCGTTGACGAGGCCGGGTACGGCGACCACGTCCCACTCCAGGCCCTTGGACTTGTGCGCGGTGAGCACCTTGACGGTGTTCTCGCCGCCGGGCAGGGCGTTGTCCAGGCCCTTCTCGTACTGCGCGGCGGTGCGCAGGAAGCCGAGGAAGGCCAGCAGGCTCGCCTCGTGGTCACCGGAGGCGAAGGACGCGGCGACGTCCAGGAAGTTCGACAGTGTCTCGCGCCGCCGGGCGGCCAGGGCGTGCGGGGACGCCGAGAGCTCGACCTCCAGTCCGGTGACGGCGAGCACTCGGTGCAGGACGTCCATCAGGGGGTCGGCGAGTGAGCGGCGCAGGTCGCGCAGCTCGGCGGCGAGCCGGGCGAACCGCACGCGCGCGTCCGGCGAGAAGGGCAGCCCGTCGTCGTCCCCGGCGGCCCCGATGGGCGTCTCCAGGAAGGTGTCGAGGGCGTCCGCGAGCGATATCACCTCGGCCGGGTCGACCCCCTCGACGGCCGCGGCGAGCCGGCGGTCCGGGTCGTCGTCGGCTCCCACGCGCGCGTGGGACACGAGCAGACGTGCGCGGCGCCCGAGGAGGGCGAGATCGCGCGGGCCGATCCGCCAGCGCGGGCCGGTGAGCAGACGGACGAGGGAGGCGTTCGCTCCGGGGTCCTGGAGGACCTCGCAGACGGCGACGAGGTCGGCCACCTCGGGCAGGTGCAGCAGACCGGAGAGGCCCACCACCTCCACGGGGATGTCGCGGGCGACGAGTGCGCCCTGGATCTCGGCGAAGTCGGTGGCGGTGCGGCACAGGACGGCGATCTCGGCGGGTGCCTTTCCGGTGCGTACGAGATGGGCGATCGAGTCGGCGAGCCAGTCGATCTCCTCGGCGTGGGTGCGCAGCAGCGCGCAGCGCACCAGGCCGTCCCGCTCGGCTCCGGGGGCGGGCCGCAGTGCCTCCACACCCGCGTGCATGGCGCGCAGCGGCTCCGCGAGGCCGTTGGCGAGGTCGAGGAGGCGGCCACCACTGCGGCGGTTCTCACTGAGCGACTGGCGGGTCGCGGGCTGGCCGTCGGGGCGCGCGAAGTGCTCGGGGAAGTCGTCGAGGTTGGCCACGGAGGCGCCGCGCCAGCCGTAGATCGCCTGGCAGGGGTCGCCGACCGCGGTCACGGGGTGCCCCGTGCCGCCGCCGAACAGTCCGGCGAGCAGGACACGCTGGGCCACCGAGGTGTCCTGGTACTCGTCCAGCAGGACGACCCGGAACTCGTCGCGCAGGATCTCCCCGACCTCGGGACGGGTGCTGGCCAGGGTGGCCGAGAGGGCGATCTGGTCACCGAAGTCGAGGAGGTCGCGTTCGCGTTTGGCCGCGCGGTAGCGGCCCACCAGCTCGGCGAGTTCACGCCGGGCGGCGGCGGCCTCGGGGATCTTGCGCAGGTCCGCGTTGGTGAGTCTGGCGCTCTCCAGGGTGCGCAGCAGCTCGGCGTCGTAGGCGCGCAGGTCCTCCGCCCGTACGAGGTGTTCGGCGAGCTCGGAGTCGAGTGTCAGGAGGTCGCCGACCAGGTCCGGAAAGGAGCGGGTCAGTGCCGGATACGGGCCCGGCGCCTCGCGCAGCACGCGTGCGGCTAGCTGGTAGCGGGTGGCGTCGGCGAGCAGGCGGGACGTCGGTTCGAGCCCGATGCGCAGGCCGTGATCGGTGAGCAGGCGGCCCGCGAAGGCGTGGTAGGTGGAGATGACCGGCTCGCCCGGCGGGTTGTCGGGGTCGATGACGTCCGGGTCGGTGACGCCCGCCTTGACCAGCGCCTTGCGGACGCGCTCGGCGAGTTCGCCCGCCGCCTTGTTGGTGAACGTCAGGCCGAGGACCTGCTCGGGGGCGACCTGTCCGGTGCCGACCAGCCACACCACGCGTGCCGCCATCACCGTGGTCTTGCCCGAACCGGCTCCGGCCACGATCACCTGCGGGGCGGGCGGTGCGGTGATGCACTCCGTCTGCTCCGGGGTGAACGGGATGCCGAGGAGCTCCTTGAGCTGCTCGGGGTCGGTGATACGGGCGGGCATGTCGCAGAGGCTAGCGGCGCCCGCTGACAGCGGTGGCCACATCGGCGTCCGGGGCGGAAGAAGCGCTGGTCAGCACGGGTGGTGCCGTACGTCACGTCGGTGACGTCACACCCTCGGCCCGCCCGGACCGGCAGCCCCGCGGTCCGGCCCGAAACCCGGAACCCGGCGGCCGGAGGCGCACGGTGCCGGCTCCGGGACCTGTCACTCCCTGTCACTCGATGACCTGACGTCCCTCCGGCCGGGCACTGCAGGACGCCTGGAACGAGCAGTGCGTGCAGTGCTGTCCCGTCGTCGGCGAGAACCGTTCGTCGAGGACCTTGCCGGCGGCGTTCGCCAGGAGGTCGCCGACCCACTCGCCCTCCAGCGGCTCCTGAGCCTGCACCTTGGGGAGGGTCTCACCGCCGTTCTTCTTGGCGGCTCCCTGGCGGAGCTGGACCAGCTCGGCGCCGCCGGGTTCGGGGCGTACGCCGTCGAAGACGTCGTCCACGGCGCCTTCGCCGACGGCGAGCTGATAGACGGCGAGCTGCGGATGGTGGGTCACCTCGGCGGCGCTCGGCGCCTGTTTGCCGGTCTTGAAGTCGACCACGTAGGCGCGGCCCTCGGTGTCCGCCTCGACGCGGTCCATGGAGCCGCGGATGCGTACTTCGTAGGAGCCCGCTTCGAGGGTCACGTCGAAGTCGTGCTCGCTGGCCACCGGCGTACGGCCGGTGCGGTCCATGACGTGCCACTTCAGGAAGCGTTCGAGCGCCACGCGCGCGTGCTCCTTCTCCTGCGCGGACTTCCAGGGCGCGTCGAAGGCGAGCGCGTTCCACACGGAGTCGAGGCGCTCCATGAGGACGGCGAGGTCGGCGGGGGTGCGTCCGGACGCGACCTCGTCAGCGAGGACGTGCACCACGTTGCCGAAGCCCTGGGCGGCTGTCGCGGGCGCGTCGGCCTTCACCTCCCGCCCCAGGAACCACTGCAGGGCACAGGTGTTGGCGAGTTGATCGAGGGCGCTTCCGGAGAGCACGACGGGCTGGTCGCGGTCGCGCAGCGGGATCTTGCTCTCCGTCGGCTCGTACATGCCCCACCAGCGGTAGGGGTGCGCGGAGGGGACCAGCGGGCGGCCGTCCTCGTCGGCGAGCGCGGCGAGCCGGGCGAGGCGGACCGCCGCGGCCTGCCTGAGGCTCTCCGAGACGCGCGGGTCGACCGTGGTGGCGCGCAGTTCGGCGACCAGTGCGGCGACGGACAGGGGGCGCCGCGGACGGCCGGTCACGTCCTTGGGTTCGACGCCGAGTTCGGTGAGGAAGCGGGAAGGCTGGTCGCCGTCGTCGGCGGGCGCCTTCACGGCGGTCACGACGAGGCGTTCACGCGCGCGCGTGGCCGCCACGTAGAACAGACGGCGTTCTTCGGAGAGGAGTGCCCCGGGGGTGAGGGGCTCGGCCAGCCCGTCCCGTCCGATGCGGTCGGCCTCCAGCAGGGATCCGCGGCGGCGCAGATCCGGCCACAGGCCCTCCTGGACGCCCGCCACGACGACGAGGCGCCACTCCAGGCCCTTGGAGCGGTGCGCCGTCATCAGGCGTACGGCATCGGGGCGGACGGCCCTGCGGGTGAGCGTGTCGGCCGCGATGTCCTCGGCGTCGATCTCCTCCAGGAAGTTCAGGGCACCACGGCCTCCCGTGCGCTCCTCCGCGCGCCCGGCGGTCGCGAACAGCGCGCACACGGCGTCGAGGTCCCGATCGGCGTTGCGCCCGGCCGCGCCGCCGCGCCGGGCGGCCCGCTCCAGGCGCTGCGGCCAGGGTGTCCCCTCCCACAGGTCCCAGAGGGCCTCCTCGGCCGTCCCGCCGCCCGCGAGTCGCTCACGCGCCTTGCGCAGCAGCGCGCCGAGGCGCTGGGCCCCTCGGGCGTACGCCGGATCGTGCGCTACGAGCCGCTCCGGCTCGGCCAGCGCGCGGGCGAGCAGGTCGTCGGACGGCGGCGGTACGAGGTTCCCGGCGGCACGTTCCTCCTCCCGCAGCGCCCGCCCCAGGCGCCTCAGGTCGGCGGCGTCCATGCCGGCGAGCGGTGAGGCGAGGAGGGTGAGCGCGGTCTCGGTGTCGAGCCAGCACGCGTCGCGCACGTCGGCGGCGCCCTCACTCGGGTCGCCGTCCTGACGCAGGCCGACGCCTTCGGGGACCTCGATGACGGCGACGTCCTCCGGCTCACCGGCACCGTCGGTGACCTCCGCCTCATCGGCACCACCGGGAGCCTCGGGAACTCCGGGAACTGCGACGGCCTCGGGCACTGCGGCGGCCTCCGCATCCGCGCCCTCGGAGCCCTCAGTGGTCTCAGCGGCCTCAGCGACCTCGGGAGCGTCAGCGTCTTCGGGGACATCGGCACGAGTCTCGACGGCGGCACCGGACACCCCGTCCGCGCCCGACTCGGCCCGGGCCACCGCCCGCAGCGCCGTCAGCAGCGGCGCGACCGCGGGTTCGTGCCGCAGGGGCAGATCGTCGCCGTCGATGTCGAGGGGCACGCCCGCGGACGTGAGCGCCCGCCGGATCGTGGGGATCGTCCGGGAACCGGCGCGCACCAGGACGGCCATCTCGCCCCAGGGAACGCCGTCCTCCAGGTGGGCGCGGCGCAGGATGTCCGCGATGTTGTCGAGCTCCGTGCCGGACGTCGGGTACGTGTAGACCTCGGCACGTCCCCCGTCCCGCACCGGGGACAGCTCGCGGTGGGCGCGCACCTTCTCCGACGGCAGGCGGGTCAGCGGCATGCGCTGGGTGAGCAGGCGGGTCGCGGCCAGCAGGGCGGCGCCCGAGCGGCGGGACGTCCCGAGGACCTCGACCGGAGCCGGGCGGCCGTTCGCGCGCGGGAAGGCGTCGGGGAAGTCCAGGATGCCGTTCACGTCGGCGCCCCGGAAGGCGTAGATCGACTGGTCGGGATCACCGAAGGCGACGAGGGTGCGCCCGCCGCCGACGAGGGCGCGCAGCAGCCGTACCTGCGCGGGGTCGGTGTCCTGGTACTCGTCCACGTAGACGGCGTCGTACCGCACCGCGAGCCGCCCGGCGACCTCGGGACGCCGGGCGAGGAGCACCGCGCGGTGGACCAGTTCCGCGTAGTCGAGGACTCCCTGCATGTCGAGGACGTCGAGGTACTCGGCGAGGAAGGCGGCCGCCGCGCCCCAGTCCGGGCGGCCTATGCGCCGCGCGAAGGCCTCCAGGGCGTCGGGGCCGAGCCCGAGCTCCCGGCTGCGGGCGAGGACCGCGCGGACCTCGTCGGCGAAGCCGCGCGTGGTCAGGCAGGCGCGCAGTTCGTCCGGCCAGCGCACATGGGCGAGGCCCAGCCGCTCCAGGTCGGGCTGACCCGCGAGGAGCCCGCGCACGGCCACGTCCTGCTCGGGGCCGGACAGCAGCCGCAGCGGCTCCACGAACAGGTCGCTGTCCTGGTGGGCGCGGACCAGGGCGTAGCAGAAGGAGTGGAACGTGGTGGCCTGAGGGGCTCGGGCGGCTCCTATGCGCAGCGCCATACGGTCGCGCAGCTCGACGGCCGCCTTGCGACTGAACGTGAGCACGAGGATGCGTTCCGGGTCGCCGCCGCGTGCGATCCGGGCGGCCACGGATTCGACGAGCGTGGTCGTCTTGCCCGTACCGGGACCCGCGAGCACGAGCAGCGGACCGCTCGCGTGGTCAACCACCGCGCGCTGTCCTGCGTCAAGACGAGGGGGATCCAACCGGGCCGGCGGAGTGCGCACCAGCCGGTACGCGCCACGGGCCCCCTGACGCACCGGGGGGTGCGTCAGGCGCCTGGTGGAAGAAGTGGAGCTCACGTGGTTCGCCGGTCCTGGTGGTCGTACTGGTTGGCGGACAGCCGCGCGTGGAAGGCGGTGACCGCGGGGTGAGGGGGACGCGCGCCGACGACGCTACGCCGGTACGGCTCACGGAAGGAGGGCTTCCGATTCTTCCCTCACGCCACGTGCGTCCCCGGTTTCACGAACGTACGGCATGTCACGGATGTGCCTCGTTTCCCTCATACGGGCTCCAGTTTCCCCCTCCGCCCCGTGAATGCCGGAAGCTGTCAGGTGTGACCTTCCGCGCGTTCGCCGCCGTCCCATCGCGCCCGTCTCATGTCGACGCGTGGCAGATGCCCCTCGGAGGCCCGGCTCGCCTCCTTAAGAGGCGTACCTTCGGCGCGGTAGTGGGCCAGCGCGTCCAGCTCGTGGCCGGGGAGCAGCACACCGTCGGCGCGTATGACCCGCCACCACGGAACCGCTCCTCCGTAGAGGGCCATCACCCTGCCCACCTGGCGCGGCCCGCCCTCTTCCAGCCATTCGGCGACGTCGCCGTACGTCATGACGCGCCCGTGCGGGATCAGCTCAGCGACCTCAAGGACCCGCTCCGCGTACTCCGGCAGGGCATCCGCCGGAAGGCTCTCCTCGCTCATCCGCCCCATCCTGCCCCACCCCACCGACAACGTGACCTGACGGCGACCGTGCGTATCCCCCGCCCCGGAGTGACGCTCGGCGCACACTGCAGGTCCCGCATTTGCACCCTGATGCCCCCGTGTGTCGGTCGGGCATGCCACCATCGTGCGGGCGGTGACTGGTGATACGAGATCAAGAAGAGACCATGAGGCAGCAGGGCGTGCACCCCGAAGACGCGGAGGGCGCCTCCGCTGCCTCGTCACGCCCGGACACCGGCGGCGTCGACGAGAAGGACACGGACGGCGGGACGAACGAGTCCTCCGCCGTGACGAACGAAACCGCTGACGGCGAGGGCGGGGAATCCCCTCCCAGGACCCACGGAACAGCGTCCCGGACGCACGGGGACGAGAAGCGGCAGGTCAAGCCGGACGCGGACTGCGCCGACGAGGCGCACACCGACGAGGTCGAAGGCGACGAACCGCTGCTCCCCGCGCGCGTGCACCGTCCGTCCGACCTGATGCGGCTCCTGGTCGGCGTTCTCGCCATCGTGGTGCTGCTCGCCATCGCCGCGTTCGCGCACGGCACCACCTCGGGCCTCGAACAGGACATCAACAAGGGCACCGGGCAGGCACCCGATCTGCTGATCAAGATCGCGGGGCTGGCCTCGAGCATCGCGATCCTGCTCGTACCCGTTGCTTTCGCCATCGAGCGACTGATCAAGCGGGACGGACTTCGCATCGCCGACGGTGTCCTCGCCGCGGTCCTCGCGCACGGAGTGACACTCGCCACGGACCTCTGGGTCGCGAAGGGCGCCCCGGACTCCATCCAGGAGGCGCTCACCCAGCCCTCGCCAGGTGACATCCACGCCCTGACCGACCCGGTGCACGGCTATCTGGCACCGGTCATCGCCTATATGACGGCCGTCGGCATGTCCCGCAGACCACGCTGGCGCGGGGTGCTCTGGGTCGTCCTGCTCCTCGACGCCTTCTCCATGCTGGTGACCGGCTACACGACCCCGTTCTCGATCATCCTGACGGTGCTGATCGGCTGGACCGTCGCCTACGGGACGCTGTACGCGGTCGGCTCACCGAACGTGCGGCCCACCGGGCGGACGCTGATGGCGGGCCTTCGGCACGTCGGCTTCCACCCGGTCAGCGCGGCCCGCGAAGAGGCTCCGGAGACCGCGGAGAGCGGCGACCGCGGCCGACGCTACTTCGTCACCCTGGAGGACGGTCCACCGCTGGACGTCACGGTCGTCGACCGCGAGCAGCAGGCGCAGGGCTTCTTCTACCGCGTCTGGCGCCGTCTGACGCTGCGCGGCATCACCACGCGCCGCAGCCTCCAGTCACTGCGCCAGGCCCTCGAACAGGAAGCGCTGCTCGCGTACGCGGCCATCGCGGCCGGCGCCAACGCGCCCAAGCTGATCGCGACCTCCGAGCTGGGCCCCGACGCCGTGATGCTCGTCTACGAGCACACCGGCGGCCGCACCCTCGACTCGCTGCCCGACGAGCTCATCACCGACGATCTGCTGCGCGACACCTGGCATCAGGTCCAGGCACTGCAGTCCCGGCGCATCGCGCACCGCCGGCTCGCGGGCGACGCGATTCTGGTGGATCGTTCCGGCACGGTGATCCTCACCGATCTGCGCGGCGGCGAGATCGCGGCGGGCGATCTGCTGCTGCGCATGGACATCGCCCAGCTGGTGACCACCCTCGGGCTGCGCGTGGGCGCCGAGCGGGCGGTGGCATCGGCGGTCGGCGTGCTCGGACCGGACGCGGTCGCGGACTGTCTGCCCCTGCTCCAGCCGATCGCGTTGACGCGCTCCACGCGCGCGACGCTGCGCAAACTCGCCCGGGAGCGCTCGCAGCGCGAACGCGATGCGGTGCTGGAGGCCTCGCAGCAGGCCAAGCTCGCCCGCGCCGAGGAGGCGAGGGAAGCCGCCGCACCCGTGCCGGAGAAGCCCGGCAAGAAGGCCGTACGCGCGGAACAGCGCGCCGAGAAGCGGGCGATCGACGAGGCCCTGGACGAGGCGCGCGAGGAGGACCTGCTCACCCAGATCCGCCACCAGGTGCTGCTGATCAGACCGCAGGCTCCGGTCGAACCGGCCCGCCTGGAGCGCATCCGGCCGCGCACACTGATCAGTTTCATCGCCGGCGCCATCGGCGCGTACTTCCTGCTCACACAGCTGACCCACACCCCGTTCGGCACCCTTTTCGACAACGCCGAATGGGGCTGGGTCGCCGCGGCGGTGCTGTTCTCGGCGCTGAGCTACTTCGCGGCGGCGATGAGCCTGCTGGGCTTCGTACCGGAGCGGGTGCCTTTCCTTCGGACCGTGGCCGCGCAGGTCGCCGGTTCGTTCGTGAAGATCGTGGCGCCCGCCGCGGTCGGCGGCGTCGCCCTCAACACACGCTTCCTGCAGCGTGCCGGCGTACGGCCCGGACTCGCGGTGGCGAGCGTCGGCGCGTCGCAGCTGTTCGGGCTCGGCTGTCACATCCTGATGCTGCTCTCCTTCGGCTATCTGACCGGTACGGAGAAGACACCGTCCCTGTCGCCGTCCCGCACGGTCATCGCGGGTCTGCTGACCGTCGCGGTACTCGTCCTCGTGGTGACGTCGGTGCCACTGCTGCGCAAGTTCGTCTCCACACGCGTGCGGTCGCTGTTCGCGGGCGTCGTACCGCGCATGCTCGACGTGCTGCAGCGGCCGCAGAAGCTCATCACCGGCATCGGCGGCATGCTGCTGCTGACCGCCTGCTTCGTGATGTGCCTGGACGCGTCGATCCGCGCGTTCGGCAACGAGGAGACGACCTCCCTCAGCCTCGCCAGTGTCGCCGTCGTCTTCCTCGCCGGCAACGCGCTGGGTTCGGCGGCACCGACCCCCGGTGGCATCGGCGCGGTCGAGGCGACCCTCACCGTCGGCCTGATCGCCGTCGGGCTCCCGAAGGAGGTCGCGGCGCCCGCGGTGCTGCTGTACCGGCTGCTGACGCTGTGGATTCCGGTGCTGCCCGGATGGCTGTACTTCAACCATCTGACACGCAAGGGCGCGCTCTAGCGGTCCGCGCGGGGACCGGCCGTACGCGCCTCGGCCCACCGCGCAGGACCGCCTTGTGCGCGGCTCGGCCCACCTCGTAGGGCCGCCTCGTGCACGCCCGGCCCACCGTGGCCGGACCGCCTCGTACCTGCCCCGCCCCACCGGGTACGAGCCCCGCGGTGCGTCCTCACCCACACGGCTCGTGCCCCGAGCGCCCCACCCCGCGCGCCCGCAGGATGGGGAGCATGCCGAACCCGCCTCAGCTGCGCGCCGCTGCCCTGACCGCCACCGCCGTCCTGCTGACCTCGTGGGTGTCCGGCTGCAGCAGCGACTCCGAGGACGAGGATCTGACGGCGCAGAAGCTGAACTGGAAGGCGTGCCCGGCGCCGTCCGAGGCAGAGGGCGGCGGCAGCGCCCCCTCTCCCCTGCCGGGCGGTACGGAGTGGCAGTGCGCCACCTTGAAAGTGCCCCTCGACTGGGCCAAGCCCAAGGGCGACACGATCGGGCTCGCCCTCATCCGGGCGAAGACGAGCGGCGCGCCGAGCAAGCGCATCGGCTCGCTCATCTTCAACTTCGGCGGCCCCGGCGGCTCGGGCGTCACCACCCTGCCCACCTTCGGAAAGGACTACGCCGCCCTGCGCACCCGATACGACCTGGTGAGCTTCGACCCGCGCGGTGTCGGCCGCAGCGCGGGCGTGAAGTGCGAGAACGACCGGCAGCTCGACGAGTACTTCCAGCAGGACGCCACTCCGGACGACGCCGCCGAACAGCAGGAACTCCTGCAGAACACCAGGACGTTCAACGCGGCGTGCGAGAAGAACTCCGGCAAGGTCCTCCCTCATGTGCGCACCACGGACGCGGCCCGCGACATGGACCTGATGCGGCAGGTGCTCGGAGACGACAAGCTGCACTACTTCGGCATCTCGTACGGCACCGAACTGGGCGGGGTCTACGCCCACTTGTTCCCCAAGAACGTGGGCCGTGCCGTCTTCGACGGGGTCGTCGACCCGACCCAGAACCCGGAACAGAGCTCCCTCGGTCAGGCCAGGGGCTTCCAGCTCGCGCTCGACAACTTCGCCGAGGACTGCACCTCGAAGGTCGAGGACTGCCCCATCGGCGACACCGCGCAGGACGTCAAGGACCGCATCGCCAAACTGCTGAAGGACCTCGAGACCAAGCCGATCCCCGGCGTCTTCCCGCGCGAGCTCACCCAGACCGCCGCGACCAGCGGCATCGCGCAGTCGCTGTACTCCAAGGACTTCTGGGAGTACCTGACGGAGGGACTTCAGCAGGCGTACGACGGCGACGGCAGGGTGCTGATGCTGCTGTCGGACTCCATGAACGGACGCAGCGAGAACGGCCAGTACAGCAACATTGCCGCGGCGAACGTCTCCATCAACTGCGCCGACGACAAGCCCCGTTACACCGCGGATCAGGTGCAGTCGATCGTTCCGGAGTTCCGGGCCGCCTCCCCGCTGTTCGGGGACTATCTGGCTTGGGGCATGGTCAGTTGCACCGACTGGGCCGTGGCGGGAGCCGCCGACCACCCGGACGTCAGCGCCCCCGGCTCGGCACCCATCCTCGTGGTCGGCAACACCGGCGACCCCGCCACACCGTACGAGGGTGCCCGTGCGATGGTGGGCGCGCTCGGCGAGGGCGTCGGTGTCGAGCTGACGTACAAGGGCCAGGGGCACGGAGCCTACGACAGCAAGAACAAGTGTGTGCAGGGTGCCGTGAACGGCTATCTGCTGCAGGGCAAGGTGCCGTCGAGCGGCACCGTTTGTTCCTAGAAAATCGCAGGTCAGAGCGTTATACACAGGCCTCGGCTGCGGTCGGCGGCCGGCGCCTACCATTGCCTGCATGTGATCCGCGACTTCGGGCGGACCACGGGCAAGGGGGGACGCTCATGACACGTTTCGCACGGTGGACGGCCGCTGCCGCCGCCACGTTGCTGGTGGCCGGCTGCGGTGGGGGCTCGTCCGGCGACGGCAAGGACGAGGGCAAGAACGGCGACGGACCACCATCGGCCACCGCGCCGTCCTCCGGCGGGTCGCCCGGGCTGCCCGCCTCGCTCACCTCGCAGAAACTCGACTGGGGCCGTTGCAAAGCCACTTCGGACTCCCCCGCGCCCGGGAGCGGTTGGCAGTGCGCGACGCTCAAGGTGCCGCTGGACTACGCGAAGCCGGGCGGCGAGACGATCGGCCTCGCGCTCGTCCGCTCCAAGGCGACCGGCGCCCAGGGCAAGCGCATCGGCTCGCTCCTGTTCAACTTCGGCGGCCCCGGTGGCTCGGGCGTCTCCACGCTGCCGTCGTACGAAAGCGTCGTCGGCTCGCTCCACGACCGCTACGACCTGGTGAGCTGGGACCCGCGCGGGGTGGCCGCCAGCGAAGGCGTGCGATGCCGTGGCGACAAGGCCATCCAGGCCTCGGAGTCGCTGGACGCCACACCGGACGACGCGGCCGAGGAAGCGGCGTACTTCAAGGACGCCACGGACTTCGGAAAGGGCTGCGAGAAGGCCGCCGGCAAGCTGATGGCCCACGTCTCGACGACCGACACGGCCCGCGACATGGACCTGATGCGCCAGGTCCTCGGCGACCGCCGGATGCACTACTTCGGCATCTCCTACGGCACCGAACTGGGCGGCGTGTACGCCCACTTGTTCCCGAAGAACGTGGACCGCCTGGTGCTCGACGCGGTCGTCGACCCGAGCGCCGACACCGTGGGCCATGCCAAGAACCAGACGCTGGGCTTCCAGCGCGCTCTGGACGACTACCTCAAGTCCACCGGCCAGGACCCGAAGCAGGGCTCCCGGAAGATCGCTGACCTGCTGAAGCGGATCGACGCGAAGCCGCTGCCCACCAGCGGCGGGCGCGAGCTCAGCCAGTCCCTGGCCCTCACCGGCATCGTGCTGCCGCTGTACAGCAAGCAGGGCTGGCCGAGCCTCACCACCGCCCTCGAGGCGGCCGAGAACGGGGACGGTTCGGAGCTGCTGACGCTCGCCGACGGTTACAACGAACGCGACGCCTCGGGGCACTACGGCACGACGACACATTCCCAACGGGTCATATCGTGCTTGGACGACAAGCAGCGGCCGACTCCCGAGGAGACGAAGAAGCGGCTGCCCGAGTTCGAGAAGATCTCGCCCGTCTTCGGCGATTTCATGGGCTGGGACACGGCGGGCTGGTGCCACGACTGGCCGGTGGCCGGTCAGTACGACTCCCCCGAGGTCAGTGCACCGGGAGCCGAACCCGTCCTGATCGTCGGCAACACCGGGGACCCGGCGACACCCTACGAGGGCGCCCGCAGGATGGCGGACGAGCTCGGCAAGGGTGTGGGCGTGGAGCTCACCTGGAAGGGCGAGGGCCATGGCGCCTACGGGAGTGGGAGCGACTGCGTCGACTCGACCGTGAACAGCTATCTGCTGGACGGGACGGTGCCGAAGGACGGCAAGGTCTGTTCATGACGAAGGCGGGGGTTTCGCGAACACCCGGTTCGCGAAACCCCCGCCATCGGAAGAGCGGGCCGAGCAGTCGGTCAGTACACCGGCTTCTCGGGCTCGATCTGGTGGACCCAGCCGATCACACCGCCGCCGACGTGCACCGCGTCGGAGAAACCGGCGGACTTCAGGACAGCGAGGACCTCCGCGCTGCGGACACCCGTCTTGCAGTGCAGGACGATCTTCTTGTCCTGCGGCAGGGTCTCCAGGGCGGTGCCCATGAGGAACTCGCCCTTCGGGATCAGCTTGGCGCCGGGGATCGAGACGATCTCGTACTCGTTGATCTCGCGGACGTCGATGATCTCGATGTTCTCGCCGTCGTCGATCCACTCCTTGAGCTGCTTGGGAGTGATCGTCGAGCCGGCGGCCGCCTCCTGCGCCTCCTCGGACACGACGCCGCAGAAGGCCTCGTAGTCGATGAGTTCGGTGACGGTCGGGTTCTCACCGCAGACCGCGCAGTCCGGGTCCTTGCGGACCTTCACCTGGCGGTACTGCATCTCCAGGGCGTCGTAGATCATCAGGCGGCCGACGAGCGGCTCACCGATGCCCGCGAGGAGCTTGATCGCCTCGTTGACCTGGATGGAGCCGATGGACGCGCACAGCACGCCGAGGACACCGCCCTCGGCGCAGGAGGGAACCATGCCCGGCGGCGGGGGCTCCGGGTAGAGGCAGCGGTAGCAGGGTCCGTGCTCGGACCAGAAGACGGAAGCCTGGCCGTCGAAGCGGTAGATCGAGCCCCACACGTACGGCTTGTTGAGCAGCACACACGCGTCGTTGACCAGGTAGCGGGTCGCGAAGTTGTCCGTGCCGTCGACGATCAGGTCGTACTGGCTGAAGATGTCCATCACGTTCTCGGCCTCGAGCCGCTCTTCGTGAAGGACCACGTTCACGTACGGGTTGATACCCAGTACGGAATCGCGCGCCGACGCGGCCTTGGAACGGCCGATGTCAGCCTGACTGTGGATGATCTGGCGCTGCAGGTTGGACTCGTCGACCTCGTCGAACTCCACGATGCCGAGCGTGCCGACGCCCGCCGCGGCCAGGTACATCAGCGCCGGCGATCCGAGGCCGCCGGCGCCCACACACAGCACCTTGGCGTTCTTCAGCCGCTTCTGCCCGTCCATGCCCACATCGGGGATGATCAGGTGGCGGGAGTACCTGCGGACCTCGTCTACGGTGAGCTCAGAGGCTGGCTCGACCAGGGGTGGCAGCGACACGGGGACTCCGTTGGTCGGTCAATCACTACAGTTGTTCTCCCCGTAACACTGCCACGCCCTTCTTCATTCCGAGACACCCGTTCCGATCCGCGAGACGATCTCGTCCCAGTAGCCGGGCATCGCCTCCCAGGGATCGGCCGTCCCGCCGTGGTCCGAGCGGTCGGTGAAGTAGATCGTCGAGGCGCCCTGCCAGCGGGCGATGCGCAGCGCCTCGTCCAGGTGCCCGCGCGGCACACCGTGCACGAAGTGGCAGAAGCGCTCCGGGGGATGGTCGGCGGTCCACTCGGCGACCTGCGACCAGCGGTATTCGGTCCAGGGGCCCGAGAAGGTCACCAACTGATCGGCGTGCTCGGCGTATCCCGGGTGCGGGTGGGTGCCGTGTCCCAGCACGATGTGGGCACCGTCACGGAGCGCCCGGAGCGCGCCGACCGTGCGGCGGATCTCAGGAAGCGCGGCGCGCTCACCCGGACAGCGGCCGAGGAGGAATCCGTCGGCCTGATACCAGTCGAGGTAGCGCCGCGCGTCGGACATCACCTCGCCGAAGGTGCGTGCTCCGTAGGTGGTGTCCAGGAGCCCCAGCACCCGGACGCCCGCGTTGCGCAGCCGTCCCGAGGCCTCCAGGCAGCGCGGGTCGGGTCGCGCACCGGGACCGTTGTCCACGTTCAGGACGACCCAGTGCAAGGGGGTGCCGGGGCGGGTGAGTTCGTCCCATTCCACGGGAGCGACGAGGGGGTGCGCATAGCCGGGGATGCCGAAGCCGAGTCCTAAGTCGGTGCTCGCACTGCCGGTTGCGGTGCTGGTCAGATACGGCATGCCGCCTCCATCCAGATGTCCGCGAGGGATTCCTCGAGGTTGATCCGGGGCCGCCAGCCGAGCCGGTCGCGTGCGGTGCGCACATCGGCCTGCTGCCAGCTGCCGCAGCCGTCCGGGTAGGGGTACGCGACCGGGGCCACGTGGTCGGGTTCGGGGCGGGGGTGACCGATGGCCGGCCTCATGGACGGGCCGGGCGGGCCGTCGAGTTCGTGCAGGGTGCCGCTGTAGCCGGCCACGCGCGCGAGGACGGCGGCGGCGTCACGGAGACGTACGGCACGGCCCGAGCCGATGTTGATCACGCCCTGTGCGGCGGAGAGGGAGGCGGCGTGGACGGCGCGGGCGACATCACGGACGTCGATGAAATCGCGCTGGACGCCGAGACCGCCGAGCTTGAGCTCGCCGTCGCTGGCCTGCATGGCACGGCGCAGCGCCTCGGCGAGCCGGCCGAGCGGGGATCCGGCGGGGGTGCCGGGTCCCGCGGGCGAGAAGACGCGGAGCACCACGGCGTCCAGGCCGGAGCCGAGGACGAGTTCGGTCGCGGCGAGTTTGCTCACGCCGTACGGGCCACCCGGGCGCGGCACGGCGTCCTCCGCGGTGGAGGAGCCGGGCTGGCTGGGCCCGTACTCGGCGCCGCAGCCGATCTGGACGAGCCGGGCCCCGCAGCCGCTGCGCCGCAGGGCCTCGCAGACGGTGGCGACGGCGACGGTGTTGTGCCGGGTCAGTTCGCGGGCGCCGCCGCGGGTGGCGCCCGCGCAGTTGACGACGACTCCGGGGTGCACCGCGTCGAGGAAGCGGGTGAGCGCGCCGGGGCTGCCCGAGGCCAGGTCGAACCGTACGTCGGCGTCGTCGCCCCGGCCGAGCGCGGTGAGCTGCACGGCCGGGTCGGCCAGCAGTCTGTCGGCGACGAAACGGCCGAGGTAGCCGTTGGCTCCGATCAGCAGGACCCTCATCGGGCGGCTCCCGGGGCGGATTCTCCGGTTCGGGAGGTGATCATCTGACTGTCTCCTTCGGGGTGATGCCGTAGGTCGGGGAGAGGGCCCGCGGTGTCGGCCCCGCGGGAGATGGGGGCCCGGATCCGGGAGGCTGTCCCGGACGCCGGGGAGGACTCACGGCGGTGGGGGGCGTCGTGGGCCGGTTTCGGGCGGCCTCGGTCGACCGGGCCGCCGGGCTCGGTGCGGCGGGGCGCGGATCGCGGTTCATGGGGCCTCGCAGGGAAGGGCGTGGGCCGAGGCGCGGGTCAGGACGCGGGTCGCGTGGACGAGGAGGCCGAGGGCGCCCGCCCCGCACGCCAGGGCCGGTACGGCGCCGGGTCCTCCCGCGCCGACGAGGCTGTCGACGGGGACGGCCAGGAACGAGCAGCCGGGCAGGCGGGCGGCGAAGACCGCGGCGAGGGCGGTGGCCTCCGCCGCGCCCGCGGCGGCGAGCACGATGGCCGGGGTCCGGGTGAAGCCGCGCACGGTCAGCAGCCGCGCGAGCAGGAGCAGGGCGCCGAGGGCACCGGCTCCGGCGTAGGCGGGCGACTCGCTCAGTGCCGTCCCGCACAGCGCGAGCAGCCCGCCCAGTGCGCACAGGAACAGACCGAACACTCCGAGGAGCAGGGGTCGTACGGAGGAGGCGAACTCCTCCAGACCACGGCTCGCGTTCAGTCGGCGGCGGGCGCGGGCGACGAAGAGCTGGGCGCACCAGGCCGCCGGGGCGCAGGCCAGGGCGAGGGCCAGCACGGGCGCGACGGCCAGGGGCCAGGGGCCGTCCGGGCCGCCGTCGAGGCCGGCGCTCAGCAGTCCGTCACCGACGAGGGCGTACGCGATGAGCCAGTAGGTCCACGCGCGTGTGGCGCTCGTCGTGCGGTTCCGGGTGCTCAGGGGGCCCTGCCGGAGGGCGGCATGCAGGCCCAGCGTCATGGTCAGGGTGCCGAACGCGGCGACGGCGAGGCGCGGCTGCCCCTCGGTGAGCCGCACTCCGGCGACGACGGCCGCGCCGAGGGCGCCCGGCACCAGCGCGAGCGCCGCCCAGTAGGTGCGCGTGCCGGGGCGTCCCGGAGTCTCGGTGCGGGGCGCGGACTCCCCCTCGCGCGGAACGCGCGCGTACATCTCCTCGGCGAGCGAGAAGACGTCCCGGTGACGGAAGCGGGTGGCGGTCCGGTCGGTGACCCCGTGCGCCTCCAGTCCCGCCGCGATCTCCAGCGGGTCCACGGCCCGCTCGCAGAGCTCGCGGTGCCGGTGTATCAGCGCCTTCACGGGGTCCGCCGCACCGCGCCGCCCTGTGGGCCTGCGCACACCAAGAGAACCGTCGGCGCCGTCAGCACCTCCCACACCCGCACCGTGAAGACCGTCAGTGCCGTCAGCGCCTCCGGCACCCGCGTCATGGGAGCCGTCGGGGCCTCCGGCACCCGCACCGGGGCCGATGCCTCGACCGGCACCAAGGACATGGTCCGGGCCGGCGTCGAGGCCCGGACCGTCCGTCGCGAAGGAGCCATCCGTCGGATCCACCGGGTCCGTTGCGGTCCCGACGGCAGTCCCCTCCCGCGCACCCGTGGCCCGTCCGTCCGTCTCCTCCGCCACCAGCCACTCCTCGGACCGCTCGTCCCAGATACGGAAGCCCGTCGGTGGTGCGGGCCGGTCCGGTTCATCCAGGTCGTCGAGGCCGCTCGGGGCACCGGGTCCACCGCTGTCGATCGTCACGCGCCCTCCCCCACAGAAACGGCAACGGGCATGGGCACAGTGGCTCGTACCGGTGCGCCCTCCGCCCAGCGCGGTCGGTCCGCGGTCATGAGGCGGGACTCGGTCCAGCGGCCGGGCACGTGGGCCTCGGCGGGGACTCCGAAGGGCAACGGCTCCCCCTCGTCGTCCACCAGTACCCGACTCACCGGGGAGTGCGAGACGATCTCGAGGTAAATGCCGTGAAATGCCGTGATGTTCTGCTCGACGGTGAAGAGTTCGAGAGCGCGCGCCCGGGCGGCCGCGCCCAGGCGTTCACGGCGCTCCGGGTCGCGCAGCAGGGCCACGCACGCCTCCGCGAGTGCCCGCGGATTGCGCGGCGGCACCACCAGCCCCGTACCGCCGATGACCTCGACGACCGCGCCCACATCCGTGGAGACGGTGGCCCGGCCGCAGAACATGGCCTCGACGAGACTGATCGGGAAGCCCTCGACGACGCTGGAGAGGACGACCAGGGCTCCGGAGGCGTAGGCCTCCGCGAGGCTCGGGATCTCCGGGCCGCCGATCTCCTCGAAGGACACCGGGTTGTCGCCGACCGCGTGCGTGCCCTCCGCCTCGTCGGGGAAGAGCTGTGCGGCCAGGGCCTTGCAGTGGGCCAGATAGGTCGCGCCGTCCGGGCCGTCGGCGGGGGCGCCGACGATCCGCAGCCGGGTCTTCGGCTCCTCCTTGCGGATCTCGGCGAAGGCGTGCAGCAGGGAGATCAGGTCCTTGGCCGGTTCGATGCGGCCGACCCAGACCAGCGTGTCGGGGTCCGCGCACCGGCTGCCCTCCACGCCCTCCCCCACGTCCGCGAAGCGCTCGGCCTCCATACCGGGATAGACGGTGCGCAGCTTGGCGCGGTCCGCGCCGCAGCGCTCCTGCCAGCGGCGGGCGTGCGCGTTGCCGGGCGTGATGAGCGTGGCCACGCGGTAGACCTCGGCGGCGAGTCCGCCGTGGAACGCGGCGAGCAGCGCCCGAACGGCGGGGGCCTCACCGACGGTCGCGGCGGCCAGGTAGTGCGCTCGCAGCTGTACGCCGTACTCGGTGACGAGCAGGGGGACGCCGAAGAAGTGCCGGGTGAGGAGGCCGGGCAGGGCCGCCGTTCCGCCGGACGCGGCGTGGCAGAGGTCGACCGAGCCGAGCCCGTCGTCCCCGTACCAGTCCAGCGAGAGGGGGCGCAGGGCGCGCTCGATGTGCGCGGCGACGGTGAGCAGATCGGGTACGCGCGCGGTGCGGGCCGTGCGAAGTGCGCCGGACGCACGACAGGCGCGTTCCAGGGCACGGACCGCGCTCTCGGAGCGCAGGGCGCCGACCAGTCCGGCCTCGTCCCGGGCGAGTTCGGCCAGGGCGTACAACGCGCTGGCGAAACGGTCCGCCTCGAGGCCGGCCGAAGCCGCCCCGTCCCCCGGCACCTCCGCGCCTACGGCCTCCGGTCCCGCGCACACCGCCGCCGTCAGTTCCCCGTACGCCTCGGCGAACCGGCGCCGCGCCCGGCGCCCGTACACCACCCCGTCGCTCTGCGCCGTCCACAGCGGTGCCGTGCGTACGCGGCTGACCTGGGGCGGCAACCGGATCCAGCCCTCGTCCTCCTGGCTCTCGGTGCGGCTGAGGGCGTAGATGTCGAACTCGTGCTGCCCGAGCCCTCGCACGAGCCGGTCGCACCAGAGCCTGGCGTCACCGCTCACATACGGATAACCACCCTCCGTCAGCAGTCCGATGCGCACGAGCACACCCCCGATCTCCCGTATGGGGAGCCGCCGTTGACCCGGCGGCTCGCAGCGGGACGAACGTATGCGGACAAGGCGGTGGCGCGACGGACGGTTGTCCATCACGCCACCAAAAGGGGTGAACGGTCGTAACTTTCCCGCGCAGACCGCGTTTTGTCGCGCTACGGGATCAAGCAGTCACGTTTCGCTGGGCTCGGGCCCTCGATCGGGTCACGCCAGGAACAGTTCCTTGCGCTCCGCCCGGCGCCTCGCCGCGACCTCCGGGTCGAGCGCCGGCACGGCGGCCAGCAGCTGCCGGGTGTATGGGTCCCGCGGGTTCTCGTACACCTCGTCGGCCGGACCGTATTCCACGAGCCGGCCCCGCCGCATCACCGCCACCCGGTCGCTGACCTGGCGCACGACCGCGAGATCGTGTGCCACGAAGACCAGCGCGAGTCCGAGTTCTCGCTGCAACTCACCCAGTAGGGTGACCACTTGAGCCTGTGTGGTGACGTCGAGCGCGGAGACCGGCTCGTCGCACACGATGGCGCGCGGCTCGGCGGCGAGCGCCCGCGCGATGCCGACCCGCTGGCGCTGTCCGCCGCTGAACTCGTGCGGGTAGCGGTCGTAGTGCGCCTCTTCGAGTCCCACGCGCTCCAGCAGTTCCCGTACCCGCCCTCGAATGCGCTGCTCGTCCCGCTCACCGCGCCCACCGCGCGCCCGCAGCGGATCGGCGATGGACTCGCCCACGCTCCGGCGGGGGTTGAGGGAGGAGACCGGGTCCTGGAAGACCATCTGCACCGAGGGACGGACGCCGGACTGTTCGCGTCCCTCGTGGCGGACGACACCGGTCGTGGGCTCCAGGAGCCCCACCAGCATCCTTCCCAGGGTCGTCTTCCCGCTGCCGCTCTCGCCGACGATGCCGAGGGTCTCGCCCCGGCGGACGGCCAGCGACACGTCGTCGACGGCCGCGAACCGCTGCTTCCCGCGACCGAACTCGCGCCGCAGCCCGACCGCTTCGAGGACGACGTCGTCCGAGGGGGCGCCCTCGACCGGACCGGTGCCCCCGGCCGAGTCCGTGCTTCCGCCACGCACGACCGCGCGCGGTGTGTCCACGCGGGGGACGGCGCCCAGGAGTTCCCGGGTGTACGGCTCCCGGGGCGCGCCGAGGACGGCGTCGACCCGCCCGTGCTCGACCGCGCGTCCGTGACGCATCACCAGGATCTCGTCGACGCTCTCGGCCGCGACCCCGACGTCATGGGTGACCAGCAGCAGTCCCGTCCCGGTCTCCTGCCGCAGGGCGTGCAAGAGGTCGAGGATCTGGGCCTGGACGGTCACGTCGAGGGCCGTGGTCGGCTCGTCGGCGATCAGGAGCTCGGGTTCGCAGGCCAGGGCCATGGCGATGAGAGCGCGCTGGCGCATACCGCCGCTGAACTCGTGCGGGCGCGAACGGGACCGGCGGGCCGCGTCAGGAATGCCGACGCGGTCCAGTACCCGCACCGCACGCGCGCGTGCCGCTCGTCGGGACGCCTTGGTGTGCACCCGGTACACCTCGGCGATCTGGTCGCCGACCGCGTAGTACGGGTCGAGGGACGACAGCGGGTCCTGGAAGACCATGGCGGCCTTGCCGCCGCGCAGCCGACGCAGTTCGTCGTCGGATGCCCGCTGTACGTCCACGCCGGCCACGCGGACCGTGCCGCCGACGCGCGCTCCGGTGCCCCGGTGCAGCGCCAACAGGGCGGAGGCCACGGTGGACTTGCCCGAGCCGGATTCGCCGACCAGGCCCAGGGCGGCACCCTTCTCCAGCCGGAAGGAGAGCCCGTCGACGGCCCGCAGGCCCCCGAAGTCGACGACGAGATCGCTCACTTCGACCAGAGAAGCCGGTGAGGAGGCCGCCGCGGGGGCGGTGGAAGGGAGCGTGGAAGAGGCCCCTGCCGGGGCGTGGGAAGGGGTCTTGGAGGAGTCGCTCATGCCAGCACCACCCGTCGGTCGGCCACCGCGTAGAGCACGTCCGCGACGGCGTTGGCGATGACCACGAAGAAGCCGATGACCAGGACCATGCCGACCACCACGGGAAGGTCGACGACGTTCACCGCGTGCACCAGTTCCTGGCCGATGCCGGGCAGTCCGAAGAGCGTCTCGGTGAGCACCGCGCCACCGACCGCCGACCCGAAGGTGTTGGCGTTCAGCGCGATGATCGAGGCGAGCGCTCCCCGTACGGCATGCCGTCCGATGATCGACCGCTCGCCGACGCCGTAGGCCCGGAAGGTCCGGATGTGGTCCTCGGCCAGCGTCTCCAGCATCGAGGCCCTGGTCAGCCGGGCGAACGCGGCGGCTTCGACGAGGGCGAGCGAGAGCCAGGGGAGCAACAGGTTCCACGCCCACTGTTCGGGGTCGTCGGAGAAGTTCACGTACTGCGGGAAGGGCAGCAGTTGCAGCTGGCCGCAGACGACGATCATCAGGATCAGACCGATGACGAAGACGGGCGTCGCCGTCCCGGCCAGGGTGATGCCGGTCAGCACCCGCTCACTGAGCCGGCCGCGCCGCCACGCCGAGAGGACGCCCGTGCCGACGCCGAGCACGAGCCAGACGACCATCCCGCCGAACACCAGCGACAGACTGACCGGCAGCTTCGTCAGGATCAGCTGCGTGACCTGCTGGTCGGTCTGGTACGACAGCCCGAGGCAGGGCGCCGAGCAGTGCTGGACGGAGGTGCCCGTCGAGTAGTCCTGGCCGACGAAGAGGCCCTCCAGGAAGTGCCAGTAGCGCACGTACAGCGGGTCTCCGAGATGCAACTGCTCGGCGACCTGGTGCACTTGGAGGGGTGAGCAGCGCGGACCGCAGGTGATCTGGGCGACGTTGCCGGGAGTGGCGTAGAAGACGACGTAGATGATCACCGAGATGGCGAAGAGGGTGACCGCGGTGCCGAGGGCACGGCGCAGGACGAACCCGCCGAATCCGCTCATGCCGGGGCCTCCTCGGTCTCGGAGGAACGCGCACCCGGCCGGTCCGGACCCGCGTCCTGCCCGGGCAGGCCCAGGCCCGCGCCGGACCGGGACGCGGCGGTCCCGCCCGCGGCGGTCCCGCCCGCGGCGGCCTTGGCCTCGCCCCTGCGCCCCGTGCCGACGCGCAGACGTGAAGCCGCGCGCGGGTCGAGGGCGGTGCGCACGCCGTCGCCCAGGACGGTGAGGGACAGGACGGTGACGAACAGCGCGCCTGCGGGCAGCAGCAGATACTGCGGCGCGGCCTGGTACCAGACGTCGGCGGCGGTCAGCATCTGTCCCCAGGACGGCGTCGGGGGCTTCACACCGACGCCGAGGAACGACAGCGCGGCCTCGACACCGATGTTCATCGGCACGAGGAGCGCGGAGTACGTGATGAGCGGGGCGGCGAGGCCCGGAAGCAGCTCGCGGCGGGCGATGCGCCAGGTGCCCCAGCCACTGAGCCGCGCGGCGGCCACGTAGTCCAGCTGCTTGAGCGTGAGCGTCTGCGCGCGCACGATCTTCGCGAGGGTGCCCCAGGCGATCAGTCCGATGACGAGGGCGACCAGTACGGGACGCGGGAAGCTGCTGGGCACGATGGCCAGCAGCGCCAGCGACATGATCATCAGCGGCATCGCCACGATGATCTCGGTGACGCGGCTCAGCAGTTGATCGACCCATCGGTTCCCGAGCGCGGCCGCCACGCCCACGACGACGGCGATGAGGACCTGCACCAGGGTCGCCGCGAGGGCGACGCCGAGGGAGACCCGGGCGCCGTACACGAGGCGTGCGAAGAGGTCGCGGCCGGTCTGCGGTTCGACGCCGAGCCAGTGGTCGACGCCGATGCCGCCGAGCGGGCCGACCGGGACGCCGCCGCGCGCGGAGTCCACCAGCGAGGGGTGGTACGTGGTGGGGTCCTGGCCCTCGATCGCCGTGAGCAGCGGTGCGGCGATCGCGACCAGGACGAGCAGCGCGACGACGGCGGCGGCGACCAGGGCGGCGCGCTGCGCACGCAGCCGCCGCCAGAACTGACGGGCCCCCGAGGCCCCCGCGGCGGACGGGTCCGCCGCGGGGGCCGGGGAGGCGAGGAGTGCCTCACTCACGGCGCTACTTCACCGAGACCTGGGAGATGTCCAGCACGCCGGTCCAGTCGCTGATCACGATGTTCTTGACGTTCTTGCCGTACAGGCGCTTGTAGACGGGGTGGAACAGCGGCACGGTCAGCGCCTGCTCACCGATCTTCTTGTCGAGTGCCCCCCAGCGCTTGGCGGCCTCGTCGAGGTCCGTCAACTTGTTGATCGCGTCGATCTCGTCATTGACCGACTTGTCATTGAGGAAGCCGGTGTTGAAGTTGGCGCCGTCCTTGACGATCTGCCGGCCGTCGAAGATCGGGGCCAGGAAGGGACCGCCGGAGGGCCAGTCGGCACCCCAGTGGGCGAGGAAGAAGCCCGGCTCGGTCTTGGCGCCGTGGATCTTGTCGCTGTAGTCGTTGTCCTCGAGACCCTGGAGCTTGACGGTGATGCCGGCCTTCTTGAGCGCGTCCTGGATGGCGGTCGCGATCTCCGGGCTGGTCTCGAAGTCCTTGCTGTTGGAGTGCGTGAGCGTGACCGTCAGGCCGTTCTTGTGGCCCGCCTCGGCCAGCAGTTCCTTGGCCTTGGCCGCGTTGCCGGACTCGCCCGCCGGGAAGTGGTCGTACGGCGTGTAGCCGAAGGACTTCTGGTTCGGCAGGTACGTCGTCGCGGGCTCGGCCAGCGACGAGCCGCCGGCGGCGTTGATCACCGAGCTGCGGTCGACGGCGTAGGAGATCGCCTGGCGCACCTTCGGGTCGTCGAACGGCTTCACCTTCGGGTTGAAGGCGATGTAGTCGGTGTAGCCGAAATGCCCGGTGCCGACGCGCGAGGCCAGTTCCTTGTCCCCCGTCACCTTGGCGAGCTCGGCGGGGCCGAGGTTGGTGTCCGTGGTGACGGCGGTGGTGTCCGCGCCCTGGGAGGAGGACAGCCGCTGGTTGATCACCGACGAGTCCAGGCCGGACCGTACGTCGATCCTGTCGGGGTAGGCCTTGCGCTCGGCGTCGGTCGAGGCGGACCAGTACGTGTTGCGCTCCAGGGTGAGGCGCTCACCGTCGTTCTCGTTCTTGACGACCTTGTACGGACCCGAGGACACCGGGTGCTCCTCGTACTTCGTTCCCTTGTCCTTGGCCTTCGGGACGGGCGTGAACTGCGTCTGCGTGGCCAGGTAGGGGAACTCGCCCTCGGGCTTGTTCAGGTGGAAGACGATGGTCAGCTCGTCCGGCGTCTCGATCGAGTCGAGGCCCTTCTTGTCCTTGTAGGGACCCTGGTAGTCGGCCCCGCCGATCAGCCAGTCGCGCAGATAGGGAGCGCCCCCGGAGAGTTCGGCGGCGAAGGACCGCTCGATGCCGTACTTGATGTCGGCGGAGGTGATCGGCGTGCCGTCCTCGAACTTGAGGCCCTTCTTCAGGGTGTACGTCCACACGGTCGCGTTCTTGCTCGGGCGGCCGGTGTCGGTGGCCAGGTCCGGCACGACCTCGGCGCCGGCGGCCCCGTTCTCGCGGTTGCGGGTGGTGAGCGTACGGAAGACCAGCGAGGGCACGTTGCCGCCGCCGGAGGTGTAGAGCCGCGCGGGGTCGAAGTCCTGCTGCGCGTTGGCGTTCAGGACGGTGAGCGTGCCGCCCTTGTGGGGCCGCGAGTCGCCACCGGAGCTCTTGGCATCGTTGTCCTCCGGGCCGCAGGCGGCGGCGCCCGCTGCCACGACCAGGCTGACGGATGCCGCGGCCACGCGGCGCGCTATGAGGGACGGTTGACGCATCGGAAGACGACCTCTCGGAATGCTCGAATACTGAGACGGATTGACGCAGAGTGAGACGGAAGAGCGCGGAGCCCGCCCAGGGCGTCAGGCGTCGGTGTCCGACCGGACCGAAAGAGGCACCGGCGCGCCGAATCAGGGAGATTCAGGGGCGCACGGGAACAAACGGGAGGAAAGCGACGCACTCGCCGGGGGCGGGCGTCAGCGACAGTGAATGTCGGCCACGCAGAGCGCGGTCACGCCGATGAGCGCCAACTCAAGGGCGGCGCATACGGAGGCGTGACGGGGCGACATGCGGAAAAATATGAACGATCTTTCGACGCATGTCAACGTGGCCCGGACGCCCCTGTCAACTCCCGGGATAGGCCCATGGGTTGGCGAGGCAGTGGATTTCGTCGTGGTCGAGGAACTTGGTCTGCTGCTGCATGACCGGGGCGAGCTCGCCGTCCTTGTCGCAGGTGACGTGCCCGTATCCGAGCCGGTGGCCGACCTCGTGGTTGATCAGCATCTGCCGATAGGCGTGAATCTCGTCACCGTAGGTCGTTGAGCCCTGGGCCCAGCGGTACGCGTTGATCATGACGCGCTCGGTGGACGCCGAGTCGCACGACACGTTGTCCTCCGTGGTGTCGAGCCCCGACTTGGCGCACCACTCGGCGGTGGTGCCCGGGCTCGCCAGTGTGATGACGAAGTCCGGTTTCCCGGAGTGGATCCGCTCGAAGGTACGGGCGCCGCCATGCGCCCAGCTCCGCTGGTCGTTCAGGGTCTTCTGCACGGCCTCGGCGAAGAGTTCACCGTCGAGGCCGAGGCCCTTCTCGATGTCGACGCGGTAGGTGTACTTGCGCCCCTTGCCCGGCGCCTTGGCGACTCCGGGCACCGCTTCGAACTTCCCCGACGCCTTGAGCTTCGCGCCGAGGGGGTATGTCCTGGCCATCTTCTGGCCGTACGTCAGAGGTGCCGCGGCCACGTTCGGCGCCCCCGACTGGGTCGGCCGGTCGTCCCCGCGCGAGGCGGAGTCCCGGGTCACCCGGCCGCCGGCGTCCTCGGCGGCCTGCGTCCGCGCGCCGGCGTCGTGCTGCCCCGAGGCGACCTGTCCGGCCACGACGACGGCCAGCACGGTGGTGACGGCGGCCGCCGCGATCCCGGTGAACGCCCGCCCCTTGCGGGCCTTGCCCTCTGCCTGTTCCTCGGTCTCCGGCAGCGACGGCCCACCGGCCTCGGCGGACCGGCTGTCCCAGTCGGTGACGGAGCCGTAGGGGTCGTCGGCCCGGGGATCCGCCGTCCGCCCCGGAACGCCGCCGCGAGACGCGAGGAGGTCGTCGCTCTCCTCCGCTCCGAGGTCGAACGCGTCGACGTACGCCTGCCGCGGGGCGGCTACGTGCTCCTGACGCTGCCGGGGGACGCGGGGTCCGGGAGGCGCGCCCTGAGGAGCCCCACCGGCCCTGGTCTCCCCCCAGCCACCGCCCGGTTCACGCTGCTCGGGATGCCCGCCCCGCACCCGGGGCATCCCATGGGCGGGGGTCCCGTCGGGAAAGCGAGGCACACCGTGCGCCGGGGTCCCGTCGGGAAGGCGCGGCACGCCCTGCGCCGGGGTCCCGTCGAAAAAACGCGGCACCCCATGTGCCGGGGTGCCGTCGTCATGACGCGGGACGCCGTGTGCGGGAGTCCCGTCCGCGAATCGAGGCACCCCGCGCGCGGGAGTGCCGTCCGCCATCCGCGGGAACCCGTGCGCCGGCGTCCCCTCGTCGAATCGCGGCGCGCCTCGCTGCGGGGACCCGCCCGCGGGCGGGTAGGGGCCCAGGGGGCCGGTCGGCTGCGTCGCCGCGCGGCGGGCGCGATCCGGACCCGGCGCCGGGGCGGGTGCCGCCTCCGCTGCCGGAACCGCTCGCGTCCGCGAGGTGTCCGGCTTCTCGGCCCGCCCCCGACGACTGTGTCGTCCCACTTCCCGCCTCAGCTCTCCGCGCCGACTGCCGCCGGGGAGATCAACTCTCCCAGGTCCGCCAGGAGTTCGCGGAAGGCGGTGGCGACCGTCTCCGGATACTCCATCATGGCGACGTGCCCCGCGTCCGGCAGGGACAACAGCCGGGAGTCGCGGAAGGCACGGGCCGCGCGCTGCGCCATACGGTAGCCGACGAGTTGGTCACGGCCGCCGTACACGAGCAGCGTCGGGGCGAGCACCCGCTCGGCCTGACGCCACAGTCCGTGCTGTCCGCCCAGCGTGTACGCGTTCACGACCCCGCGCGCGGAGCGTGCCATGGCGTCCCAGAAATAGGGGAGAGCGAGTCGCCGCTCCATCTCCTCGACCGCGTTGCGGAACCCCTCGGGCGTCACGATGCCGGGATCGCCGTAACAGAGGGCCGTCACCCCTCGTACACGCTGCTCGGCGCTCCAGTCCCTGGTGAGCCTGGTGAACAGCCCCGCCACCCCGGGCAGCGCGAGCAGCGCGGTCGGCAACGCGGTGCGCTGGGCGCGGATCTCGGGCAGCGCGGGTGAGACCAGCGTGAGTGTCCGGACCAGATCCGGCCGGACGGCCGCGACCCGCGTCGAGACGGCTCCGCCGAGCGAGTTGCCGAAAAGGTGCACCGGCCCACGCCCGGACGCGTCGAGATAGCGGATGACCGCGCGCGCGTGTCCGGTGATCGAGTAGTTGCCGTCGTCCGGTGGCGGCGAGTCGCCGAAGCCCGGCAGATCGAGGGCCTCGCTGTCCACGAGCCCGTCGAGCAGCGGCATCAGCGCCGACCAGTTCTGCGAGGAACCGCCCAGGCCGTGCACGTACAGTGCGGCCGGCAGTCCCTCCCGCGACGGCGGTCTCGACCGGACCGTCAGCGTGACGCCGGGCAGCCCCACCGAGCGCAGCCGCTCCCCTTCCGCGACCCTGACGGCGCCGACTCTCGGCAGGACGGTTGCGGCCGGCGCGGGCGGGAGCTCGGTCGAAGACATGCCGCAATGTTACGAGACGATCACGCGGGGGCTCATGTGTTCGCGGTCACAGATGGCGACCGGATCGCATAGCGTCCGGATCCCGTGTCTCCTAGGCTTCGAACGAGGGCACTAGTACGCACATCAGGAGCGCACTCGTACCCGTTCGGGAAGAGGAACCATGACAGTCGACCCGACAGACCCCGGTACATTCGATGACCAGTTCCGGGAAATCCTCGGCGTGGAGGCCCCCGAGGCCGACGCCGCCGAGCAGTCCGCCGAACTGGATCCCGCGGACGATGTCGACCCGGAACCCCCGGGCGACCCCCTCAACGCCGATGAAGGGGATCTCGCCGAGCAGGCCCGGGTCGTCCGGCTGAACGAGGACGACTATCGGTGACGCGACACCGCTGATCAGGGCCGTCGGGACGGCCGGGTGCCCAGCTCGTCCCCTTCGGCACACTGTGCGCCACCGCCGCCGGCGTCCGGTCCGTGAAATTCTGCGCTCGCACCACACACAGCACGGTTACCGAAAAGTACGATGGCGGCGCGGCGCACACCGCACGTGGACAATTTGGGAGGCGGCGTGACAGCCATCGAGCAGACAGAGGCAGCACGCCCGCGGGGCACTCGCCTGCCGCGCCGTGCCCGACGCAACCAGCTCCTCGGCGCCGCCCAGGAAGTATTCGTTGCGCAGGGATATCACTCGGCCGCCATGGACGACATCGCCGAGCGCGCGGGCGTCAGCAAGCCGGTTCTCTACCAGCACTTCCCGGGCAAGCTCGATCTGTACCTCGCCCTGCTCGACCAGCACTGCGAGTCCCTGCTCCTGGCGGTGCGGGCGGCGCTCGCGTCGACGACGGACAACAAGCTGCGCGTCCGCGCGACGATGGACGCCTACTTCGCGTACGTCGAGGACGACGGCGGGGCTTTCCGGCTGGTCTTCGAGTCGGACCTGACCAATGAGCCGGCGGTGCGCGAGCGCGTCGACAAGGTGACGCACGAGTGCGCCGAGGCGATCTGCGACGTCATCGCGGAGGACACCGGTCTCTCGCGTGCCGAGTCGATGCTTCTCGCCTCGGGTCTCGGCGGCCTGGCCCAGGTGGTGGCCCGTTCCTGGCTGCACAGCGACCGCAGTGTCCCGCGCGACCAGGCGGTCCAGCTGCTGACCTCGCTCGCCTGGCGGGGCATCGCGGGTTTCCCGCTGCACGGCACCGATCAGCACTGACACGGAGGAAGCGGCCGAGGGGGGCCCCCCCCCCCCGCCCCGTTTTTTACCCGGCCCGGTGGGGGCAGGGGGAGCCA
>NZ_JBSFYW010000065.1:0-51367 GCF_053599975.1 Streptomyces sp. NPDC005141 | reverse complement strand
GCGTGGGGCCAGACCTCAGAACACTGGTCTGGAAAAGCCCAGTTGAGACCGGGCCATCCACTTGAACGGTGCGACCTCGTGTCGCACGCGGAAGCTGTACCTGAGCTGCATGACCGTCACCATACATACTTGGGTCATGGGTGAGATGCAGGAGATCAGAACTGGTCGCCACTGTGCTTTCGTCAAGAGTTTGTTGGCCCGCCAGTAGTCGCGCACTAGGTCGGGGAACTCCTGGCGCAGGCGGCGGGAGGAGACGCCCTGGAGGGAGTTGACGAGCTTGGTGACGGCGACCTTGGGCGGGAAGCTCACCAGACGTGGTGGTCCTCTCCGTTGAACTCCACCAGGTCGCACTCGAAGTCCGTACCCACCGACCGCATGATCTCCTCCATCCGCCTCACGTGCGCATCGGTGAACACTTTGAGCCGAATTTTGGTAACGAAGACCAAGTGCATGATGGTGCGACGCAGAGCGTCGCGGATTCAGGTCCGGCGGAGCCGGACACCGCAGTTCTTTGCCTACGGTGCGGAGCGTCGGGAGGGCTGGTCCCGGCGGAGCCGGGCGGTGCTCACACGGGCCGGTCCTGCTGTTCGATGTGCTGCCTGACCACGGAGAGTGGGGCGCCGCCGACGGTTCCGGCGAAGCAGGACCCGGACCAGATTCGCTTCACTACCGGCCTAAAGGACTCTGCTGAGAAATCCGCGAATCGGCTTGCCAAGCCGCGAGCATGAGGGCTTCGAGGTGGGAGGTGCGGGTGCCGCCGAGTGGGGTGCCGGTCAGCCATCGGTCGATGCGGATGATGTCGAGCGCGTGGCGGCGAAGACGTGACCGGGGCGGGTTGTGAGCAGGTTGCGGTAGCGGGTGCGGCGGAGTCCGGTGACACGCACGGCCTGGGAGATTCTGCCCTCGACGCCGCCCCGGACCTTGTAGCGCTCCTTCCACTCGTCGGTGTCCTGGGCTCGGCGGGCACCTTCGAGGGCTTCGTATCGATCACGCGGCAGGAAGGTCAGCTCTCTGCCCCGGCGGCCGGCCGGGGGCTTGGTGCGCTGCGTCTGCTTCGGACAGGGGCTGCAGTGCTCGGCAGAGAAGAACACCTTGATCACCGGGTGCCGTTGCGGTGGTGTTTCTGCTCCCACCTCTCGAAACTCCGTTGTCCGCCAGGGCAGTTGGCGCTTGGGGTGTCCCAGTCGATGGTGGAATCACCACGAGAGAAACCTTGGTTCTGCCGGGACTGAAGACTGCTGTCGTGCCGGGCCCAGCAGTCCCATGCCGCGCTCGTGTGCTGAGACGAACAGGGCGGCGGTGGTGTAGCCGGCATCGACGACATGCACCTCGGGCATCAGGGCCCGGTCGGTGAGGGTCTGATGGACCGGTTCGGTCATCTCGGTGTCGGCCACGACCGCGTCAGTGGTGGCCACCTGCGTGATCACGTGCGGCGCGTCGGGTTCGCAGGTCTCGGTCAGATGGGCCTTGTAGCCGGTCCAGCCGGAGCCGCGCTTGATTCCGTAGCGGGCGTTGGTGTCATAGGGAGAGCACAATCGGTGATGAACCGGCGGGAGGTCCTTGCCCTCCCGCCAGCGCACCCCCTTCTCGTCGCGGTGGATTGCTGGATCCAGGCCCTGCGCAGCACCTGCACCACGTGTCCCAACGCCGTTAGTACGCAACGCAGTTGCCTTCCGATTGTTCGAAATCTCGTCACATGTTCGCAGCGCTGGCGTGCAACTAGGAGGCCGAGTGATGTCAACCGGGCGGCAGCTGACTTGTCGTCGACCGGCGGGCGCATCGACCGTCCGAGGGATCGGCCGGGCACGCCCCGACGCAGAAGACCCGCACCGTACGGTGCGGGTCTTCCTCGGCGAGGCGGTCCGGCGGAGCCGGTGATCACAGGGTCCGGCAGGGCCCGGACTTCAGCCGGTCACTTTCCATCGTCGGACCCCGGTCACCGTCGGCGCGCGCCATGAACGAGCGCGCCGACAAGGGCCGTTCAGCGGCGGCCGTGGCCACGGTCGTCGCCGTGCCCGCGGTTGTCGCCGTGCCCGCGGTTGTCGCCGTGCCCCCGGTTGTCGCCGTGGCCGTGGTCACGGTCGTGGTGCCGGCCCCAGGAGACGCTGTCGACGAAGCGGCCGTGGTCGTTCTTGAGCGTGGCGGTGTCGGAGCGGTTGTCCCACACCTCGTTGCGGCGGTCCTGGAAGAGGTCCCTGTTGGTGTCACGGCCGTAACCCGTGTGGACACGGACGGTGGAGCGGCCGGCCAGACGGTAGTGGCGGAAGGTGTAGCGGTTGCCGTCCTCGTCCGACAGCGTCCAGCCGTCCAGGTTGACTCCACGGCGGTTCGAGTTGGTGATTTCCACCCACTCCGCGTTCAGGGAACGCCTGGAGCGGTCGTCAAAGCCCGGCGCGTCGCTCTGAACCCTGCTGATGGCGACGTGCGTGCGCTCGTGGCGCGGCTCCGCGGCGGAGGCGGACACGGCGGCCGAGCCGACCAGCGTGCCGGCCGCGAGGGCCGCGGCCACCAGACGGCGGACCGTGACAGACGTGGAAACGGACATGAGTGCTCCTCAAGGTTCGAGAGCCGGACACCCCGCAACAGCACCCCCCTGCGGGGAACTGCACGATGCGACCCTGTGCGAGTCCCGGCCCGGTGGCCGAGGACTCATAAGTTCCTCCTCGTCCCGGCCCGGTACGAGCGACACCAGACCCCTGTTACCAATTGCGAACATGTCGGTTACAGGCGTCTGTATCCGGCCTTTAACTACTGAAAGCCGAAGAGTGATGAGCTGACATCCTCAACTCCCGTACTCCTACAGGATCATGGCCATATGCGGGCATCTCATATATCCCCGCACCTCACCCACCCGTCACCCGAAAGTGAGTAACACCCTTCCGGTCCGATCCGGGCGTAGGGCGAGGTCGGGACGGACGTGTCACCGTGCGGACACCGTCGCGAGGAGAGTCCGGGGCCAAGGTCGCCGGGCGGGCGGGACGGGCCGGACGGGTGATCAGCGGCCGCCCGATCGAGCGCAACCGAGCGCCATCAGGCGCATCGCGATGCATCGGCAGGGATCCCGGTCGGGGCGGACGCCTACGGCATCGCGCCGCCGCGGGCCACGGAATCGACGCGGGGTCTCTCTCGGCCCGGCCAAGGGGGTCATCGACCGGGCCGTCCCCGACGGCTACGGATCGGAAGACTCGCACGCCTCACGACGACCCTGCACAAGGGTGGTCGGGCGTGGGCGAGGGGAGGACAGTGGCGCTTGGGCCGACCTGACATCGGCGCCGGTGGCGCCGGAAAAGCGATGGGTGACCCGGCCTCGCGGCCGAGTGGCGCGCCACCGCTGTACCGCTATACGGCTCGGCCGCCCGTTCGGGAGATCGGCGGAGCCCTCATGATCTGCCGCGGTGCACGGTGCCTCGAACGCGCGTGCTGCGCGAGGCACCGTGCCGGCGTGCCGCCGAGATCAGGCGGGGGTGATGTTCTCCGCCTGGGGGCCCTTCTGACCCTGGGTGATGTCGAAGGTCACGGCCTGGCCTTCCTGAAGCTCACGGAAGCCACTGGCGTTGATGTTGGAGTAGTGCGCGAAGACGTCCGGGCCGCCCCCGTCCTGCGCGATGAAACCGAAACCCTTTTCGGCGTTGAACCACTTGACAGTTCCGCTGGCCATGCCAGTGCCTCTCACTCGATGACGGATCCGCACCGCGCGGACCCGGAGGTAGTCGTCCTGGTCCTCGGGCACTGCACAGCAAAACGCCCGCACCACGGCGCGGGCAGGTACTGCGAACCACGACATCTGCCAGCGACGTTACACGGCGAGAGCGCCTCTCACCAGAGAGCAAGGGCCGTCAGGTGGAGCGGTACTGCCCACACATGCGCGTCCTGGCGATGCGGACCGTGTTGATGTTCTCGGTCGCCGAACACCATCGACCGGCGGACCATCAACAGCTCACCATCTCGGACCGACCGTCAAGATGGCATCAAACGGGATCAAGGAGGCATCCAGGCGACTCCCAGCCCTCGAAAACCGGGCTGTGAGCAGCACCCTTCCGGCCGACCTAGCCGTTGATGTCGAGCGCCGTTCCGTACAGTCGGTCCACCTTCAGCCGGATCACCACCCGGCGCTCTGTGACCAACTGCTCCAGGAAAGCGCCCTCATCCTCCGGCCTCGCGGTGTCGGGGATCATCTCCAGCAGCTCACGCCCGACCGCGTCACCCGGAACGGCCGTGCTCTCGGAGACCGCGGCTTCGCCCTCTGCGACGGCGAACGACCAGACGTCGCCGCCCGACACGTGCAGGGCCGCACGCGGATCGCGCCGGAGGTGCTTGACCTTGATGCGATCCGCCGTGGTGGAGAACCGCACGATACGACCCTCAGGGTCCCAGCTGTAGACCATCGTGGTCAGGTGAGGACGGCCGCTGAGCTTGTTGGTGGCAAAGGTGCCGAACTGCCCGCCGGCCAGGAGGTCGGAGAGTGCCTTGTCGGACAGGGGACGAGGTGCGGGGTTTCCAGTCATGACGCAATCAACTCCCGTACGGGCAAAGGCATTCCGCTCCCAGCACCCGGTGGTGGCATTTCGGGACCTCCCCGCGACCCCGACCTCGGTGGGGCACACATGCAGCCATCCGCGACGAAACGGGCGGCGCTGGGGCAACGTGTCCCTGGGCGGCCTCCGGAACCCGCGTACGGAAGTCATGTGCGGCCCGACAGCGGCCTGCCGTCGAATCAGCTTGTTCCCGGTCGACTCAACGGCGGGCACATCACTCCTCGCTCTTGAGCGCCTTCGCCTCGCTCTTGAAGATCCGGGCCGCCTTGCCCGCGGAACGCGTCAGCTCGGGCAGCTTCCTGATCCCGAGGACGACGACGGCAACAAGAAGGATCAGGGCGATTTCACTCAAGCCGAACATCGGAGCTGCTCTCTGCAGGGGGCGGACGGCGGCCGGCCGGGCGAACCGGTGACGCGCCATTCTCTACATTGCCGTAGAAGTCTCTCCCGACGCGTGATCGTTCAACAAGCCCGCCTCCAGCGCCGCCGGTCGCACCCCCGCGGCAACCGGCGGCACGGAGGACGCCGCCGGGAGTGTGGGGCAGGCGCCTTCCCTCGCTCCCGAGATCGACGCTGACAGCAGTACGCCGCCTTCGCCACACGGGTCACGCGGCCCGCGTCGTTTCCCGGACGGCGACGTGCGGCGTCCGGCCGTGCCGTTGGCGTTCCGCCCAGCGGACGGCGTGGGGCGCCGTCAGCCCCGTGAGCGCGAACAGCGCTCCGACGACGTACCAGCCGGGGCGGCCCCAGGTGACGCAGAGCGCGATGAGCAGGCCTGGTCCGACGGCCTCGGCCAGTCCGGCGCCCAGGCCGAAGACGCCGAGGTACTGGCCGGTGGCATGCGGCGAGGCGAGGGCGAAGGACACCTCGAAGCCGGCGGCGGAGTGCCACAGTTCGCCGGCCGTGTGGATCACGACCGCGGTGATGAGCAGAGTCGCGGCAGCCCACGCCGGTACCCCCGTGGACAACGAGATCATCGAGCACGAGACGAGGAAGGCCACGCCCGCCCGGCGGTAGGCATGTCCGCCGGCCGTAGGGGTTGTGATGCCTCGACTGGCCCGCACCTGGAACACGACGACGATGACGGTCCCGGTGATCATGGTGCCGGAGATGAGCCAGTGGGGAGCGGCTGTCGCACTCACCAGCCAGAGCGGGATGGCCACGGTGAGCACCTTGAACTGGATGGCCATGACACCGTCGACTGCGGTGAGCAGCAGGTAGGGGCGGTCTCGCAGCGCGGTCCAGCGAGGGCCGCCGGCGGCGGGCACGGGCGCGACGGGCGGGAGAAGGGCCAGGAGCGCCGCGGAGACCAGGAAGGCGATCGCGTTGCCGATCAGCATGAGTTGATAGGCGGTCAGGGTGCCCACCTGGACGACCCATCCCGCACCCAGGGCGCCGAGGGAGATGCCGACGTTGGTCACCGCGCGGAGATAGGCCCGGAACTCCTGGGGCCGGTCCCCTCCGTAGTGCCTGATGAGCGGGCTGCGGGCTGCCGTTCCCGCCGCTTTGGCCCCGGTCGCCGAGCAGACGGCGAGCACGAACGGCCAGAAGCTGTCCGCCAGTACGAAGGCGGCCGTGGTCAGTGCCTGGACCACGAGGGTGGCCGCGTAGACACCGCGTGCTCCGTGCCTGTCGGCCAGGTGACCGACCGCGACACCCAGGGCCAGCGCGACAAGTCCGGCGATGCCGAGCCCGATCCCCACCTGGCCCGCCGGGAGTCGAGCGGCCTGAGTGAAATACAGGACCCCTGCCGTCAGGTAGAGGCCGCTGCCGACGGTGTAGACGAAGTTCGAGGCCGCGAGGACGCGTTGTGGTCCGGTTTTCGGCATCAGGTGAGACACGACGAAGCTCCACGTCACAGGCAGGCGGTAAGGGCCCCAAGAGCTTGTTGCATATTACTTGCAATAACAAGTGAGTTGCCGTGAATGACGGAAGTGGCGATGCCGAGGGTCCGGGGCAGGCTTCCCGATGCGCGACGTCCGGGACCCCTGCCACATCCCATTTGGGGTCCCGAGGTGTCCGCCACCCCGTACGATGCGCCTGAGGTACCGGCCACCCCGTGTGACAAACGGTTCATAGAGGCTTCACCACGGGCACTGTCGCCGGTCGCCCACTGACCGTACGCTGACAAGTCACAGAACTTCAGGCGTGATTGACCGGGGGAACCGTCATGTCCTGGGACCAACATGGTGCTCGCGACGACTTCGTCGTACCGCCGATGCCGACCGCACCGCCGCCCGCTCCCGCCAACCCGTGGCGGGCCGTCGCGGTGGCGTTGCTGAACCTCTCCGGGCTCGGGCTCGGTTACGCCGTCGTGCGCCGCTGGGGACTGATGGCCGCATGCTGGGTCGCGACGGCGATCCTGCTCCTGGTGGCCCTGCCCGCGGACCCGGACGGGGTGCCCGGCACGACGGTCGTGCTCTACCTGATCTTCCTCGTGCTCACGGCCGTTCACGGCGCGTCCGTGGGCCTGCGGACACGGCTGGCGTTGCTGCCGAGCGCTTTGATCGCGGCCGCGCTCGGCGTCGTACTGCTGGCTGTGCCCGCCGGAGGCGTCGTCCTGTACGACGGGGCGCGCGACGAAGCCACGGAGCAGATGCTCCTGGACCGGCTCGAGCGGGCGGACAAGCTGGTCGAGAAGTCCGGGAAGCAGTCGTTCGACACGGCGAAGGCCGACTACCGGCGTGCGCTGGACGTCTACAGCGCGCTCAGCGAGGACCACCCGGACTCACGCGCGGCCCAGCGTGTTCCCGACCGGCTCAAGACCTACTACGCCACCGTCGGCGCCCCCTACACGCAGAAGAACTACTGCACCGCCGTGACGCCCTTGAAGTACCTCCGTACGGTCCCGCGCACGATCGGTAAGAAGGACCTCGGAGACCTGTCCACCTGGCCCGACGACCGGCTGGCCACCTCGCTGTACGAGTGCGCGGCGGCGTCGCTCAGCGGCGGAGGCGGTGACTGGACCTCGCAGTTCGGCGAGCTCCTGTCGACCTTCCCGAAGTCCGCACAGGCCGGCAAGGTGGAGCCCGCAGTGAAGAGCGCGGTCGACAAGGCGGCCAGGTCCGTGGGCGGCAAGGACCCCTGTGCGGCGGTCCAGCAACTCGAGAGCCTCAGCACCCAGGTCCGCGGCTTGCCCGGGGAGCAGGCAGGGCTGGCGGACACCCTCGGCAAGGACGCCGACAGGGCCTCGCAGAAAGCGAGTTCGGGCACGTACGCCTGCGGTGTGGACCAGTACAGGGACGGGAGTTTCAGCGACGCCGTCACGACCATGAACGACTTCGCCAAGGACAACCCGCACCACAAGAACCGGGCCCGCGCCCAGAAGATAGCCATCGCCGCCGAGGTCGCGCAGACGGTGCCCGCGGCCGGCAAGCGCCTGCCGAGCACGGCATCGGGCGGCAGCATCTCCGTCACGGTCAAGAACGACAGCCCCGACGACATCACGGTCCTGTTCACGGGACCGGTGACCGGCAGCTTCACGCTCAAGGCCTGCGGCAGCTGCACCTCGTACTCTCTCGGCAGCACGCTCGGGCTCGGCTTCAAGCCGTGCAGTGCCAGCGGCAAGAACTACCCGCAGCGGACCATCAGGCTGCCCGTCGGCACCACCTACTTCGTGCACAAGTCCCGGACCGGGCTCGGGAAGTCGCCGGCCTCGGACACCGCCAAGCTGCGGCCGGGCTACATCTACACCGAGTGCGCGTACACGACGGGTCTGGGCTACTGACGCGCCGGCCGGCCGTCCAGCACCGGACGACCGGCCGTCCGTCGACGCCGGGACGAGGAGCCCGGGGTGGCCGCCCGCTCTGAACACGGCACCCTCCGTCGGCAGCCGCGTGAGCGCCAACAACCCCTAGGAGAGGGCGGGAACAAACTGGACGAGGCCCACCGAGGTGCGGTCGTCGGCCCGGGTGTGGACGGCCCGGACCCTCCAACGGCCGGGTGGCATCGGGACAGGTGCATGTTCCGGAAGTCCGCCGCCTCCCGCGTACTCGACGTTCAGGTCGTCCCCGGCCTCGGCCGAGTCCATGAGGATCGCCGGGCCGTCGGCCTCCCACGTGCCGCACTCCGCCCAGGCGGTCGCCGGTTCATCGGCGAGCAGCAGCGCGTGGGCGCCGTTCGCACCCACCGCTGTCACGCCTGCCAGGTCGTCGACTTCACAAGCGCGGTCGTAATCGTCCACGAGATCCCCCGAGCCGGCGATGGTGCCCGATCCCGTACAACCGCCCCACCGGCTCAGCGCGGAGACGGGTACGGCGATCAGCGGGCCGCCCATCGACTCCACCCAGAGAAGCGGACGCGGCGCCGAAGTCGGCACCTGCGACGAAGAGATGTTCATGCGGGCAGTGTGCCCTCAGCCACTGACATCGCGGCGCCCGCACAGCCCGGTGGATGCGAGAGGCGGCTGTGGTCAACTCCTGCGCCGGTTCGCGAGCGGACTTCACTGTCCACCGCGGCGGCGGCATCGCATCACCCCGCACATCCGGCTCTACGGCGAGCGGAGCCGCGACCCGAGAACGCCGCCGTTCCGACTTGGCGCGTGGACCTCCAACAGATATCGTCACTGCGACGATATTGGGGACCGCGGGGAAGACCATGGGTCTGGGGGAAGCAAATGACGGGTGTGTTGCTGGCCGGGCGATACCGTCTCGAAGAGGTGCTGGGTCGTGGCGGCATGGGTGTGGTCTGGCGGGCAGTGGACGAGCGGATCGGCCGGCAAGTAGCTCTGAAGATGCTGCCGTCGGCCTATAGCGCGCCGGGCGCGCAGGAGCGGCTCGCCTCGGAGGCCGTGGCGCTCGGGCGGATCTGGGACCCACGGGTGGTGGCGGTGCTGGACTACGGGCAGCACTCGGACGGCACGGTCTTCGTGGTGATGGAACTGGTCTCGGGGCGCACGCTGGACGAGGCGGCCGTCGGCGCTCCGGTGCCGGTGATCCTGGACTGGGCAGCGCAGATCTGCCGGGCCTTGGAGGTCACCCACGCGGCCGGCCTGCTGCACCGCGACATCAAGCCGGGCAACGTGATGGTCACCCCCGCCGGGTCGGTCAAGCTCCTGGACTTCGGCATCGCGCACTTCGTCCGCGAGACGGACCGGGAGCCCCGGCTCACCGCCGACGGACAGGCGATGGGAACTCCCGCCTACATGGCTCCCGAGCAACTCGGCGCACCCGAGGGTGCCGACAGCAGGTCCGACCTGTACGCCTTGGGGTGCCTGCTGTATGAACTGCTTACGGGCATGCTCCCCGAGCACGGTGGCTTCCATGAGCGGAAGCTGCCGCCCGCGCCGTCCATCCTCGCCCGCACCGCGCTGTCCCCCGAGGTCGACACCCTCGTCCTCGCACTGCTCGCCCCCCGGCCGCAGGACCGGCCCACCGACGCGGCCACGGCCCGCGAACTGGTCACCGCCGCGATGGACGCGTGGACCCGCGATCACGGTCCGGACAGCTTCGGCCACACCCCGGACGGCTTCCCGCAGCGCCAGGCACCCTCCCCGCACGACCCGACCGTCCTTCTCGGCGACCTGGATCCAGGCCGGGCCAGGACTGTCGCCGTGTCCGCGCCAGGGCAGGCCCCCACCCGGCTCATGCCCGTACCGATGTCCGGCCTGGACCGCCTCCGTGAACTCGCCGACTGGCAGCGCGAGCACCCGGAAGCTTGCCGGGACCCGCGTAGCCCCGCTGTCAAAGAACTGCGCCACCTCGTCGAGGAACTGGCCTTCCTTCCCGAGGGTTTGCTCGCTCACACCGACCTCTCCGGTCTCAACCTGGACGGCGCAGTTCTCATCCACGGTCGGCTGGCCGAGGCGCGACTCGAGGGTACGCAGCTCTCGTTCGTCCTCATGCCCTCCGCCGACCTGCGGGGCGCGCGCCTCACCAACGCCGACCTGTCCGGTACCTACCTGGGCTCCGCCGACCTGGCCGGCGCGGACCTGTCGTCGGCCCAGCTCTACGCCACGCACCTCACCGAGGCGGAGATGACGGGAGTCTGCCTTCGGGGAGCGAATCTCGCGGCTGCCATCATGTCCGAGGCCAACCTCTCAGGAGCCGACCTTCGTGGCACGGTCCTGCACGGCGCCTCACTACGCGAGGCACGCTGCACCCACGCCGATCTGTCAGGTGCGGACGTGCGCGGCGCCGATCTGACCGGTGCCGATCTGAGCGGTGTGCGGTGGTCCGTGGAGACGCTCTGGCCGTTCGAGTCGTCGGCGCTGCGGCGTATGTCATCGCCCTCGGACGCACCGGGAGGATTCGTCCTGCCCAACCCTTGCACCTCACCAAAGCTTCGACGCCTGCTGGACGGCGACCACTAGCCGGACAGGGCTTTCTACGGCATCGCGCTTCCGCCCTCTCGCACCGAGCCCTGACAGTCCCAGCGCAGTGGAGCACCCCTCCTCCGGGCGGCGGCTCATCACTGCAGCTCCGGCAGGGGACGGTCGTCGATGACGTTCTTCATGACAAGCGTGGAGGTCAGGCGCTGGACGCCGGGCAGTCTGGCCAGCCGCTGGTCGTAGAGCTGCTGGTAGGCGGCCAGGTCGGTGGTCGCGATGCGCAGGAGGTAGTCGGGTTCGCCGAAGAGGCGCTGGGCCTGGATGACGTGGGGGATGGCGGTCACGGCTTCTTCGAAGGCGGTGACTGTGTCGGGGTCCTCCCAGCGCAGGGTGGCGAAGACGAGGGTTTCGAAGTCCAGGCCGACGGCGGCCGGATCGACGACGGCGCGGTAGCCGCGGATGGCGCCGCCGCGTTCGAGGTCGCGCAGCCGGCGGTGGCAGGGCGAGACGCTCAGCTGCACGCGGGCGGCAAGTTCGGTGACGGTCAGGCGGCCGTCCTGCTGGAGCTCGGTAAGAATCTTCCGGTCAAGGGCATCCATGGAGAAGATTCTCCCTCGATCAGGGCGATCATGAGGTAAATACAGAAACACTTTCTGCGCAATTGAGCCTAATCTTCCCTCTCAGAGCAAGGGCTGGAGAGGGATCGATCGATGGACACGACGACGGTGGCGGCTTTCCTGGCAGTGGATCTGCTGCTGGTGTTCACCCCGGGTGCGGACTGGGCGTACGCGATCTCGGCAGGGCTGCGGGAGCGGTCGGTCGTCCCGGCGGTCGCGGGACTGATAGCCGGATACGCGGGTTACACGTTGCTTGCCGTGGCAGGGCTGGTGGTGATCGTGGCCGGCTCGGCGACCGTGCTCACCGCGCTGACCGTAGCCGGGGCCGCCTACCTGGTGTGGCTGGGCTTGGGCGTACTGCGACAGCCCGCCACGCTGACCGCGTCCGCGCAGACCGTGGACTCCTCGCGCTGGCAGATCGCGCTCAAGGGCGCCGGGATCAGCGGCCTGAACCCGAAGGCGCTGCTGCTGTACTTCGCGCTGTTCCCTCAGTTCATCGACTCCGCCGCGAGCTGGCCCGTCGCGGCGCAGACCGGGCTGCTCGGCACGCTCCACATGACCGCCTGCGCCCTGGTCTACCTCGCCGTCGGCGTCCTCGCCCGCACCGTACTGAGGACGCGGCCGTCGGCTGCCCGGACGGTGGCCCGCGTCTCCGGTGCCATGATGATCGCCATCGGTGGGTTCCTGCTGGTGGAACGTCTGGTCGGCTGACGGACCCGCCCCGCGCCTACCGATACCGCGATGCCTGCCGAAGGAGAGCACGTGGAAGACCGGACAGAGCAGGACCAGGCGAGTCCCGAAGTACAGCAGCGCGTCCGGGACAGTTTCGACCGCCAGGGGCTGATGGCCCACCTCGGCGCGCGGATGAGCCGGATCGCCCCTGGCCGCGTCCACATCGTGCTTCCCGCCCGCCCCGAAGTGACCCAGCAGCACGGCTACTTCCACGCCGGGGCAACCAGCGCCATCGCGGACAGCGCCGGCGGCTACGCCGCCTACACGTTGTTTCCCGAGAACGCCGAGGTCCTCACCGTCGAGTACAAGATCAACCTCCTCGCACCCGCTACCGGTGACCACATCGAAGCAGTCGGGACGGTCCTGAAATCCGGCCGGACCCTGACCGTGTGCCAACTGGAGGTCTTCGGTGTCCAGAACGACGGCGCGCGGAAGCTGGTCGCCAACGGACAGCAGACACTCATCCGCCTGAACCGGCCCGACGAATGAGCCCTCAACCGTCGGCGCCGGGGCTACCGTCCGCGGCTGAATGGCCTGCTCCGTCGGGCGCCGCCCCCGACGTGGGCGGCGCCCGGGTCTCCGGGGTCAGGACACGTGCGACTGCACATACGGCGTCAGGCGGACGGGGCCGACCAGTCCGTGGTCCTGGCGCGAGACGCCACCGAACACGGCGGGCTGGGCGACCCGGAGACGGTTGATCAGCGGGGTCGCCACCTCGACCTCGATCACGTTGGCACCTCGGCGCAGCAGGCCGGTCCCGAGATCGACGACCGGGTGCAGCCGGTTCACCGGGGGCAGGCGTCGGCCGTTGACGGTCACCCGGCAGGTGTCGCTGACCTGGCCGAGCTCCAGGCGGGCGCCGTGGGCGGAGGTCCAGCCGGAGGGCAGGTCGACCGTGGTGCGGTAGCGGCCGGTCCCCGCGCTGTCCGCGAGTTCGGGGATGCCGGACCAGGGCAGCAGGGTGCCGAGGGTCAGCGAGACCTCGACGTGCTCGGTGCGGGTGGCGCCGGCGCCGGGACGCCAGTCGTCGGCGTCGAGCTGCCAGGTGGCCGGGGTGACCGCGGCCGGTACGGATCGGACCGTCGTGGTGACGGACCGGCCGCCGTCCAGCCGGGTGGTGTAGGTGCCGGGCGCGCTCGCCCGTACGGCCAGACCCTCGGCGGTGAAGAGGGCGTGGTCGGCGTCGGTGGCGACGACGTTCGGCCGGGAGCCGTGACGGTCACCGAAGAGGCCGGGGCGGCCCAGGGCGACGATCGTCGACTCCCCCGGCTGGAGCGTGATCCGTACGGTGAAGTCGTCGCCGTCCCTTGTGTACTGGGCGAGCCGGACGGGCTCGCCCGACCAGGGGTCGAGGAGGTAGGGCACGCTGTTGCCCGATCCGTTGCGGCGCAGTGTGACGTCGTGGTCGATGGCTGCGACGGGCGGCTTGACGGTCTCGGCGTGCTTGCCGTTGCAGAAGTAGTAGTAGTCCGCTTCCGCGGTCGCGCGGTGGGCGTTGAGAAGCGTGGAGGCGGTGGCGTGACGGGCGTCCGGGGTGACCCCGAGTCTGGCCAGTGCGTCGCCGACGGCCGCCTTGTCGGTGACACGGGCGACGTTCGGCAGGGCGAGCAGTCGGGCGAGGACGCCGTGGAGTTCGTCCGTCTCGCCGGTGGCGGGAACGCCCGGGGTCAGGCCCTGGCCGAAGGCGCCGAGCAGGACGACGGGCAGTCCGGCCCGGGCCAGCTCGAGGAGCTTGCCGGCGTCATCGACGGAGAGGGTGGGTGTGGAGCCGTAGAAGAAGTCGCCCTCGATGAAGAGGGCCTTGTAGGCGGGGCCCTCGGGTGCCAGGCGGCCATGCTCGACGGTGGCACTGGGCAGGTCGAGCAGGGGGCCGCTGAGGAACTGGTGCGTCCAGCCGAGGGGGACGCCTGTCGCGGTGAACCAGGAGGCACCGATGCCGGTGGCGGTGTAGCCGGTCTGCCGGAAGATCGCCACGTCGGCGCGGGCGGTGCCGGTCTGCAGGACGCGGTGCACGCGGCCGAGGTAGCCGGAGATGTCCGCGACATGCTTCCAGGTGGGCTGGCGCGGCCCCCACGACTCGCCGTAGCCGGCGGTTCCGTTGTACGGGCTGAAGGCCGCGAAGCCCGGCCAGGCCACCTGCGGTGCGGTGGCGTAGGAGAAGCCGTGCAGGACGGTCTGGTTGACGCCGGCCGCGTAGGCGCCTCCCATGGTGCGCAGGAAACGGTCCCAAGTGGTGCTGTAGGCGGTGCCGTTGTAGGCGCCCGCCTCGCAGGACAGGACGGTGTGGCCGGCCATGTCCCGGCCGCCCGCCAGACAGCGGTAGTCGTCGAGGTTCTTGAAGCCGAGGGACTCGCCCTCGGGGATGTCGAGGAGGGCCGCCGAGGCGATCGCGTCCGTCTGGAGACCGTACGGCTGTGAGCGCAGGCGCATCCCGAGGGAGTGCGCCCAGTCCCGCAGGGCTCCGATGTGATGGCGGTTGAACAGTTCGGAGACGGTCTCCCAGAAGTCGTGCCGGATCTGGCGCGTCACCTGCGCCTCGAACGCGAAGACCTGGTTGCTCTTGTCCAGCACCAGTGCAGGCAGACAGGGCAGCAGCGGTCGTCCGGTGTGCTTCTCGAAGGACTCCGGAAGCCGGGACGTCCAGACCAGGCCGTCGGTCTCCAGCTCCACGGAGTCCTCGAAGAAGGCACCTCCCGCGGCGCGCAGCAGCCGTCGGAGCGAGGGGGTCAGGATCGCGTGGTCCCAGTACTCCGTGACCGCCTTGGTGCCGGCGGCGCTGAAGTGGTCGACGACGTACGCCGCCGGTGAGGAGTGCGGTCCCGCTTCGGGCTGCTGGGCGGAACCGCGCTGCCAGTAGGAGATCACCACCCAGTCGCCGTCCGTGGGTGCCGTCCAGGACAGGGTGCCGTCGGTGACGAGCGTGCCGAGGTCCCGGACGCTGTCCAGGTCGAGCCCCGTCTCCTTGCGGGTGGAGTTCGCCGTGTTGACGCGGGCGGCCTGCACGCCGACGAGCGTCTGCCGGGTGACCCCCGACTCGGGGTCGTGGACCGCGGCGGGCACGGGTCCTTGATAGGCCGTGCCGGCCGCCAACGCGAGCCGTCCGTAAGCGAGTTCCCGCGCGGCGACATCGTCGTCGGGCGTGACACCGGGAACCGCGACCGGCCAACTGGGGCCGAGCGTCAGGTCGATGGTCACGCCGCGCCGGGCGGCCCGGCCCAGGGCGGCCTCCACGCCGTCCCGCCAGGGCCTGCTGCCCCAGCCGTGGCGCGCGGTGTCCAGCACGGACTTGTCCTTGATGCTGTGGTGAACGGCGGCGATCTCCATCCCGCCGAAGCCCGCGTCGGCGATCTGATCGATCTCACGGGCGATCTCGTCCGGGTCCACCAGGCCGTCCGGCCACCACCAGCGGAACTTGGGGCGCACGGAACGCGGCGGGTTCGCGAACCAGTCGGCTGTCGGACCGCGCCCCGCGCCCGCGGCCACGGTGGCCGCGCTCCCCGAGCCCGCCGTCCCCGAGGTGGCCGGTGCGGCGGCCGCGACATCCGGCAGCGCACCCAGGACCGTCGCCCCGACCCCCGCCACCAGTGCCGTTCGCCGGGCTATTCCGCTTCGTCGCGGCGTGCGTTCTTCCATGGTGCGCCTCAAGTCCGAGAGAAGTGCCAGGGATTGAATCGTTTCAATCCGTATCGACGCCGGAACGCTAAGCCCGGGATTCGGCCAAGGTCAAGATGTCGCGCACGATCACGTACGGGCAGGACGAAGGCGGATGCATCCGCGGAGCGGTCCTGCTGACAGCCGACGCGCTTGCGCACCGGATGGGACGTCCGGCGCGCAAGCGCGTCGGCCCGACTCCGCCTCGACCGAGGGGGCAACAGCCGCGCAGAGCGCGTCCTGGGCGGCGCGACACGCCGAGGCCCTGCCGAATGGGCACTGCCAACTCGCCGTGCCGAGCAGGCATGTTCTTGTCTGCGCGGCCATGCCCCGACCGGTCGTGGCCGTCCCGGGTCAGGGGACGTCAGGCCGGCCGACAGACCCGGCGGCGACCCTTCGGCTAAAGGGCCGCAGAGCCTCGGAACGCTTCGGCGTTGCGTGCGCACCAGTCCGCGAAGGTCCGTGGCCCGCGTCCGAGAAGCCGCCGCACGGTGTCCGTCCGGAACCCGACGGAGTCGGCGCGCATGAGGGTGAAGCCCTCCGTGATGGCGTCGGCGAGTGCCCGGGGCGCCCCGCCGGGGAAGCGGAACCGTACGACGTCGTCCGGTGTGGCCGCTCCCCGGACCTCGATGTCGCGGCCGATCGTCTCGGAGATGATCCGGACCTGCTCGGTGACGGTGAACACCTCGTCGCCGGTGAGGAGATACTCCCGGCCCTGGTGGCCCGCCTCGGTCAGGGCAAGGGCGGCGACCGCGGCGATGTCCGCGGGGTCGATCGGGGCGTAGCGGCCCGGGCCGACCGGGTCGAGGACGTAGTTTCCGTCGCGGATGGTGGGCAGCCAGTCGAGGGCGTTGGTCATGAAGCCGCCGGGCCGCAGGAAGGTGGCCGGTATGCCCGAGGCTCGGATGATCTTCTCGCGCCGATGATGCCAGCGCCCCATGGCCGGTATCGGGTCCATGGCGACATGAAGGGAGGACAGGTGCACGACATGGCGGACCCCGGCAGCCTCGGCGGCGCCGATGGCGGCGGCCGTGCGGTCGGTGCCGATGCCCTGCGTGAGCAGGAAGAGCTTGTCGATGCCGGTGAAGGCGGGCGCGAGTGTCGCGGGTTCCTCCAGGTCGCCGACGACGCGCTCGGCACGCTCGGGCAGCCGTGCGGCGCGGGCGGGGTCGCGGACGAGGAGACGTAACTTCGCACCCTTCGCGTCGAGTTCACGGGTGAGTGCACGGCCGATGTTCCCGGTGGCCCCGGTGACCAGTATCATCATGGCTCCCCAAAGTCGTTTGCCGCCTAGCGAACCTGACTGAACGTTAGCCGGTGAATAATTAGCCGTCAATCGACTTGGGCGCGGCTCGGACGGTCCACTCCCGCGACACCCATGGAAAGGCCTCGATGTCACAATTTCTGGACCTGCACGGCAGAACGTCGAAGGTGCTCCGGTCCCTGGCCGACGTGGCCATGCGACGCCATGGACTGCATGTCGGACAGAACCACCTGCTCGCCGTGTTGTGGGAGCGGGACGGCAGCACGCCCGGCGAAGCCGCCGCCGCGCTCAATGTCACGACGCCCACCGTCGTCAAGATGGCCGACCGGATGACCACGGCCGGACTGCTCGTCCGCCGCCGCGACGACCGGGACAACCGTCTCGTCCGGCTGTGGCTCACCGACGCGGGGCGCGCTCTGCGGCAACCGGTCGAAGAGGAACGGCGGTTGATCGAGGAAGCGGTGACCGCCGACCTCTCCGAGACCGAACGCGAAGCCCTGTTGAACGCCCTGGCGAAGGTCCACCGGTCGGCGAGCAAGCTGCTGAGCGAGCCCGTCGACTACGGCGACTCGGCCCGCGCCTGACCCGGTGCGCCGCCCCCGGCCGACTCGGATCGAGACCGGAGCCGAGTCGGGAAGTCCGGCCGAGCGCCGTTCGCGTGACGCCGCGCGCACGCGGGGCGAGATCGGAGGCGCCGCGCGCACCGACCCCGCCTGCTCCCCCGGCCACCCGGCCCTGCTCGCTCCCACCGAGCCGGGGGCGGAACCGGCACGACTCGTTCCCCGACGCCCCGCGAGCCTGTCCCGCGGTCCGCGCGGGTGAGGAGCGGGGCCCCTCCTCACAAGCCCCGCGGCGCAGCTGTGTGGAGCGCGTAACCCCTGGTGAGCGGGCGGTGTGACAACCGCGTAATGGGACCTTCGTAGCGTCGGTGGAGGAAGGAACCGATCACATGGAGGGGCCGCTCGTGACCACGACCACCCAGCAGGTACGGACGGTCTGCTCGTACTGCGGTGTCGGCTGCGGGATGGTCCTCGACATCGGAATGGGCCCCGACGGGCGGCGTACGGTCCTGAAGGCGTCCGGTGACAAGACGCACCCCGCCAACTTCGGTCGCCTGTGCACCAAGGGCGCGACCACGGCCGACATGCTCGCCGCCCCCGGGCGGCTGGCCTCCGCCCTCGTGCGCGCCGAGCGAGGGGCGGAGGCCGAGCCCGCGCCGGTGGACGCCGCGATCGCCGAGACGGCGCGGCGGCTTCGGGCGGTGATCGACGAGCACGGCCCGGACGCCTTCGCGTTCTATGTCTCCGGGCAGATGAGTCTGGAGGCCCAGTACCTGGCGAACAAGCTGGCCAAGGGCTTCGTACGGACCAACCAGATCGAGTCGAACTCCCGGCTGTGCATGGCCAGTGCGGGCACCGGATACAAGCTGTCGCTGGGCGCGGACGGCCCGCCCGGCTCGTACCAGGACTTCGAGCACGCCGACGTCTTCTTCGTGATCGGCTCCAACATGGCCGACTGCCACCCCATCCTCTTCCTCAGGATGATGGACCGGGTCAAGTCGGGCGGCGCCAAGCTGATCGTGGTCGACCCGCGGCGCAGCGCGACCGCCGACAAGGCGGACCTGTTCCTGCCGGTCCGGCCCGGAACGGACCTGGCGCTGCTCAACGGCCTGCTGCATCTGCTGTACGAGAACGGGCACACCGACCCCGAGTTCATCGCCGCGCGCACCGAGGGCTGGGAGGCGATGCCGGAGTTCCTGGCCGACTATCCGCCCGCGAAGGTCGCCGGCATCACGGGCGTCCCGGAGGACGACATCCGCGAGGCGGCCCGGCTCATCGGCGAGGCCGGGGAATGGATGAGCTGCTGGACCATGGGTCTCAACCAGTCCACGCACGGCACCTGGAACACCAACGCGCTGGTCAACCTGCATCTGGCGACGGGCGCGATCTGCCGGCCCGGCAGTGGTCCGTTCTCGCTGACCGGTCAGCCCAACGCCATGGGCGGCCGGGAGATGGGGTACATGGGCCCGGGCCTGCCCGGCCAGCGGTCGGTGCTGGTCGACGAGGAGCGTGCCTTCGTCGAGGAGCTGTGGGAACTCTCCCCGGGCACGGTTCGCAAGGACGGGGTCGGCCAGGGCACGATCGAGATGTTCCAGAAGATGGCCGACGGGGACATCAAGGCGTGCTGGATCATCTGCACCAACCCGGTCGCCTCCGTGGCCAACCGCAAGACGGTCATCGAGGGCCTGGAGCGGGCCGAGTTCGTCGTCACGCAGGACGTCTTCGCCGAGACGGAGACCAACGCGTACGCGGATGTCGTTCTGCCGGGAGCCCTGTGGACCGAGACCGAGGGCGTTCTCATCAACAGCGAGCGCAACCTCACCCTGGCGCGGCCCGCGGTGGAGCCGCCCGGGGAGGCCATGGCGGACTGGCGGATCATCTCCGCGGTCGCCCGCGCGATGGGGTACGAGCGGGGGTTCTCGTACGACAGCGCGGAAGAGATCTTCGAGGAGATCAAGCGCGCCCACAACCCGAGGACCGGCTATGACCTGCGGGGCGTGACCTATGAACGGCTGCGGTCCACGCCGGTGCAGTGGCCCGCCGCGCGCGAGGACGGTCCCGACCGCAATCCGATCCGCTATGTGGACGAGGTCGGCGAAGGTCCGGTCTTCCCCACGGCGAGCGGCCGGGCGGTGTTCCACGCCCGCCCGCACATCCCGGCCGCCGAGATGCCGGACGACGACTACCCGTACGTCCTGAACACCGGACGGTTGCAGCACCAGTGGCACACGCTCACCAAGACGGGCAAGGTCGCCAAACTCAACAAGCTCGACCCCGGGCCCTTCGTGGAGCTGCATCCGGACGACGCCGCCAGGCTCGGTATCGCCGACGGCGACTCGGTGGAGGTCGCGTCGCGGCGCGGACGGGCCGTGCTGCCCGCCGTGGTGTCCGACCGGGTACGACCGGGCTGCTGTTTCGCGCCCTTCCACTGGAACGACCTCTTCGGCGAATACCTCAGTGTCAACGCCGTCACCAGCGACGCCGTCGATCCTCTCTCCTTCCAGCCGGAGTTCAAGGTCTGCGCGGTGTCCCTGACGAAGGTGGCGACTCCGGTGTCCGTGGCGGCACCGCCCGTAGCCGCGGCAGACGCTCGTACCGGCGCGGCGGTGACCGCCGCGCCCGGGGGGACGCCCGCACAATCGGCCGTCCCCGTGGGTTCCGCGGACGCCTTCGGATTCGAGCCCGCTCCACCGCCCGTTCTGGCCGAGCACGAGCGCCGGTACCTGATCGGCTTCCTCGCCGGCATCGCGTCGGGTGCGCCCGGCGTGCCGGTGCTGCCGCCGGGCGCGCCGTTCAGCCCCGAGCACGCGCTGTGGGTGAACGGCGTGCTCGCCGGCATGTACTCCCGGGCCGTTCCGGGGACGCCGCCTCCGGCCGCGACTCCCGCCGCCCCCGTCCGCGAGGTCGTCGTGCTGTGGGCCTCGCAGACCGGCAACGCCGAGGAGTTCGCCGCGGCCGCCGCCGACCGGCTCACCTCCACGGGGCACCGGGCCACCCTCGTGGGCATGGACGACACCCACCCCGGGTCACTGCCCACGGGCGCCGACATCCTGCTGATCACCAGCACCTTCGGGGACGGCGACGCGCCGGACAACGGCTCGGGCTTCTGGGACGCCCTGGCCGCGCCCGACACCCCCCGCATGGACGGTGTGCACTACGCGGTCCTCGCGTTCGGTGACTCCTCCTACGACGACTTCTGCGGCCACGGCCGCCGCCTCGACCTGCGGCTCGACGAACTGGGGGCCGTGCGGCTCGCCCCGCGCACGGACTGCGAACCCGACTTCGAGCCTTCGGCCACGGCCTGGCTCGACCAGGTCCTGACCTCGCTGACCTCGCTCACCTCTCCGGCCGACGGCACGGAAACGGCACCGACGCCCGCGCCGGCCACCTCGTCCGCTTCCCCGACGGGGGCGTCCGGTCTCCCGACGCAGTCGCCCGCCGCCCCTTCGCCATGGTCCGCTTCCCGGCCGAGGAAGCCGGCGCCCGTCGTCGGCCGCCTGGCCGGCAACAGGTTGCTGAGTCTGCCCGGAGCGGGCAAGGAGGTCCGCCGCTTCACCTTCGACACCCGCGACAGCGAGACCCCGCTCGACTACCGGACCGGCGACGCCCTCGGCGTACGCCCCGTCAACTCCCTTGATCTCGTCGCGGAATGGCTGGCCACCACCGGGCTCGCCCCGGAGAGCGCCGTGAGCCTGAACGGCATCGGCGAGATCCCCTTCCACGCGGCACTGCACCGGCATCTGGACGTCACCCGCATCACCCCCGACCTGCTGCGCTTCGTCGCCGAACGCGCCCACGACCGGGGGCTGAAGAAGCTCCTGCGCCCCGACAACAAGGACGAACTCGCCAAGTGGTCCTGGGGCCGTCAGGCCGTCGACGTCATCGCCGAACACGGGGTCCGCGTCGGCGCCCAGGAGTGGGCCGACGTACTGAGGCCCCTCCAGCCCCGCCTGTACTCCATATCGTCCAGCCCGCTGACCGACCCTCACCTCGTCTCGCTCACGGTCTCCGTCGTGCGGTTCGAGAACCGGGACGGGCGACCGCGCCAGGGTGTCTGTTCGCCCTTTCTCGCCGACGCGGCCCCCGACACACCCGTACCGGTCTTCGTCCAGCCCTCCCCCAGGTTCCGGCCACCGGCCGACCCCGCCACCCCCATGGTGATGGTGGGCCCCGGCACCGGGGTCGCCCCCTTCATCGGCTTCCTGCACGAGCGCCGCACCCTCGGCCACCGCGCACCCAACTGGCTGTTCTTCGGCGAACAGCACCGGGCCACCGACTTCTACTACGAGGACGAGCTCACCGCCTTCCTCGCCGACGGCACGCTGACCCGCCTCGACACCGCCTTCTCCCGCGACCAACGCACGAAGGTCTACGTCCAGGACAGGATGCGCGAACACGGCCCCCAGTTGTGGTCCTGGCTCCAGGAGGGAGCGCACCTCTACGTGTGCGGCGACGCCGCCCGCATGGCCAAGGACGTCGACCAGGCCCTGCGGGACATCGCCACGGCCCACGGCGGCCACAGCCCGGAGGGCGCCGCCGCGTACGTCAAAGCGCTGGCCGCCGACAGGCGATACGTCCGCGACGTCTACTGACCCTCGGGTGCTGCCACCGCGCCTGGTCCCGTAGTCCCTCTTCCTCGCAGGTCTCCCCGCGGGTCAGGGCGAAGTGGCGCCGGGCTCGTTCGGCACGAAGCCGAGGTCGACGGGTGTCGTGGGTGGGCCGTCCCGTCGTACGGCGGCCAGCAGTTCCGGGAGTTGCGGGGGCCACAGCGGTTCCACGGCGTCCGACAGCTCGGCCGGCGACCACCATCTCCCCCGAAGGATCCCGTCCGCCGCGTGCGACTCGCCCAGTTCGCCCGCCAGGTCCCGGCGAGGCCCGTACGCGAGGAAGATGTGTTCGTGCTGGCGCACCGGGACGCCGGCCCTGGTGAAGTCGTGCTCCCAAAGACACAGCACGGTGCCGCCGAGCTCGATGTCGCTCCACCCGGTCTCCTCGCGCAGCTCGCGCTCGACCGCTTCGAGCGGCGTCTCCCCCGGATCCATGCCGCCGCCGGGCAACGCCCAGTGGACGCCGACTTCCTCGTTGTCGTACCGGAACATGAAGACCACCCCCGCCGGGTCCAGCACCGCGACTCTGGCTGCCTGTCTGGGTATCCGCATCGGCTCACCCTGCCAGAGCCCGGCAGCACTGTCGATCAACGGACCGGGACATCACACCCCGTCAGACTTAGGGTAGGCTCACCTAACTAGCCGGTTCATCGGTTATCGCTCGCGCAAGCCCCTGCGAGCACCCCCAGCGCGCGAACGCGTCCCCCTGGCCCGGCGCACACCTCATCAGGGAGGAGACCGCCCCCATGGGGCTGCCGACCGTCAAGTCCTATCCCATGCCCAGCCTTCCCGGCGTTCCCGGGGCGACCGCGCCCTGGACGATCGACCCGGACCGGACCGCCCTGCTGATCCATGACGTGCAGAGGCAGTTCGCCGACGCCTTCCCCGCCGAGTGCTCCCCGGTCATGGAACTCATCGACAACATCTCCACGCTGCGCGAACTCGCCGGCACGCTCGGCATACCGGTCGTGTTCAGCGCCCAGCCCGTCGCGCGACACCAGGATCGGCCCGGGTCCGGGAGCGACACCCCGGTCCACGGGAACAGCGGGCCCGCACCCGACGACGCCGACATCGTCGCGGAACTGACTCCCCGTGTGGGCGAGCACCTCCTGGTCAACGTCCGCCACAACGCCTTCCTGCGCAGCCATCTCGGCAGACTGTTGCGCTCCACCGGACGCGACCAGCTGATCATCTGCGGTGTCCGTGCCCATCTCGGCGTCCTGCTGACCGCGGCCGACGCCTTCATGAACGACATCCAGCCCTTCGTCGTCGCCGACGCGGTCGCCGACTTCTCCGCCGAGGACCACGCGATGGCGCTGCGTTGGATCGCCCGGACCGGCGTCGTGTGCACCACCAACCAGGTGTTGCGCGAGTTGCTGCACCGCACGACCTCACCGGACGCCGTGGCGCGCCCGCTTCAGGAGCAGCGGCGTCCGGGATAGTCGTCGCTCTCCGGTACGCCCGCCGCTCGCATCCTGCGCAGCACCTCGCGGAGGGTCACCTCGTCATCCATCAGCACGGGGCCGTTGATGTCTCTGTCGAACACCATCACCTCGGTCGCGGAGTGCCAGATCACCCACCTCAGCGGGTCCGGTGCCGCCCCCTCCGGATCCGCGTAGGGATCGGTGCCGTTCTGCCGTGCGCTCACAGCTTCGCCTCCTCGGTCTGCTGGCCGCCGACGAATGTCGCGACCACGTCGATGTCGCCGATGCGGGACGTCTCCACGGCTCTGGGATCGTCCGCGAGGACGGCGAGGTCGGCGTACTTCCCCGGCGTGAGGCTTCCCATGCTGTCCTCCCAGTGACAGGCGAAGGCCCCGGCGACGGTGTACGCGCGCAGCGCCTCCTCCACCGTGATCGCCTCGTCCGGGCCGATCGCGCGCCCCGTCGCCGAGGCCCGCTCCACCATGAACTGGACGGCCCGCAAAGGGGATCCGTCCGTGACGGGACGGTCCGAGCTGCCTACCAAGGTGATGCCGTGCTCCAGGAAACCCTTCCCCCGGTACAGCCAGGGCGCCCGGTCCGCGCCCATGATCGCGGCGTAGTCGTCCCCGAAAGAGCGCAGGAAGTTCGGCTGGACGACGGCGATCACTCCGAGCCGTGCGAAGCGGGCCAGCTGGTCGGGCCGCACGAGACCCGCGTGCTCGATGCGGTGCCGTGCGTCCGGGCGCGGCCGGATGCGCTGGGCCCTCTCCAGCGCGTCCAGGGCCACGTCGACCGCCCGGTCGCCGATGGCGTGGACGGCGAGCTGCCATCCCGCGAGATGGCCGTCGACGACGGTCTCGGTGAGCAGGTCCGGGTCGTCCTGCAACTGACCGGCGTGGTCCAGCCCTTCGTAGGGGCTGCTCAGTGCCGCCGTCCGCGCCATCATGCCGCCGTCGGTGTAGACCTTGAGGGCTCCCACGGACAGCGACGCGTCACCGAACCCGGTGCGCAGACCGAGGTCGAGGGCGCGGGGGATGCCGTCGGACGCGTGCGCGACGACCGGGTGGAGCCGGTCGGCGGCCACCATCAGCTGTACCCGGAGCGGCAACCGGCTTGTTTCGCGGGCGAGTTGGTACGCGCCGAGTTCGACCGGGCTGTGGCCGAACAGGGCGCCCGCGATGCCGGCTTCGGCGCAGGCCGTCACTCCCTCCGCCAGGCACTCCCGGGCGGCGCGTCCGATCGCGTCGGCGAGATCCTCCTGCGCGTGGGGAAGCCGCAGTCCCCGCGCGACGCCCATCGCCGCCTCGGCGAGAAAGCCTTCCTCGTGCGGGAGACCGGCGGGCAGCAGTTCCAGGACGGCGGAGTTGACCACGCAGCCGTGTCCGGAGTCGTGCATCAGGAACACTTTGCGCCCGCCGCTCACCTTGTCCAGCTCGACGGCGGTCAGATGACGGCCCAGCGGCCGCTGGTCGTATCCCGCGAGGTTCACCCAGCCGTCCTCCGGGACCTGTGCCGCGGTCGCGGCCACGACGGCGAGCACCTCCTCCACGGTGGCGCAGGAGGCGATGCTCGGCGTGCCCGCCTTGAAGCCGGTCCAGGCCAGATGGACATGGCTGTCGATGAATCCGGGCAGCACGGTGGCACCTTGGAGGTCCACCACACGGCGGGCGGGCAGAGAGGTCACCTCCTCGTCCAGGCCCACGATCCGGCCCCGCCAGACGCCGAGTTCGTGGGCGACGGGACGGTCGGGGTCCATGGTGAGGAACCGCGCGTTCGTCAGTCGTGTACAGAGCATCGCTCGGGTCAGCCCGTCCGCCGCATGCTCTCCACCAGGCTCTTGGGGCGCATGTCCGTCCAGTTGGTCTCGATGTGGTCCAGGCACTCCCGGCGCGGGGCCGGACCGTGCTCGACGGTCCAGCCGGCCGGTACGTCGACGAAGTCGGGCCACAGGCTGTACTGGCCCTCGTCGTTCACGAGCACGCGGTAGAGGCCCTCGGGGTTCTCGAACGGGTTGGTCATCTTCTCTTCCTCACGATCGGTCAGCGGGTCGGGACATCAGGAGGCCGTGGGCACATGGCGCACGGGACTGCGGGGTTGTGGACATCAGGGGTCAGCGTGGCCCGGCACCGGAGCGCCGTCCCCCGGTGTCCAGGCACGCGGCCCGGATCACGAGCGCGCGCAGCGCACGGAACCAGGTCTCGGCCAGATCCTGGACCGACTCCTCGGGAAGAACCCCGGGGGCGAAGGTCCAGTGGGCGGACAGTTCGGGACCCGCGGGAAGGTCCTCTGTCAGGGCGTTGACGGTCAGGGCGTGGCTCAGGGGCATGCCCGGATCTCCGTCGAGGTCCGCCGCGTCGTCCTCGGGAGCGTAGGACCAGTCGGTGGCCTCGGGGACCCCGAAGCGGCCCATGTAGTTGAACTCGATCTGCGGGGCGCCGAGTCGGGCGAGCACCGGTCGGGTGACCGGATTGAGGTGACGCAGCAGGCCATGACCGACTCCCGCCGACGGGAGGGACGCCAGGTGTTCCCGGATCCGGGCCAGCGCCTCGTCGAGCGCGGGTCCGCCCGCGAAGGCGTCGGCCAGGTCCACCGCGCCGGGATCGAGTCGGACGGGCACGACGCTGGTGAACCAGCCGACCGTGCGCGACAGATCGGCGTTGCCCGCGAGTTCCTCCTCGCGGCCGTGGCCCTCCAGGTCCACCAGCACCCCGCCGCCGGAGTCCCCGCCCGCGCTCCGCCGCCCGCGCCAGTCGGCGACGGCCACGGCCAGGGCGGTCAGCAGCACGTCGTTGACCGTCGCTCCGAGGACGCTCGGCACTCCGCCGAGCAGCGGCGCGGTGACGTCCGCGGGCAGGGTGAGGGACAGGCTCCGCGAGGTGGCGGTGACGTCGAGCCGCGGGTCCGGCTCCCGGGTCACGGGCAGCGCGGGCGCGTCGGCCAGGATCGAGGTCCACAACGGCAGTTCGTCCTCGCGGGCCGGGTCGACGGCCCGCTCGGCGAGCAGGTGCGACCAGCGGCGGAACGACAGGTCGACCGGGGCGAGGACCGGGGTCCGCCCCGCCGAGACGTCCTGCCAGGCGGCGGCGAGGTCGGGCAGCAGGATGCGCCAGGACACGCCGTCGACGACCAGGTGGTGGACGAGCAGGAGCAGTCGTCCGGGTGTGCCGGGGCCCGCGTCGAACCAGACGCCCCGCACCATCCGCCCGGCGTCAGGGTCGAGGCCGTCCTGTGCCGCGCGGGCGTGTTCGCCCACGGCGGTGCGGAGCGCCGGTTCGTCGGCGCCGGCCACGTCCACACGGAGCAGCCAGGACGCCGGGTCCACGCTGCCGGGCTCGGGCACCTGGAGCGACCACTCCTCGGCGCCGGCGACGCCGGTCCGCTCCAGGCGTGCTCGCAGCAGATCGTGCCGGTCGGTGACGGACCGGAGTACGGCGTGCAGGCCGGCCAGGTCCAGGGCCGCGGGCGTCCGCACGAACGCGGCCTGGTGGTAGCCCGCGATCGGACCGCCCAGTTCCCGCAGCGCGTGCATGATCGGCGTCAGCGCCACGGCGCCCGAGCCGTCGTCGTGCGCCGGGCTGCCGGCCCCCGGGTCCAGTTCCACGGCGACGGCGGCCAGGGCGGCGACCGTCCGGTGCTGGAACACCTGGCGCGGAGTGACCCGCAGCCCGGCGGCGCGCGCCCTGCTCACCAGCTGCATGGCGACGATGCTGTCGCCGCCGAGGGCGAAGAAGTCGTCGTCGGTGCCGATCTCGGGCAGCCCCAGCACCTCGGCGAAGTGGGCGCACAGGGTGCGTTCCCGATCGTTCGCGGGTTTGCGGCCGCCCACGGTGAGGGTGAACTCGGGGACCGGGAGGGCCTTGCGGTCGAGCTTGCCGTTGGACAGCAGCGGCAGCTCGTCCAGGATCAGTACGGCGGCCGGGACCATGTAGTCCGGCAGCGCGGAGGCCATGTGCGCGCGCAGTCCGGCCGGGTCCGGGGTGGGGGCACCCTCGGCGGGAACGACGTACGCGGCCAGCTGCTTGGCCCTCGGCCGGTCCTCGCGCGCGACGACCACGACCTGCCCCACGCCCACGTGCCGGTCCAGCACGGCCTCGATCTCGGCGAGTTCGATGCGGAAGCCGCGGATCTTGACCTGGTCGTCGGCGCGCCCGAGGTAGTCGAGCTGTCCGTCGTCGCTCCAGCGCGCCAGGTCGCCGGTGCGGTACATCCGGGTGCCGGGAGGGCCGTACGGGTCGGCGACGAACCGCTCGGACGTCAGGTCCGGCCGGCCGAGGTAGCCGCGGGCCAGTCCCTGCCCCGCGAGGTACAACTCTCCTGTCACGCCGGGCAGTACGGGCCGCAGGGCCGCGTCCAGCACATAGGCGCGGGTGTTGGCGACCGGTCGGCCGACCAGGGGCCGGTCGCTCTCGCCGACGCGGGCGACGAGGACGTCGACGGTGGCCTCGGTGGGCCCGTAGAGGTTGAACGCGGCGGTGGACTCCAGCGCCGCGAGTTGGTTCCAGAGCGCGTCGGGCACGGCCTCGCCGCCGACGCCGACCACCGCGAGCGGGCAGGCCCCGTCCTTGATCAGGCCCGTGTCGGCCATCTGGGCGAGGAAGGAGGGGGTGACCTCGATGAAGTCCAGCCCCTGGGTCCGGATCGCCTCGGCCGTGAGCTCCGGATCGCGGCGGGTCTCGTCGTCCAGGATGTGCAGGGCGTGCCCGTCGAGCAGCCACAGCTGCGGCTGCCAGGACGCGTCGAAGGAGAACGACCAGGCATGGCCGACCCTGAGCCGGCGCCGGCCGGTGATGTCCTTGGCGAGGTCGTGGAGCGTGCGCCGGTGGCTGTGGAAGAGGTTGACCACGCTGTGGTGGCAGACCACGACTCCCTTGGGGCGGCCGGAGGAGCCGGAGGTGTGGATGACGTAGGCCGGGTGGTAGGGGTCGGGTCCGGACGCCGGGTTCTCGCCGGACCGGGCGGCCAGCCGTGCGGCGGTCTCCGCCGAGTCGAGTGTCAGCCGGGGTACCTCGCTGTCCGGGAGGTGCGCCGCCAGCGCTTCGGTGGTGAGGACGAGCCGGGGCCGGGCGTCCGCGAGCATGGCGAGGACGCGCTCCGCGGGAAGGTCCGCGTCGATGGGCAGGTAGGCCGCACCCGCCTTCATGACCGCGAGGATCGCGGTCATGTGGTCCGCCGTGCGCGGCAGGGACAGGGCGACGATCTCCTCGGGTCCGGCGCCGTGTTCGGCCAGCAGCCCGGCGACCCGGTTCGCGCGGTCGTTCAGCTCGCCGAAGGTCCAGGTGACCGGGCCCGAGACCACGGCGATGGCGTCGGGGTCCTCGGCGACCCGCGCCTCGAAGAGCGCGGGGACGGTCGTCGGCGCGCCGGGGACGACCGGAAGGGCGGTGTCGTTCCAGGTCTCCAGGACGGTGTGCCGGTCCTCGGCGGTGAGGAGGTCGATCCGGCCGAGCGGCTGTCCGGCGTCGGCGGTCATCGCCTCGAAGAGGCGGACCATCGCGGCCGAGATCCGCTCGACCATCACGCGGCCGAAGAGGTCGGTGCGGTACTCGGCCGTGAGCGTCAGCCGCTCGGCGGGCTCGACGGCCCAGGCGAACGGGTAGTGCGTCGAGTCCTGGTGGTCGCGCACCCGCGTGCGCAGTCCGTCGTCGGCCCCGAGTCCCGGTCCCCCGGCGTCGGGATAGGACTCGAAGACGATGAGCGTGTCGAACAACTCGCCCAGGCCCGCCCGTCGTTGGATGTCGGACAGGCCGACGTGCTGATGCGCGATGAGCTGCGACTGTTCGTCCTGGAGGCGGTCGAGGAACGCGGACAGCGGCTCCCGGTCGTCGACCCGCACCCGTACGGGCACGGTGTTGATGAACAGGCCGATCATCGACTCCACACCGTCCAGCTCCGGCGGCCGTCCGGAGACGGTGGCGCCGAAGACGACGTCGGTGCGTCCGGTGAGCCGGGACAGGACGATGCTCCAGGCTCCCTGGACCAGAGTGTTGACGGTCAGGCCGCGGGAGCGGGCGAGTGCCGTCATTGCCTCGGTCAGCTCCGGGGTCAGCAGCGTGGTTCGGGTCTCCGGCACGGCCGGTGTCCGGCCGGGGTCGGCGGGCACGAGGTGGGTGGGCTCCTCCAGGCCCTCCAGGGCTCCCGCCCAGGCGGCGGCCGAAAGCTCGACGTCCTGACGGCCGAGCCAGGCCAGGTGGTCGCGGTACGGCGCCGGTTCGGGGAGTTCCCTGCCCGCGTACAGCTCGGACAGCTCGCGGACGAGCTGCGGCACCGACCAGCCGTCGAGGAGCACGTGCTGGTGGGACAGGACCAGCCGGTGCGCCGTCGGCCCGACCTTGGCCAGCATGCAGCGCAGCAACGGCGGCTCGGCCGGGTCGAACCGGCGCCGCTCCTGGGCCAGGCAGTGCGTCCAGCGCTCCTCGCGGGCTGTGTCGTCCCGTTCCGACAGGTCGACCTGCCGCCAGGGCAGCACGGCCGTGCGCGGCACCACGGCGACGGGACGGCCCGAGGACAGATAGCGGAAGCCGGCCCGGAGGTTGGCGTGCCGGTCGAGCAGTGCCTGACCGGCACGGCGCAGACGGCCGGTGTCCAGCGGGCCGTCGATGTCGTAGGACACCTGGACGGTGTAGACGTCGGGGCCCTCCGCACCGGAATCGAAGGAGGCGTGGAAGAGCAGGCCCGCCTGGAGCGGCGACAGCGGCAGCGCTTCGGCGGCCCCGAACCCGGAAAGTTCGGCGCGCTCGTCGTCGGTGAGTGCCGCGAACAGCTCGTCGTCGGACACGGTGTCGGCGCGCGCCGCCAGGTCACCGGCGACGGCGGCCAGCCCGGCGGCCGTCTTGTGCCGGAACACGTCACGGGGGCTGATCGCCAGTCCGGCGGCGCGTACCCGGGCGACGAGTTGCATCGCGACGATGCTGTCGCCGCCGAGGGTGAAGAAGTCGTCCTCGACACCGACCCGTTCGAGGCCCAGGACGGCGGCGAACAGGCCGCACAGCAGGGTCTCTCGTGCGGTGCGCGGCCGGGTGTCGGTGGTCGCGACCGCGAAGTCGGGCGCGGGCAGGGCCTTTCGGTCCAGCTTGCCGTTCGGGGTGAGCGGCAGCGCGACGAGCGCGACGAAGGCGGCCGGGACCATGTGCTCGGGCAGTGCGGCGGCGAGGTGGGCGCGCAGGTCCGCGGAGTCGGGGGTCCGGTCCGGGGCCGGGACGACGTAGGCGACGAGCCGCTGTTCGCGGGCCACGACGGCGGCGTGGGCGACCGTCTCGTGCCGGGCGAGGGCCGCCTCGATCTCGCCGGGTTCGACACGGAAGCCGCGGACCTTGACCTGGTCGTCGGTGCGGCCGAGGTATTCGACGTCACCGGCGGCGGTCCATCGGGCGAGGTCGCCGGTGCGGTACATGCGGGTGCCGGGAGGGCCGTACGGATCGGCGAGGAACCGTTCGGCGGACAGCGCGGGCCGGTCGAGATATCCCCGGGCCAGCTGGGCGCCCGCCAGGTACAACTCCCCCGCCACGCCCGGCGGGACCGGGCGCAGCGCGCCGTCCAGTACGTACAGCCGGGTGTTCCACACCGGCCTGCCGATCGGGACGCGGCCCGCGCCGGGCCGCACCTGGGCCGCGGTGACGTCGACGGACGCCTCGGTCGGTCCGTAGAGGTTGTGCAGTTCGGCCGGAAGGAGGGTGGGGAAGCGGTCGGCGAGGTCGGTGGGCAGGGCCTCGCCGCTGCAGATCACGCGGCGCAGACCGGTGCACCGTGCGGCCGAGGGTTCGTCCAGGAAGGCGCGGAGCATCGACGGAACGAAGTGGGCGGTGGTGATGCCCTGTTCCTGGATCAGTCCGGCGAGGTAGGCCGGGTCCTTGTGGCCGTCCGGACGGGCGACGACCAGGGTCGCCCCGGTGATCAGCGGCCAGAAGAACTCCCACACCGACACGTCGAAGCCGGCGGGGGTCTTCTGCAGGACGCGGTCCGTGGCGGTCAGCCCGTACTGGTCCTGCATCCACAGCAGGCGGTTGACGATGCCCTGGTGCGGCACCACCACTGCCTTGGGGCGGCCGGTGGAGCCGGAGGTGTAGATGACATAGGCGGGGTTCAACGGAGCGCAGGAGGACGGAAGTTCCCCTTCCGGCCCGTCCGGCAGGGCGTTGTCGATGACGCACACCGGGCGGGCGTCCTCGAGCATGAACGCGCGGCGCTCCGGCGGGTGGTCGGCGTCGAGCGGCAGATAGGCGGCCCCGGTGCGCTGCACCGCGAGGAGGGCTACGACGAGGTCCGGCGAGCGCGGCAGCGCGACGGCCACCGTGCGCTCGGGGCCGGCGCCGAGCCCGGCCAGCACGCGCGCGGTGTGCTCGACGCGGGCGTCCAAATCCGCGTACGTCAGCCGCTGTTCACCGAAGACCAGGGCGGGCGCGTCGGGTGTCCTGGCCGCCTGGGCGCGGAACAGCCGCGGAAGGGTCGTCGGCGGCACCTCGTGCGCGGTGTCGTTCCACCGCTCCACGACGAGCAGGCGCTCGGGCTCGTCCAGGACGTCGAGGTCCCGCACCGGCCGTGCGGGGTCGGTGGCGACCTGCTCCAGCAGCCGGACCAGCCGGTGCGCGAGCCGTTCGGCCGTGGCGTGGTCGAACAGGTCGGCGCTGTACTCGATCCAGCCCTGGATGCCCGCGCCTTCGCCCTGCTCGATGAAGTCGAAGCTCAGATCGAACTTGGCGCTCTGCTGCCCCAGTTGCTCGCGCCGGGCGGTCAGGCCCGGGAAGTCCGGGGTGCTGCCCGGTTCGCTCAGGTGGACGACCATCACCTGGAAGAGCGGGTGGCGGGCGAGGGAGCGTTCCGGGTTGAGGGCCTCGACGAGCCGCTCGAAGGGCAGGTCCTGGTGGTCGTACGCCGCGAGGTCGGTCTCGCGCACCCGGCGCAGGAGTTCGGTGAATCCGGGTGCGCCGGACAGGTCGGTGCGCAGGACCAGCGAGTTGACGAAGAACCCGACCAGATCCTCCAGTCCTTCGTCGCCGCGTCCGGAGACGGGGGCGCCGAGGGGGATGTCGTCGCCCGCGCCGAGCCGGTGGAGCAGCGCTGCCACGGCGGCCTGGGCGACCATGAACATGCTGGCGCCCTCGCCGCGGGCCAGGTCCCGCAGAGCCCGTTCCAGTTCCGGGGAGAGGGTGAAGCCGACGGTGCCGCCCGCGTGGCCGGACTCGCGGGGGCGCGGCCGGTCGGTGGGCAGCGTCAGCTCCTCGGGCAGACCGCGCAGCCGCTCGGTCCAGTGGGCGAGCAGTTCGTCGCCGCCGCCCGCCAGCAGTTCGTCCTGCCAGAGGGTGTAGTCGGCGTACGTCGCCGGGAGCGGGGCCCAGTCGGGGGCGTGGCCGGCGGTGCGGGCCGCGTAGGCCGTGCCGAGGTCGGCGAGCAGCGGCCGGTCCGACCACTCGTCGGTGGCGATGTGGTGGAGCAGGAGGAGCAGGATGTGCTCGTCCGGGCCGGTCTCGAACAGGGTGACGCGCAGCGGGAGTTCGGTCGCCAGGTCGAAGCAGTGGGCGGCGGCCTCGGCGAGCCGGTCGGCGGGTTCCGTTGCGATGGTGACGCGCGCCTGGTCCGGTTCCAGGATGTGCTGGTGGGGCAGGCCGTCGGGGTCGGTGGGGAAGACCGTGCGCAGGGTGGCGTGCCGGGCGACGAGGTCGTCCACCGCCGCCTCCAGCGCCGCACGGTCCAGGGCGCCGGTGAGCCGCCAGGCGGCCGGAATGTTGTAGGCGGGTGTCGGTCCGTCAACCTGGTGGAGCAGCCACAGGCGGCGCTGGGCGGAGGAGAGGGGCAGCCGTTCGGGCCGGGCCCGGTCGGCGGTGAGCGCCGGGCGGGCGGCCGTACGCGTTTCGTCCAGGCGGGCGGCGAGCCGGGCCACGGTGGGCGCGTCGAAGACCGTGCGCAGCGACACCTCGGCGTCCAGGGTGGTACGGACGCGGCTGACCAGGCGCATCGCCAGCAGCGAGTGTCCGCCCAGCGCGAAGAAGTCGTCGTCGATGCCGACGCGGTCCACGCCCAGCACGGCGGCGAACTGCTCGCACAGCAGTTCCTCGCGGGGACTGCGCGGCAGGCGCCCGCCCGCCGTCGCCGTGATGTCGGGTGCGGGAAGGGCCGCGCGGTCCAGCTTGCCGCTGATCGTGCGGGGCAGCGCGTCGAGCGGGACGAAGGCGGCGGGCAGCATGTGCTCGGGCAGTCCGGCCGCCAGGTGGGCGCGCAGCGACGCCGGGTCGATCGAGCCGGACCCGGCGGGAACGACGTACGCGACGAGCCGGCGCATACCGGGTGTGTCCTCGCGGACGACGACGGCCGCCGCGGCGATCGTCGGGTGGGCGGTGACGGCGGACTCGATCTCACCGGGTTCGATGCGGAAGCCACGCAGCTTGACCTGGTCGTCGGCGCGGCCGAGGAACTCCAGGGTGCCGTCGGTGCGGCGCCTGACGAGGTCGCCGGTGCGGTACATGCGCTCGCCGGGCGCGCCGATTGGGTCGGCGACGAATCGCTCGGCGGTGAGGGCCGGGCGGCCCAGATAGCCACGGGCCAGGCCCTCGCCCGCGAGGTACAGCTCGCCGGGGACGCCGACGGGCGCGGTGCGCAGCCGGTCGTCGAGGACATGGGCGCGGATGTTGTCGAGGGGCGCGGCCCAGGCGGGGCGGCCGGTGCCGCCGCCGTGCCAGCCGTACGCGTCGACGGCGCACTCGGTCGGCCCGTACAGGTCGTGCACGGCGGTGCCGGGCAGGGCGTCCAGCCGCTGCCACAGCGCGGCGGGGGTGGCCTCGCCGCCCACCGCGACGACGGCCGGAATCCGCGTGCCGGGGGCGAGGAAGCCGTGGTGGAGCAGTTCGCGCAGGTACGTCGGGGTGAGGTCGACGAAGTCGATGGCCCGCTCGTCCAGGGTGGCGAGCAGCGCGGCGGGGTCGAGCACGGTGCTCTCGTCGGCGATGTGCAGTTCGTGTCCGGCCAGCAGCCACAACAGCGGCTCCCAGGACCCGTCGAAGCTGAACGAGGCGGCGTGCAGGGCCCGCAGGACGTTCCGGCCGGTGTCCTCGACGGCGGGTGCGATCAGGTCGCGCAGATGGGAGGCGAACAGGTTGCCCAGCCCGCGGTGGGTGCCGATCACGCCCTTGGGGGTGCCGGTGGAACCGGAGGTGTAGATCGTGCAGGCGGCGGACCGCGGGTGGTACGTGCGCGGCGGCAGGTCGTCGGCGGACGGCAGCGGGGTGTCGAGGAACAGCGGCTCGAGACCGGCCCGTTCGGGCAGCCGGTCGGCCAGCGCGGTGGTGGTGAGCAGGCAGACCGGTGCCGCGTCGGTGAGCATGTGCTCCAGCCGGTGGGCCGGGTGTTCGGGGTCCAGGGGCAGATAGGCGGCACCCGCGCGGAGCACTCCGAGGATCGCGGGCACCATTTCGTGGCGGGGCAGGGCCAACGCCACCACGGCACCGTCGCCTGCGCCGTGTCCGAGCAGCAGGGCGGCGATGGCGTCGACGCGGGCGGAGAGCTCGGCGAAGGTCAGGCTCCCGGCCGCGGTGACCAGGGCGGTGCGCCGGGGGTGTGCCGCAGCCGTGGCGGCGAACAGTTCGGGCACGGCCCGCGTCTCCACCGGATGGGCGGTGTCGTTCCAGGCACCCACGGCGGCCGACCGCTCGGCGTCGGTGAGCAGGTCGATCACGGCGAGGGGCAGGTCCGGGGCGTCGGCGGTCCCGCGCAGCAGCAGCAGGAGCCGTTCGGCGAGGAGCGCGGCGGTGTCCGGGTCGGTCAGGTCGGTGGCGTACTCCAGGAGCAGGACGACGCGGCCCCCGGTGCCCTCGTCGACGAAGGTGAGGTCGAGGTCGAACTTGGCGGTGCCGGTGTCCATGTCGGACCATTCGGTGGGCAGGCCCAGCAGGTCCGGGTCGCCGTCGGGGCGGTGGTGATAGCCCAGCATGACCTGGAACACCGGGTTGCGGCCGGCCACGCGCGGCGGGTTGAGCGCCTCCACGACCCGGTCGAAGGGCAGATCCTGGTGCTCGAAGGCGGCCAGGTCCGATTCCCTTACGCGCGTCAGCAGTTGACGGAACGTCAGGTCGGTACCGGAGACATCGGTGCGCAGCACCAGGGTGTTGACGAAGAAGCCGACCAGGTCGTCGAGCGCGCTGTCCGTGCGCCCCGCGATGGGCGCGCCGAGCGGGATGTCGTCACCCGCGCCCAGGCGGTGCAGCAGCGCGGCCGTGGCGGCCTGGAACAGCATGAACATGCTGGTCCCGGTCGTGCCGGACAGTTCGCGCAGCGCCTCGGCCACCTCCTGCGGCAGCTCACGGCGCAGGGTGGCGCCGAGCCCGGTGGGTTCGGCCGGGCGCGGCCGGTCCAGGGGCAGCGGCAGTTCCTCGGGAAGACCACGCAAGGACTCGGTCCAGTGGGCGAGTTGGCGCTCGCCCACCTGCTCCAGGAGGTCCGCCTGCCAGAGCGTGTAGTCGGCGTACTGCACGGGCAGCGGCGGGAGGTCCGGCTCGATGCCGGAGATCCGGGCCGCGTAGGCGGTGTCCAGGTCGGCCAGGAACGGCCGGTCCGACCACTCGTCGGTGACGATGTGGTGCAGCACCAGGGCGACGACACAGTCGCCGGGGGCGCCTCCGTCTACGCGCGCGCTCTCCCTGCCGCTCCCGACTCCGCCGCTGCCGTCCGTCGCGAGGCGGAACACCGTGGCCCGCAGGGGCAGTTCCCGTGACAGGTCGAACGGATGGCGCTGTGCCGCCTCGATGAGCGCGGGCAGCTCGGCCTCCGCGCAGTCGGTCACGGTGTACGGGAACTCCGCGTCCTGTGCGGGGAGAATGCACTGGTGGGGCTCGCCGTCGTGCTCCCCGAAGACCGTGCGGAGCGATTCGTGCCGTGCCACCACGTCGTTCAGTGCCTGCCGCAGCGCGGAGACGTCGAGTGCGCCGCGCAACCGGAAGACCAGCGGGAAGTTGTAGGCCACGCCTCCGCCGGTGATCCGCTCGACCAGCCAGAGCCGACGCTGGGCCGCGGAGAGCGGGATGCGCTCGGGCCGGTCGGCGACGGGAGTGACGGCGGGGCGCGGGGGGCGTCCGCTGTCCGCGCGGGCGGCCAGCAGTTCGGGGGTGGGGGCCTCGAAGAGATCGCGGATCGCCAGCTCCGCGCCCAGTTCGGTACGGGCGCGGCTGATCAGCCGGGTGGCGAGCAGCGAGTGTCCGCCCAGGTCGAAGAAGCCGTCCTCGGCACCGACCTCCGGCAGGCCGAGCACCTCGGCGAAGAGGCGGCAGAGCACCTCTTCCTGCGGGGTGCGCGGGCCCCGGCCGGTGCCGAGCGCGACGGCCGGCTCGGCCTCGGGCAGCGCGCGGACGTCCAGCTTGCCGTTGTCGTTCATGGGCAGCCGGTCGAGGGTGACGAAGGCGGCCGGGACCATGTAGTCGGGCAGTCGCGTCTTCAGGTCCTCGCGTACCCGGCGGATCAGGGCGTCCGCGTCGCGGGCGGCCGTCGGGGAGTTGGCGTACGGGGGTTCGCCGCCGCCGGGCCGGTAGAGCCCCGCGGTCACCCGGGCCGCCCGATCCCCTCCGCCGACTTCCTCTTCGTGCCCTTCTCCGTCCGCGCGTCCCTCACTGTGTTCGTCAATGAGCACGGCTTCGTCAATGAACACGGCTTCGTAGCAGCCGAGTTCACGTGACCAGGTGGTGAGCACCCGGTAGCCGAGGGAGGCGCCCAGCGCGTGGAGGTCCTCCGGGTCCACTCCCCCGGCCGACTCGTCACATCCGACGACGCGGCCGTCGTCCAGGGCGCGCCGCGCGGCCAGTTCGCCGAAGGTCCGGGCGTCGGGCACGGCGGTGACGCGGAGCCGCTCCGGCCGCTGTTCCCGCAGGCGGGCTTCGACAGCGGCGGAGGACCAGGCCAGGGCCGGGATTCCGGAGAGGTCGAGCGGCTCGGCGCCCTCGCGGTACAGGACGGCGTCGTAGCGGTGCCGGGACAGTTCGTTGTGGTGGTGGCCGCGCTTGGTGCGCAGGTCGACGCCGTGTCCGAGCGTGGTGAAGTAGTCCGGGTCGACAAGGAGTTCCTTCTCGAGCCGCAGCCCGCGTTCCGCCGCCTTGCGTACGGCCTCGGGGTCGGCGTCCGCCGCCGCCCGGGTGAGCTGGACTGCGGTGTGGAAGGCGTGGGCCTGCCGTGGATGGCGCACGTCGCCGACGAACAGCGCGCCACCGGCCCTCAGCAGCCGCATGGCACCCTCGATGACCTCGGTGAGGTAGTCGATGCCGGGGAAGTACTGGATGACGGAGTTGATGACGACGGTGTCGAAGTAGTCCTCGGGCAGGCCGTCCGTGTCGTGGGCGGGCCGGCAGCGCAGCTCGACCTTGGCGGCGAGTCCGGGGTCGCGCCGCAGGTCCTCTCCGAGCTTGCGGATGACGGGGGCGGCGAAGTCGGTCGCCCAGTAGGCCTCGGCCTCCGGCGCCAGACGGGAAAGGAGCAGGCCGGAGCCGACGCCGATCTCCAGGACGCGGCGCGGGCGCAGTTCCCGGATGCGGGCCACCGTCCGCTCACGCCACTCGCTCATCTCCGCGAAGGGGATGGGCTCTCCGTCGTAGCTGCTGTCCCAGCCCGCGTAGTCCTCGGTGAAAAGGGCGGTGCTGATCCGCTCGTACTCGTCGGAGTAGACGTCCTGCCACTCACCGACATGTGCCTCCGCGACCGACCGCTGTTCCTCGCCGGATCGTTCGGCGGGGACGACATAGCCGATCAGGCGCTGGGTGCCGGGTGCGGAGAGGTCGTCGCGGGCGATGACGGCGGCCTGGGCGACCCGGGGGTGCTGGGCGAGCGCGGTCTCGATCTCGCCCAGCTCCACGCGGTATCCGCGGATCTTGACCTGGTCGTCGGTGCGGCCGAGGAAGTCCAGATTGCCGTCGGGGTTGCGGCGTACGAGGTCGCCGGTGCGGTACATGCGCTCGCCGGGCTCGCCGAACGGGTCGGCGACGAAGCGCTCCGCGGTCAGGGCCGGCCGGTCGAGATAGCCGCGGGCCAGGCCGATCCCGGCGATGTACAGCTCGCCGGGTACGCCCTCGGGCACCGGCCGCAGCCAGGCGTCCAGTATGTGGGCGCGGGTGCCGCGGATGGGGCGGCCGACGGTCGGGGTGGCGCTGTCGAGGGTGCCGCCGCCGAGAGTGTTGATCGTGTACTCGGTGGGGCCGTAGAGGTTGTAGCCGTAGGTTCCCTCGGTGTCCCGGAGCCGGTTCCACACCGTCTCCGAGACCGCTTCGCCGCCGAGCAGGACCAGCGGTGGACGATGCCCCTCCAACAGGCCCTGTTCCATGAGGAGATGGGCGTAGGTGGGGGTCACGTTCACGACGTCCACCCGGTGCGTCTCGCAGTACGCGACCAGCGCCTCCGCGTCGCGCCGCAGGTCCTCGTCGCAGATGTGCACCTCATGGCCCTCGACCAGCCAGAGCAGTTCCTCCCACGACATGTCGAAGGCGAAGGAGACGGTGTGCGCGATGCGCAGCCGCCGGCCGCCGGCCGAGGCGATGGCCGGGGCGAAGATCTCCTTCTGGTGGTTGAGCTGCATGTTCGTCAGACCGCGGTACGGCGTGACGACGCCCTTCGGCCGGCCGGTGGAGCCGGAGGTGTAGATGACGTACGCGGGGTGCTCCAGGCTGAAGTGCCGCCTCGCGAAGTCCCCTGGGAGGGACGCCAGTTCGGCGGCCACGGCCGGATCGTCGAGCAGGACACGGAGGGTGTCGGCCGTGGCGCCCGCCAGTCGGGCCGAGACCGCGGCCGTGGACAGGAGCAAAGCCGGGCGGGCGTCGTCGAGCATGGTCGCGAGCCGGTCGTCCGGGTAGTCGAGTTCCAGCGGGAGATACGCGGCGCCCGTGCGCAGTACGGCGAACAGGGCGACGACCATGTCCGGCGAGCGGGGCAGGCCGAGGGCGACGACCCGCTCGGGCCCGGCGCCCCGGGCCAGCAGGAGCCGGGCCATCCGGTTGATGCGGGTGTCGAGTTCCGCGTAGGTGAGGGTGTCGTCGCCGAAGACCACGGCGACGGCGTCGGGGGTCGCCTCGGCCTGGACGGTGAGCAGGTCGGCGATGGTGTCCTCGGGGGCGGGGACACGGCTCGCGACGCGTTCGCCGGCCAGATCCGTGTGCTCGGCGGGCAGCAGCGCGTCGAGGCCGCCCACGGGAGCATGCAGATCGGCGCCGAGCCGCTCCAGCAGCAGCGTGAAGCGGTCGAGGAGGGCTTCGGCCTGAGGTCGGGCCACGACGTCGGGCCGGTGGGCCAGCATGACCTGGATGCGCCGCCCCGGGGTGACGACGAGGTTCACCGGGTAGTGGGTGGCGTCGACGTTGGCGACGGCGGTGGCGCCGTGCCGTTCCGCCAGCTCGGCGAGGCGCTCCTCGGTGTCGCTGTTGCGCAGCACGAAGAGGGTGTCGAAGAGCCGCCGGTGGCCGGTCTCGGCCTGGAGAACGCCCAGGCCCAGGTACTCGTACGGCATCACTGCCAGCCGTTCGTCCTGCACCCGGCGCAGCAGGTCGAGGACGGACTCGGCCGGGTGGTAGGCGATGCGGGCGGGGACGGTGTTGAGGAACATGCCGATGACGTGCTCGATGTCCGGCACCTCGCTCGGCCGGCCCGCGACGGTGGTGCCGAAGACGACATCGGTGCGGCCGGTCGCGGCGGCCAGGGTCAGGCCCCAGGCGGCGGTGAGCACCGAGTTGAGGGTGAGGCCGTGCCTGCGGGCCGAGTCCCGCAGACGCTCGCCGAGTTCCGGCGGAAGGACGGCGTCGAGGCGTTCCGGGATATCGGGCTCGAGGCCCTGGTCGGCGGCGGCGAGGAGGGTGGGCTCGTCGAGGCCCGCGAGGGCGGTCCGCCAGGCGCCGGTCGCGACGTCGGTGTCCTGGACCTCCAGCCAGGTCAGGTAGTCGCGGTACGAACCGGGCGCGGGCACGGCGGCGGCGTCGCCTCCGGACTCGTACAGGGCGAAGAGCTGGTCGAGGAAGATCCAGGCCGACCAGCCGTCCCACAGCAGCAGGTGGCGGCCGACGACCAGCCGGTCGCCTCGGTCGGTGCCGAGCCGGACGATCAGCATGCGGAAGAGCAGCGGGCGGGTCAGCTCGAAGCGACGCATGCGTTCGAAGTTCATCAACTCGGCCAGCCTGACGTCCTGTTCGTCGGCCGGCAGCGCGGACAGATCGACCTCTTCGAGGGGGATCTCGGGGTCCACGACGATGAACTGCACTGGCTGGCGCAGGCCTTCGCTGGTGAATCCGGCGCGCAGGCTCGGGTTGCGTTCCAGCAGCACCCTGACGGCGGTGCGCAGCCGGTCCGCGTCGAGCGGGGTGGCGAAGTCGAAGGACTCGTGGACGGTGTAGACGTCCAGGGCGCTGTTGTCGTACGTCGAGTGGAAGAACAGGCCTTCCTGGAGCGGGGCCAGCGGCCAGATGTCCTCCACCGGGCCGGGGCTGAGCCGGTGGACGCGTTCGGTCTCCTCGGCGGTGAGGGTGAAGGCCGAGCGCGGGGAGAGGGCCGGCTCGGCGCTGAGGGCCGCTGAAGCGAGTGCGGCGGGGGTGCGGTGCTCGAAGACGTCGCGGGGGTTCAGTTCCAGGCCGACCCGGCGGGCGCGGCTGGAGACGCCGATCGAGGAGATGCTGTCGCCGCCGAGCATGAAGAAGTCGTCGTCGATGCCGACTTCGTCGAGTTTCAGGACCGCGGCGAAGATCTCGGTCAGTGCGCGTTCGCGGTCGTCGCGTGGGGCGCGCGCTTCGGCCCGTACCGTTCGCGGGGCGGGGAGGGCGGCCCGGTCCAGCTTGCCGCTCGGGGTCAGTGGCAGGGCGTCCAGGACCACGCAGGCGCCGGGCACCATGGGGGCGGGCAGCGACTCCGCGAGCGCTGCCAGCAGATCGGCCGGCTCCGGTGTTCCCCCTCGGGCCGGGACGACGTAGGCGACGAGTGCGGCGCTCGCGACGGTGACGGCGGCCTGGACGACGTGGGGCTGCCGCACCAACTCGGCCTCGATCTCTCCGAGTTCGATGCGGTTGCCGCGGATCTTCACCTGGCGGTCGGTGCGCCCCAGGTACTCGATGACGCCGTCGGCGCGGCGGCGCACCAGGTCGCCGGTGCGGTACATCCGCTCGCCGGGGCCGCCGTAGGGGTCGGCCACGAAGCGCTCGGCGGTCAGGGAGGGCCGGGCGTGGTAGCCGCGGGCAAGCTGAACGCCTGTCAGATACAGCTCGCCGGGGACCCCTTCGGGGACCGGCCGCAGGCAGGAGTCGAGGACGCGCAGACCGGTGTTCCAGACCGGTACGCCGATGGGAACGGTCCCGCCGAGTACGTCGGCCGTGCCGTCGAGGGCGTGATAGGTGACGTCGACGGCGGCCTCGGTGGGGCCGTAGAGGTTGTGCAGCGGTACGCCGGTCAGGTCGCGCCAGTGCGCGGCGGCCGTGCCGGGCAGGGCTTCGCCGCTGCTGAACGCGCGGCGCAGGGAGGTCGCCCAGACGGGATCGGCGGTGATCTCCTCGGACTGGAGGAAGGCTTCCAGCATCGAGGGCACGAAGTGCAGTGTGGTGACCCGCTGTTCGCGGACGAGCCCGGCGAGGTAGGCCGGGTCGCGGTGGCCGTCGGGGCGGGCCAGGACGACGGCGGCTCCCTCGCACAGCGCCCAGAAGAACTCCCAGACGCTGACGTCGAAGCTGGCCGGGGTCTTCTGGAGCACCCGGTCGTCGGCGGTGAGACCGTACTGGCCCTGCATCCAGGCGAGCCGGTTCATGATCGCGCGATGGGTGACGACAACGCCCTTGGGGCGGCCGGTGGAGCCGGAGGTGTAGATCAGGTAGGCCGGGTCGTCGGGACCGGCCGGGTTCGGGACGCGCGCGGACCCCGCGTCGGACGGGGTGTCCAGGAGCAGTGCGCCGAGGCCCGGCACCGACGGCAGACGGGGAGCCGTGCCGGTGGTGGTGACGACCGTCGCGACCCCGGAGTCGGCCAGCATGAGGGTCACCCGGTCGGCGGGGTAGTCCATGTCGACCGGCAGGTAGGCGGCTCCGGACTTCAGCACGCCGAGCAGGGCGACCAGGAGGTCCGTCGAACGTGGCACGGCGACCGCGACGACCGTGCCGGGACCCGCGCCGCGGGCGCACAGCCGGTGCGCCAGTTCCGCTGCCCGGCGGTCGAGTTCGCGGTAGCTGAGGGTCTCGCCCGCGTAGATCGCCGCGGCGGCTTCCGGGGTGCGGGCGACCTGGGCCTCGAAGGCGGCGGCGAGCGTGGTGTCCGGGACCTGGACGGACGCTCCCATGGGGTGGGCGCCGGCCTGTTCGCGCTCGGTGAGCAGGTCGAGGCCGGCGGCGTGCTGTCCGGGGTCGGCGGCCAGGGCCCGCAGGACGAGGGTGAGCCGGTCCGCGATCCGCCGCACGGCTTCGGTGTCGAGCCGCTCCGCGTGGTGCTTGAGCCTCAGATCGAGCCGGCGGCCCGGCTTCACGATGAGCGCGAGCGGATAGTGGACGGTGTCGTGGAACTCGTGGCCCGTGAGGCGGACCGTACCGGAGGGGTCGGCGAGGCCGGTCGCGGCCGGGTAGTTCTCGAAGACGACCAGGGTGTCGAAGAGTTCGCCACTGCCCGCGTGTCCGGCGACCCGCTGGATCTCGGCGAGGCCTAGGTGCTGGTGGTCCAGCAGGCGGGTCTGCTCGTCCTGAAGGCGGCCGAGCAGACCCGCGAGGGTGTCGGCGGGCTCCCAGCGGAAGCGGGTGGGAAGCGTGTTGATGAAGAGGCCGACCATCGACTCGATGCCCTCGACCTCGGCGTCGCGGCCGGAGACCGTGGTCCCGAACACGATGTCCTGACGGGCGGTCAGCCGCCCGATCAGCAGACCCCAGGCGCCCTGCACGACCGTGCCGAGCGTGACGCCCAGTTCACGGGCGCGGGCCGCCAGGCGATCGGTGACCTGCTCGGACAGCTCGACACGGACCTGTGCGGGCTCGACCGGCCGTCCGTCGGCGGGCGCCCCGACCAGCCGGGTGGGTTCCTCCAGCCCGGCCAGAGCCGTACGCCAGGCCGCGCGGGCGGCGTCCCGGTCGGCACGCGTCAGGCCGCGCAGGTACGAGCGGTACGGGGCGACCTCGGGCAGTGCGGCCGGGGCGTCTCCGTAGGAGGCCATCAGCTCGCGGTGCAGCACGGGCAGCGACCAGCCGTCAGCAACGATGTGATGAAAGGTGAGCAGCAGACGGCTGCGGCCCTCGGCGAGGCGGACGAGCGCGCAGCGCATCAGCGGCGGTTGGGTGAGGTCGAAGCGACGGGACCGCTCATCGGCGGCCACGGCGTCGGCGAGCGGGGCCGCGACCTCCGCGTCCTGGGAGGAGAGGTCCACCTCGCGCCACGGCAGTTCCACCCCGGCGGCCACGACCTGCACGGGGCGGCCGTCGGGGAGCGGGCGGAAGCAGGACCGCAGCGGGGCGTGGCGGTCCAGGACGCGCTGGGCGGCCCGGCGCAGCGCCTCGGCGTCGACCGGCCCGGCCAGTTCGAGGGCCTGCTGCACGACGTAGGCGTCACGGTCGCCGCCGTCCACCACGGAGTGGAAGTAGAAGCCCTCCTGGAGCGGGCTCAGCGGCGTCAGGTCCTCGACCGCGAGGGGCCGCTCACCCTGGAGGGCGGCACGCTCGGCCTCGGTCAGGTCGAGCAGCGGGGTGTCGTCGGCGTCGCCGGTGTGGTCGCCGCGCTCGACGACGGCGCCGGCGAGCGCGGCGACCGTGCGGTGCCGGAACACGTCACGGGAGCTGATGCGCAGGCCTGCCTTGCGTGCCCGCACGAGGAGTTGGATGGCGGTGATGCTGTCGCCGCCGAGCGCGAAGAAGTCGTCGTCGATGGTGGCCGAGTCCAGGCCCAGCACCTCGGCGTAGGCGGAGCACAGCAGTTCCTCACGGCTGTCGCGCGGTGCGCGTCCGGAGCTGAGGGCGCCGTAGTCCGGGGTGGGGAGCGCGGCGGCGTCGAGTTTGCCGCTGGGGGTGACCGGCAGGCGGTCGAGGGGGGCGAGGGCCGCCGGGACCATGTACTCCGGGAGTTGTCCGGCCATGTACGAACGCAGGTCCCTCATCAGGGAGTTCACGTCCCGGAAGGGGGCCGGCCGGTTGGCCCGGGGGACGGCGCCGTTCGGCTCGTACAGCCCGGCGAGCGGTGATTCGCCGGGGGCGAAGTGCACGTCGAGGCTGCCGTCGTCGGCGGTGCCGTTCCAGGTGACGGCGACGCGGTTGCCGTGACGGGCTCCGAGGGCGTGGAAGGCCTCCGGGTCGGGGGCGTCGGCGGGTGCCGGAGTGCGGCTGCTGTCGTCGAGGGCGGCCAGTGCGGCCAGGTCCTCCGTCAGACGTGCGTTGGGGACGCCGGTGATCCGGAACGGAGCGCGGCCGTCGGCGAGGAGCGCGTCGACGGCGTCGAGGCCGCTCAGCTCGGACCACGCGGCGGAGTGCGGGGCTTCGTCGGCCGCCGGCGCGGGGACGCCGTCGGCCCGCTTGCGCAGGACCACGTCGTACCGGTACCTGGTCAGCTCGTTGTGGTGACTGCCGCGCTTGACACGGATGTCGGCGTCGAAGCCGTCCAGGGCGGCGAAGAAGTCCGGGTCGAGGAGCAGTTCGCCCTCCCAGGCCACCGAGCGTTCGACGGCGGCGCGCAGGGCCTGCTTGTCCCGCGGGTCGCCGGCCCGGCGGGCCTCCACCGCTGCGCGCAGGCAGCTCAGGAGGCGGGCGTTGCGGACGTCGCCGATGAACAGGCTGCCGCCCGGCGCCAGCAGTTCCCCGGCGGCGCGGAGCACGTCGGCGAGGTAGTCGGCGCCGGGGAAGTACTGGGCGACGGAGTTGAGGACGACGGTGTCGAAGTGGTCGCGCGGCAGACCGGTGGTGTCGTGGGCGGGGCGGGCGCTGAGCCTGACGCGCTCGGTGAGCCCGTCCACGGCCTCCACCTGGGTCCGCAGGGCGCGCACCGCTTCCTCGGAGAGGTCGGTGCCCCAGTACTCCTCGCAGCCGGGCGCCACGCGGGAGAGGATGAGGCCGCTGCCGACGCCGATCTCCAGGACCCGGCGCGGCGCCAGTTCCTCGATGCGGGTGATGGTGGCGTCGCGCCACTCCCGCATCTCCCGGACGGGAAGGGGCCGGCCGTCGTACATGCTGTTCCAGCCCGCGAAGTTCTCACGGAAGCCCGCCGGCGTGCCGTCGTGGGCCCCGGCATCGTCGCGGGGTGCCCCGGCGCCGTCCTGGTCGCCCTCGGTTCCCGCGGCGGAGTAGAGCAGTTCGTGGAGGTCCTTCCACGCCTGGACCTGCTCGGCGGCGCCGCGGTCCGGCCCGGCGTCCAGGGAGGGGACGACATAGGCGGCGAGCCTGCGGTCGCCGGGCCGGTCCTCGCGGATCACGACCGCGGCCTGGTCGACGGCGGGGTGGCCGCGCAGGACCGACTCGATCTCGCCCGGTTCGATACGGAAGCCGCGGATCTTCACCTGGGAGTCGGCGCGGCCGAGGAACTCCAGGCGCCCGTCGGCCTTCCAGCGCACGAGGTCGCCGGTGCGGTACAGCCGCTCGCCGGGTTCCCCGAACGGGTCGGCGACGAACCGCTCGGCGGTCAGGTCGGGCCGTCCGAGATAGCCGCGGGCAAGGCCGGCGCCGCCGAGGTACAGCTCGCCCGCGACGCCCGCCGGAACGGGGTTCAGCCGGGCGTCGAGGACGTAGGCCCGGGTGCCCGGATCGGGCACGCCGATGGGCACGATCGTGCCGGCGGGTATGTCGGGGTCGCACAAGCCGAGGGTGGAGTTGGTGGTGGCCTCGGTGGGGCCGTACGCGTTGAACATCATCCGGCCGCGGGCGTAGCGGCCGACCAGTTCGGGCGAGACCCGCTCGGTGCCGGCGAGCAGGGTGGCGGGCGGGAGTTCGACGTCCTCGGGCATGGCGGCGAGCAGGGCCGGCGGGAGGATCATGAAGGTGATGCCGTGGGCGTGGGCGTAGTCGGCGAGCGGCGCTCCCGGAACGCGCAGTTCGGTGGGTACGACCACGAGCCGGCCGCCGGAGAGCAGGCCGAGGCACAGATCCCAGAAGGCGACGTCGAAGCTCGGTGAGGCGAACTGGAGCACACGGCTGTGCGGTCCGATCCCGAACCGCTCGGTCTGGGTGGCGACCAGTTTGGCGACGCCTGCGTGGGAGAGCACCACGCCCTTGGGGCGACCGGTGGAACCGGAGGTGTAGATCACGTAGGCGGCGCCCGCGACCGACAGCGGACCCCGGTCGGAGTCCCCCGGGTCGTGGACCGGGCTCGCCGCCAACTCCCGCACGGTGTCGGGCGCGTCGAGGATCACGCGGTCCATGCCCTGGCACGGCGGGATGTCGGCGGCGACCCCGGCGGTGGTGATCAGGCAGGCCGGGGAGGCGTCGGCCAGCATGTAGGAGATGCGGTCGGCCGGATAGTCGGTGTCGACGGGGAGGTAGGCGGCGCCCGCCTTGAGCACCGCGACCTCGGAGATGATCAGGTCGGCGGAGCGGGGGACCGCGAGGGCCACGACGCGTTCGGGCCCGGCGCCGCGGGCGATCAGGGTGTGGGCCAGCCGGTTGGCGCGCTCGTCGAGTTCGGCGTAGGTCAGGCGGGTGTCCTCGAAGACCAGCGCCACGGCGTCCGGCCGCAGGCGCACCTGTTCGGCGAACATCTCCGGCCAGGTGCGGGAGGGAACGCCGTGCCCGGTGTCGTTCCACTCCCCCACGACACGGTGCCGCTCCTCGGCGCCGAGCAGCTCCAGTTCACCCACGGGGGTGTGCGGCCGGGCGAGGGCGTCGGCCAGCAGGGTCGCGTAGTGGCCGGCCATGCGGAGGGCCGTCGCCTCCCCGAACAGGTCCTGACGATAGGTCAGCTGCAGTTCGTCCGGGCCGACTTCGAGTGCCAGGTCCAGCGGGGGCTGCGGGCCGGCCGACCCGGTGGCTGCCGGCCCGGTGGCTGCCGCCGCACCGATGTCCGTTCCGAGCTCCGCGCTGAACGCCGTGTTGAAGAGGAGACCTCCGCCGCGGGTCGGTTCCGGACGCAACTGCGCGACCAGCCGCTCGAGTTCAAGTCGATGGGCGCGCGCCTCCGCGCATGCGGCCGCCACCCGGCCCGTCAGTTCGGCGAATCCGGTGCCGCCGTCCAGAGCGACCCTGACCGGGAGCCCTTCGTACCCGACGGTGATGTCGTGCGCGCCGCCGTAGCGGTACAGCAGCGCCACGTACGCGGCCAGCAGGGTCGTCTCGTCGGCCGGGTGCGCGAGCGCGCGGCCCAGGGTCCGCCGCTCACCGGCGGTGTGCGCCGGGTACGGGAAGTCGACGGGCAGAGCGGTCTCTTGGGGGAGCGGATCGAGCCGCCGACGCCAGTACGCCGCCACATCGCCATCCACACCCGACACACGATCTTCGATAGCGGACACAGGTGACCGTGCCTCCCCAACGCGCGGAACCGGCTGAGCCGGAGGACCGCGGCCATACTAAGGTAAGGATTACCTAACCAAAAGAGCCTGGTCTCGGCATACCCGAGTCGCACCACTACGATTAAGGCCTGCCTAACCTAAGGGAGTTGGCCGTTGGAGACCGCAAGGTGACCGGGGGCAAGCACATACGCCCGGTCTTTCTCGTGACACTGCTGAGTACGGTCCTGGCCGGACTCTGCCTGCTGTCCGTCGCCGTGGGCGCGGCCGGAATTCCCCTGGACGAGGTGGTCCGGGCGCTGTTCGGTCATCCGCCCAGCCGACTCGTGGACAACATCGTCTGGACGGCACGTGTCCCCCGCACGACGCTCGGGCTCACCGCCGGAGCGGCCCTGGGGCTGGCCGGCGCGCTCATGCAGGCGCTGACCCGCAATCCGCTCGCCGACCCGGGAGTGCTCGGGGTCAGCGCCGGCGCCTCCTTCGCCATCGTGATGGCCGTCGGAGTGCTCGGCCTCGGCTCCTTCTACGGATACGTCTGGTTCGCCTTCGCGGGCGCCCTCGCGGCGAGTGTGCTGGTCTACTTCCTCGGCAGACTGGGACGCTCCGGTCTGACGCCGGTCAAACTGGCCCTCGCGGGTGTCGCCGTGACCTCGATGCTCTCCTCCCTGACGAGCGCGATCGCGCTCACCGACCCCGACGCCCTCGACCGCTACCGGTTCTGGTCGGCGGGCTCCATGGCCGACCAGGACGCCGCCACGGTACTGCGGATCCTGCCCTTCCTCGGTGTGGGGACGGTCCTGGCACTGGCCTGCGCCCCGGCTCTCAACAGCCTGGCCCTGGGCGACGACGTGGCCGCCTCGCTCGGGCGCCGGCTGGGTCTGGTCCGGCTCCAGGGGGTCGCCGCGATCACGCTGCTCACCGGTGCGGCCGTCGCGGTCATCGGCCCCGTCGTCTTCATCGGACTCGTCGTCCCGCACATCGCCCGGGTGCTCGCCCGCTCGGCGGGACTCGGCCCGGACCATCGCTGGCTGCTGCCGCTGTCGGGGATCCTCGCGCCCTGCCTGCTGCTGACCGCCGACATCGTCGGGCGACTCGTCGCCCGTCCCACCGAGGTCCAGGCGGGTGTCATCGTCGCCTTCATCGGTGGCCCCTTCTTCATCGCCCTGGTCCGCCGTCAGCGCCTGGCGGAGGTGTAACGTGCGCGAATCCGTCTCCGCCGCACGCTCCACGAACTCCGCCCCGGACAAGGCCGGTTCGGCCCTGTCGCCCCTCCCCTCATCGTTCCGCGCCTACCGCCTGGCCGTTCCGCCCGTCTCGGGGATCCTGCGGCCCCGGCTGGTCGTGCTGTGCTCGGTGCTGGGCATCGGCGCCTTCCTGCTGTTCTGCTGGGGTCTGACGATCGGCGACTATCCGGTCGCCTTCGCGGACGTCGTACGCGCCCTGGGCGGCTCCGGTGACCCCGGCACCGTCCTGGTCGTCCAGGATCTTCGGCTGCCGCGCGCTCTCGTCGGACTGCTGGCCGGGATCGCGTTCGGCGTCTCCGGAGCGCTGTTCCAGACCATGACGCGCAATCCGCTGGCCAGTCCCGACATGATCGGCCTCACCCAGGGGGCCGGGACCGCCGTGGTGGCGGGCATCGTCCTCGGGTGGGACGGGGGCCTGGGCACCCAGACCCTCGGACTGTTCGGCGCACTGGCCACGGCCCTGCTCGTCTATCTGCTCGCCTGGCGGCGCGGTACCACCGGATACCGCATCATCCTCGTGGGCATCGGCGTCTCCTGGATGTGCGCGAGTGCCACCGACTACCTGATGGCCAAGGGCGGGCGGTTCGAGGCACAGGCCGCCCTCGGCTGGCTGGTGGGCAACCTCAACGGCCGTACCTGGGCCGAGACCCGTCCCCTGGTCGCCGCACTGGCGGTACTGCTGCCGACGGCCCTCCTGTTCGGCCGGCTGCTGCGCACCCTCCAGCTCGGCGACGAGGTCGCCACCGGCCTCGGCACCCGGGTGCAGCTCGTGCGGCTCGCCATCCTGCTGACCGGGGTCGGACTGATCGCCTTCGCCACCGCGGCGGCCGGCCCCGTCGCCTTCGTCGCGCTCGCCGCTCCGCAGATCGCCCAGCGCCTGGCCCGTACCGCCTGGCCGCCCACCGTCGCCTCGGGGCTCACCGGAGCACTGGTGGTGCTGGGCAGCGACCTCATCGCCCGCAGACTCATCTCCGGCACGGAACTCCCGGTCGGCATCGTCACCGGCGTCCTCGGCGCGCCGATCCTGCTCTGGCTGCTCGTCCGCGCCAACCGCGCGGGTTCAGGAGGTTGATCCCATGTCGGCTGATCCCGTGTCGGTTGATTCCCCGCCCGGTCCCCTGCCGGACGGTCCCCTGACGGCGGGCCGTGTGCCCGGCTCGGGCCCGGACCTGCGGGCGAGCGGCCTGCGGCTGGCCTACGACAGCCGGCCGGTGGTGGACGGCCTGGACCTCGCCGTCCCTCCGGGCCGGATCACCGCGATCGTCGGCGCCAACGCGTGCGGCAAGTCCACGCTGCTGCGGGCCCTGGCCCGGCTGATGGCGCCCCGCACGGGCACCGTCCAGCTGGACGGCCGGGCGCTGCACTCCATGCCGTCGAGGGAACTCGCGCAGCGGCTCGGCATCCTGCCGCAGAGCCCCGTCGCACCCGAGGGACTCACCGTCGTCGACCTGGTCAACCGCGGCCGCTCACCGCACCAGACCTGGTGGCGGCAGTGGTCGAGGGCGGACGAAGAGGCCGTGCGGCAGGCGCTGGCCGCCACAGGCATGACCGACCTCGCCGACCGGCCCGTCGACGAACTCTCCGGCGGACAGCGCCAGCGCGCCTGGATCGCCATGGCCGTCGCGCAGGGCACCGAGGTCCTGCTCCTCGACGAACCGACGACCTATCTGGACCTGGCCCACCAGATCGACGTACTGGACCTGATCACCGACCTCAACCGGCGGGAGCACCGGACCGTCGTGATGGTGCTGCACGACCTCAACCAGGCCTGCCGGTACGCCGACCACGTCGTCGCCATGAAGTCCGGGCGGATCGCGGCCGAGGGTTCCCCGGCCGAGGTCATCACCGTCAGGACCGTGGAGGACGTCTTCGACCTCACCTGCCGGATCACCACGGACCCGGTCAGCGGCACCCCGCTGGTCATTCCGATGGGACGGCATCACGGAGCGCCCTCGCTGGAGACCGCGGCGCAGGCGGCCGACTGAACGGGCAGCACCTGTTCCTCCCGCCCTTCCCGGGTTCGGCCGGTCGCGCCGAGCACCGTCACCATCGAGGCCCAGAGCAGCAACGGCGAGGGCGGCACCGGCACGGG
>NZ_JBSFYW010000064.1:0-52798 GCF_053599975.1 Streptomyces sp. NPDC005141 | reverse complement strand
AAGCCCTACACCCTCCTGAGGCAGGCCCTGCAGCGGTCGTCGAAGGTGGCCGTCGCGAAGTACGCCTGGAGCGGCCGTGAACGGCTGGGCCTGCTCCGGGTCCGCGACAACGTCATCGTGCTGCACGCGATGCGTTGGGCCGACGAGATCCGCGACCCGTCCGAGCTGAAACCGGACGAGGTGGAGCTCACCGATGAGGAGATCGCCCAGGCGGCGCAGCTCATCGACCGGCTGACCCGCGACGACCTGGAAGGCGAGGAGTTCACCGACCGGTACACGCAGGCGGTGGAGCGGCTCATCGACGCGAAGCGGGAGAACCGCGAACCGCCCACGGCCGAGGAGCCCGAGGAGCCGGCACAGGTCGTCGACCTGATGGCCGCACTCAAGGAGTCCGTGGCCAAGGCCCGCAAGTCCCGAGGCGAGGACGCCACCGTCCACGACATACCCAAAAGGAAGACCACAGCCAAGAAGACGACGGCCAAGAAGACGGCAAAGAAGCAGCCCGCCAAGAAGGCAGCCAAGAAGACGACGGCACGGAAACCGCGCCGCAGCGCCTGAACCTGCTCACCCGGATCCACATCCCACACTGCGGCCGTCGGCAGCAGGGTGGCCGTGCGGCCGGAGGTCTTGCCGTCTCTCCTGCCGCGTGGACCGGAGAGACGGGGCCTGGGGACTGCTGCAACTACCATCGCCCCACGGCGACCTCGGCGGCCAGACGCCTTACGAACGCCTCAAGCAGAAGACCACGGCAAAGGCGTAATCGGTGATCGTCAGTGGCACACCGACAACGGTGTACGTCCCAGCCCGGGGCGAAGGTCGCGTTCTGCTGCGCCTGGAAGCCGACGCTGTAGTCGTTCATACCGAATCGGAAGTCGCCGTCATTCCTCGCCTGGTCGAGCCCGTGCCCGAAGTTCGCAGGCTGGCCGCCGAAACGGCAGCGGATTCGCGGGGTTCACGACACAGCCCCGGCTTGCGCGAGTTGAGGAACGGTGTGGGGCCGGAAACGCACGTGGTCCGGGCCCTCACCGCTTTCGTTCGTGCAGTCAGTGCTGCCCAAGCGGCCGTGCTTTTGGCGCTACCCGGATGCCGGTGCCCCCTGGCAGCCGCGTGCCCTCTATCCGGCCACACACCCGCTCTAACGATTGACGGCTCGCATCCCTGCCTCGTCGTACCGCTCACCCGCCGCCTCGGGCAGCTCCGCATCGATGCGGGCCAGGTCCTCCTCGGTCAGCGCGATGCCGACCGCAGCGGCGTTCTGTTCCAAGTAGGTGCGGCGCTTGGTGCCCGGGATCGGTACCAGGTCCTCGCCCTGGGCCAGCACCCAGGCGATCGCCAACTGGGCCGGGGTCACGTCCTTCTCGGCGGCGATCTCCTTCACCTTTGCCGCCAGCCGCAGGTTCGCTTCCAGGTTGGCGTCCTGGAAACGCGGGTTCTCCCGGCGCCAGTCGTTCGCGTCCAGCTCATCCGTCGAGGTGAACCGCCCCGCGAGGAAGCCGCGGCCGAGCGGCGAGTACGGCACGAAGCCGATGCCCAGCTCACGGCAGGCGGGCAGTACCTCGGCCTCCACGTCCCGTGACCACAGCGAGTACTCGCTCTGCACCGCAGTGATCGGATGCACCGCGTGGGCGCGCCGGATGGTCTCCGAGCCCGCCTCGCTCAGGCCGATGCACCGCACCTTGCCCTCGGCCACCAGTTCGCCCAGCGCGCCGACCGTCTCCTCGATGGGGACGTTCGGGTCGACCCGGTGCTGGTAGTACAGGTCGATGTGGTCGGTCCCCAGGCGTTTCAGGGAGCCGTGGACGGAGCTGCGGACGTGCTCGGCCGAACCGTCCTGCGGGCCGACCGTGCTGATGTCACCCGGCACGGCGTTGTCCATCCGGTAGTTGAACTTCGTCGCGACCACGTACTCCTCGCGATGTCCCCGGATCGCCTCGCCGACGAGCGACTCGTTGGTGAGCGGCCCGTACATCTGCGCGGTGTCGAGAAAGTTCACCCCGAGGTCGAGGGCGCGCCGGATGGTCGCGATGCTCTCCTGCCGGTCGGTGGATCCGTAGAAGGCAGACATGCCCATACATCCCAGGCCAATGGCCGATACCTGGAGATCCCGCAGAGTGCGTTTCTGCATGTCGTGTCCCAGCCTTTCCCTGTCGTTCGGGCGCACGAAGCCCCTCATCGATTCAAGCGGCGAATCCCAACGCCGGCATCCCGTGAGAGGCGGACGGCGCCACGGGCCTCGTGCGCGTAGTGGTGTCTGCGACGCTACGAGTTCGAGCGCACTCCAACGCAAGTCGATCGATGCGCAGAGCGTGAAGACCTCGGCGAACGTCGCTGAGGACAGGCAGGGCGTCGACGCAGACAGGAAAATCAAAGGACGCAAGCGTCACGTGACCACGGACACGCCGCGTTCCTGCGGATGCAGTGCCTGAAGAGGACCTGCGACATCCAGCTCGCCGCCCAGGCCGCCGGCGCCTCGCTCGTCGTCCCGCCGCACGAAGTGTGCGAACACATCGCCCGGCAGTTCGAGGGGAGGGCCGAAGGCGATCTGCACGACAATGCCGCGCTCGAAATCGCATGGACCACGATGCTCCGCCTGCCCGACCGGATCACCCCCGACTACCGGGACTGACCGGACCCCGCACGTCGTGCCGGCCCGGCCGGGACCGTCACGAGTCCGGCCCGCCGATGGAACCCCCACCATCAGCTGCTGCACGCCGGACTCACGACCGAACCTGCCGCCAAGGCCGCGCCGCGCCGGCACGACGCCGCACACCGCCCGCGAAGCCAGGCTGCGATGCCCAGCTGCCTGGCCTCGTACCAGACAGGAGCCAGAAGGGCGATCGCCCGGGAAAGCGAGAGGGCCCGGATCGTGTGGATCCGGGCCCTCTCCAGCAGTAGCGGGGACAGGATTTGAACCTGCGACCTCTGGGTTATGAGCCCAGCGAGCTACCGAGCTGCTCCACCCCGCGTCGGTATCCCCCACCGTACGCCATCACAGCAAGCACCGAAGACCACCATACGACGCAAGATCCTTTAAGCGGCGAAGCCGATGTTTCGCCCCTTGCCCGCCCGGGCCTACTCACCCGAAGACGATGTCCAGACGATGTCCGGGTCCAAGCGTCGGCGGACAGTGCCGCCCGGCTGGCACAAGTCAGTCGCGTGCCACGTAGTAGACGTTCATTGCCGCCTGACCCACGGCCACCCCGACGGCGCCCCCTACTTCACCGTGGCCGTGGCCGGCCGCCCCGGCGACGCAGTCCAGGTCTGGGACGACATCAAGGCCTCCGCGACCGACGTCCCGCACCGCCACCTCAGCACGATCACCCACCATTACGCCGTGGGCCGCGACCACCGCCCCGGCTGCGACCTCCAGCGTCCCGAACCCTTCGTGCTGGCGCTGCAAGCCGCCAACACCAGCCTCGACCCGCACCGCACCCTCAACCCGAGTGTCCTGCCCGACTGACGAGCCGAAACGCGGAAAGCGAGCGCCCCGAGCCTGATCAGGCGGAGGCGAAAGCCTCCGCGGGGACATCGTCGAGGACGAATCCGTTGTCGAGCCGGACGCGGACCGTGACGCGGAGCATCCGTCGCTGGTAGGCGACCCACTGCTCTTCCAAGGCCCCCACCTGCTCCTCCAGTTGCTCTCTGCTCGCCGGCGGCATCTGGTGGCCGAAGTCCTCGAGGAGCGACTTGAGGCGCAGGTACTCACGGACCTCCTGGCTCTGCTGCCGATGATGCTCGTCCACACGCTCGACAGCGCCCTCGATGCCTGCTGCCAGGGCCACAGAGGCGGCGAAGGCACCCGTCTCCTCCGGCGGCTCCCCGGCTGGGGTCACCGACCCGGCCAACCGGAGATCCGCCGCCAGCCGCACCCGTTGACCCACGTTCAGTGTCATCGATCCTTCGTCTTCCTCGTCCGTCACCGGCGATCCAGTACACGTGGGCTCGCCAGGCGTACCGGAGAGGACAGGATCATCCCACCCTCACCTCCGGTCCCGACACGATCGAAGCCCTCGCCGACGCTCGCCTGCGCGACAGCCGCACGACGGGCGAACAGGCCGGCTGTCCCCGACCAGCACAGAAGCTGGTCCCACACGGGAGGGGAGACAACCAGGGCTACACCCCGAGCGCCTGTGGCGCGCCCTGCCGCGGCCGCCCTGCCCGGGCCTTCCTGACGCGCGCCCGGCCCTGCCGGGCGCTGCACGTGCCGCCGAAAAGTCCACGACAGCAGAGGAAACCAGGAGGCTTCTCGCCTACTACCGGGAACGTGCAACGCGAGCCAACGACTGCGTAGTCGGGCTGACGGAGCCTACGCCTCGCGAGGGCTGGCGAGGGCCGGTCGACACGAGGAGTCGCTTGGGGTGTCTCAGCAAGCAATCCCTTGACGACTCGTCAACGATCTCGGACACGCCACTGGTTCCTTTCCATCGCCGCTGTCCATAAGGCGGCGGACGCAGCGGCCACTGGCTGGCAGGTCGCCCACTCTTGAGCCAGGTGCAGTTCCTCGTCACCTCGGCGCGGGCCCCTGAACGCGGACGCACGGTGCCACGGGGTCATCGCAAGCCGAATGCGTACCAAACGTACCGACGCATCTCCCGGGAACGGCTCGGATGTGCAAGCACGATCCGTGCAGGCGCCCGGCGTCGAAGGTGCTGATGCTAGCCGTCGGCGGGCCCGTTCACGGGACGCCGCTCCGGTCGACACCCCGGCCATAAGGCACTTCAAGCCACATTGCCGAGCGCCCAATTCCAGGCTGCGCCAGGGGAGTTCGAGAATCCTTTCTTCCGGCTTACCTCCAGGTCATTGGCCCGCAGCAGCACGGCCGGGCCGGGGAGCGCCGCCGATTCGGATTGTCCGGATCGCGGTGCCGTCCCCGCTGATTGTCGGTGCCATGGGCGAGGGTGCCGTCCGCAGAGCAGACCCACGCCCGCCGAAGGAGACCGGTGCCGTCGACGCCATGCAATCCCCCGCTTGGACTCTGGCCGTCCACTGTCCCCTTGACGAGTGAATCGAACGGGCAGGTGCCATGCACCTGAGCCGACAGCACTTGCCCTCCCCCGCGGCATCGAACTTGCACTCGACCAGTCGCCCGGGGCTGCCCGTATCCGCCCCGTGATCAGGGACGTTGTGCGGGTGCTCTGCTCATTCCCCGCTACCAAGGAGAATCCGTGAATCCCGTCCGCGTGTTTACCGCCCTTCAGCCCGTGTTCGAGAATCCCCCCGCTCAGGCCACTGCGTTCCGGCGTCCCGTCGACGTGCGTCGCGCCCTGTTCGCCTCCGCATCACGACCGTCATCAAGGTGGGCAGCATGAGCGAGCCCACCGATGCATCAGCCGACAGCGTCCCGGGGCCGCGCACCACCCCCGTGGCGATCCCAGACGCGACGCCGCCTCCCGAACCGCAGAACGAGGCGGACGCCCGACCCGAAACCGATCCGGGCGCCGCCTCAGAGCCGCAGATGCGCTATGTCGACCTGACCGGCAGCCGCGAAGCGGCCGGCCGCTCCATCCGGATGCGGGACATGGCCCGGCGCCTGCCCCAGCTGGTGCGCCGCTCACTGGCTCTCGCCTGGCGGGTCGACCGGAGAGCGACCACCGGTCTCCTGCTGTGCCAAGCTGCCGCGGGCGTGACGCAGGCCCTCGGCCTGGTCGCCATCAGCGGCACCCTCACCGCACTTTTCACCAGCGGAGACGTCTACCACCGGCTCCTCGAAGCCTGGCCGTCCGTAGCCCTTCTGGCCGGAGCCTCCGCAGCGCGCGCCCTTTTGGGGATCACCGTCGGCTGGCTGTCCTCCCGTCTTGGCCCGCTGATGTCGCGCGAGGCCGAGCAGATGCTGCTCACCGGCTGCGCCGAGGCCGAGCTGTGCGCCTACGACGAGCCCGACTTCAACCGCGACCGCGAGGCCGCGGACCGAGGAGCACAGGTCACTGGTGACCTGATCGACGAGGGCCAGGACCTGATCGCTTCGAGCGCCAGTTTCCTGGCCGGGGCGGTGGTCCTGGCCGGCGTGCACTGGGTTCTTCTCCCGCTCCTGGTGACGGCCAGCCTTCCCCAGGCCCTGGCCCAGGTCAGTGCCGCCAGGGTGCGCTACCTGGCGAACCTGCGCAGCAACGGTGACCAGCGCATGCTGACGGTGCTGCGCTGGCACATCTTCACGAAGGACGCCGCCGACCAGATCCGCGCCGGCACCATGGCCGGCTTCCTGTCCGGCCGGTACCGGCAGACGGTCGCCCGGATCAACGGTGAGGACCGGGCCGCGGCTGACAAGGCCGCCCGGATGGCCCTGTTGGGCGCGCTGTGCGGAGGGCTGGGATCGGCGGTCGTGTGGGCGGCGGTCGTGTGGCTGCTCGCGAGCGGCCATATCACCGTCGGGCGTGCCGGGACGGCCGTCTTCGCTCTGCAGACGGCAGGCATGTCGGTCCGCGGCCTGGTGTCTGTCGGCGCGCGCGCCGTGCGCACGGGCCTGTACATGGACGACTGGAGCGGCTTCCTGGACAAGGCCGGCGGCTTCCGTATGCGCCGGGGCCCGCACCGTCCTGAGCCGCCGACGACGATCGAGATCAAGTCGGTCACCCACCGGTATGCCGGCAAGGACCGCGAAGCGCTGTCCGACGTCTCGCTCACCTTGCGCCGCGGCGAGGTCACCGCCCTCGTCGGCTTCAACGGTTCGGGAAAGTCGACACTGTCGAAGCTGGTCAGCGGCCTGTACCTGCCCACGGACGGTCAGGTGTTGTGGGACGGCGTCCCCACCTGTGACGCCGACCCACAGGCACTGTGGCAGCAGGTCGCCCTGGTGCCACAGGACTACGCGCACTGGCCACTGACCGTGCGCGAGAACGTGACCCAGGGACAGTCCACGGCACGCGGCGACGCGGCAGTACGTGAGGCGTGCGAGGCGTCCGGTGCCGACGAGGTCGTCGACAAGCTCGGTGCCGGCCTGGATACCCTCCTGGCCCGCGAGTGGCTCAACGGGGAGGAACTCAGCGGCGGTCAGTGGCAGCGCATCGCCCTCGCGAGGGCCTTCTTCCGCCAGGCCGGACTGCTGGTCCTGGACGAGCCGACCGCGAACCTCGACCCCCGCGCCGAGTACTCCATCTTCCAGCGGCTGCGGGGTCTCGCCCGGGACCGCGTGGTGCTCCTGGTGACCCATCGCATCACCAATGTCGCTGTCGCCGACCGGATCGTGGTCCTCGACGAAGGCAGGATCGTCCAGGAGGGCACCTACGCGCAGCTCGCTCAACAGTCGGGCTTGTTCCGGCAGTTGCTGTCCTACCAGATCACGTCCGAGTCCAACGGCGAGAAGCACGGGACACCCGCATGAGCCGCCGCAGTGCCACCTCGGCGAGCCCCGCCGTGACGGCCGCGCCCATGGCCACGGACTTCTCCGCCCCTCTCATGCTGTCCCGAGGTGATGACGTGCCGCCCACCCGTCCCGACATCTGTGGGACCGCCGAGGCGTATCTGGCCCGGCATCCGCTTGAGCGGGAGGCCAAGCATGAGGGTGCTCTGATCATCGAGCCCGGCGACGTCGAGCTCGTGCACCTGGTCCACCTCACTGACTCGCGGGGCGCCCGGCCGCGGATCGGACTGGTTTTCTGGGCCCGGTCCTGGTCCGGTGCCCCGGAGTTCCTGGAACCCGACCAGTGCGTGGACTGGCAGTGGTGGGATCCGCAAGGTCTTCCGGCTGGGGTCGTGCCCTACGCCCTGCTGGCGACCGATGGCATTCTCGGCGGGCGCCGCCTGTACTCCGAGATGGGCTGGTGAGCCTCATGACGCTCCCGCAGCCGAGTGCGGCCTCCTGGCCTGAAGACTTCCTCGCACACCGCTCCGGCCACAACTGTGCGATGTGCGGCAACGACTGGCAGGCCGACGACATCGGGTGGGGATTGCTGCTGCACCGCAACGAGGTGTCCCAGTCCTACCTCTGGCGATCTGGCGAGGTCCGGGGCTACGCCATCGTGATCTTCACTGCCCGGCACATTGCCGAGCCCACCGAGCTGTCGGAAGAGGAAGCGGCCGCCTTCTGGCGCGACACCCTCGCCTTGGGCCGAGCCCTCGAGCAGCACTACAGGCTGGTGAAGATGAACTACTTGCTGCTCGGGAATGCGGTCCCGCATGCCCACTGGCACTGCGTTCCGCGACGCGAGGCCGGTACGGACCCGGCCCCGGGCGGACCGCTGCCCTTCGACGTGCTCGATCTCGGGTGCCAGAACGAAGAGCAACTACAGACGGATGCCCGAGCGCTGCGGCAGCTGCTGAACTACCCCGGTCGATCGGTGGTGCGGTGATGAGCGCGCCGTCGGACGTGATGGTCGTGGCGGAGATCCTGCCGCGGTTCTACCGGATCATCCCCACCGTGGTCGACAGAGGTCCCGTGGGGACCGCGACCCGCAACTACGTGGCCCGGGACAGCGACGCCAGCCGGTGGTTCGTGAAGGCCTACCGGGCGGGCGCCGATCTGGACGCGGAGCGCCAGGCGCTGGAGCTCTGCCAGTTCGCGCGGCTCGGCGGAGTCCCGGTGCCGGCTGTGCGGCGGACCCTGGACGGTGATCTCATCGCGACCGCCGAAGGGATGGCGGTGTCCGTCGCGGCGTACGTCGAGAACGCGGAGACAGCGGAAGGCGGCCTGTTCGGCGACCGGTGGGCCGCGGTGGGCGAGACGGTGGGCCGCCTGCACCGGACCCTGGCCCGTCACCCGGCCGGACCGCCGCGCCGCGTACCCGCCCGGGAGGTCTGCGACATGAAACGGGCCCGGCAGCGCCTCGAACGTCTGCTGGCCCGCTTCGCCAAGAGGCCACCCACCTCGGGGTTTCCCGCTTGGGCACGGGAGACCGCAACGCAGCGGCTCGACGCTCTGCCCGCCGTGGCCGCCGTACTCCAAGCGCTGCCGGCGGCCTTGACGGTGCAGACCATCCACGGCGACCTGGCCTCGCCCAACCTGCTCTTGCACGGACAGCATGTGGCGGCAGTGATCGACTTCCGGCCGCCGCGGCACCGCAGTCCCGTGTGGGAGCTCGGGCGGATCGCCCTCGACCCGCGCACGGTCCTGGCAGAGCCGGACTGGCCCACCGGCCTGGCCAGCGCGATCGCCGCCTACCAGGCAGCCAACCCGGCCCTGCCGGCCGAAGAACTGCTCGCCGTACCCCGGGTCGCAGCCGGGTACCTGGCCTGCTCTGTGTATCCCCTGTCCGAGGCCGTCGACGACCCGGCGGCTGTCACCCCAGACCTTCAGGCGTACGGCCGGAACCGGCAGGCGGCCGTGGTCGAGCTGTGCGAGCGCCTGGCGGAAGCCGAGGAGGTGCTCCATGACCTCATGCGCTGACCCCTCCTCACCCGGCAGCCGGCCCTCGCTGTGGCGACACCGCGACTTCCGCCGCTACCTGACGGGTCAGGCAGCCAGCGTGACCGGCAGCTCGATCAGCGCCATGGTGATCCCCGTGCTGGCGGTACTTGAGCTGGACGCGACCACCGCCGAGGTCGCCTGGCTGACCTTCCTGGGTCAACTGCCGCCCGCACTGCTGGCCTTGCACGCCGGGGCCCTCGCCGATCGCCACTCCAAGCGGAAGCAGATGATCATCGGCGATCTCGTCAGCGCCGCCGCGCTGGCCAGCATCCCGGCAGCGGCCGCACTGGACAGGCTGTCCCTGGCCCAACTGATGGTGGTCGCGGCCATACAGGGCGCAGCGGGCGTGCTGCACGATGCCGCCGCGATCAGCCTCCTGCCCAGCCTGGTCGACCGGTCCCTGATCCAGCGGAGCAACAGCCGGATCGGCGGGATCTTCGCCGTCGCCGCCACCGCGGGCAGCAACCTCGGCGCCGCCCTGACCGCACTCCTCGGCCCGGCCCGGGCACTTATCGGGGACGTCATCTCCTACCTCATCAGCGCCTGGTGCACCGCCCGCATCCTGGCCCCCGAGAGCCCCCTGGCACCCGCGCAGGGGCATCGGCTGCACACCGAGATCGGTGAGGGCCTGCGGTACGTGCACCGCGACCACCGGCTGCGCACCCTGACCCTGGTCAACGCCACAACGTCGGGCGCCCTGGCGCTCCTGAACACCCTGTGGGCGCTGTACCTGCTCCGGCCCCTCGCGATGGGGACGACCGTCTTCGGCGTGGTCCTGGGACTCGGAGCCCTGGGCGCGGCGGTCGGCGCGCTGGCTGCTCCGACACTCGCGGCGCGGTACGGGCCCGGCCCGATGATGCTCGCCGCTCTCGCAATCATCCCGCTCACCCAGATCCCTCTGCTGCTCGCCTCTCCCGGCCTCGCCTGGCAATTCGCCATCGGTACTGCCCTGTTCCTCCAGCTGGCCTGTGCCGCGGCCGCGGGAACGACCCAGCGCTCCATTCGCCAGGTCATCACCGCCGACGGCATGCAAGCCCGCATGCAAGCCGTGAGCACCTGGCTCACCTCCGGTGCGCGGCCGGTTGCCGCACTCCTCGCCGGCGGACTCGGCACCTGGACCGGCGTGCGTCCCACCCTGATCGTCGGCACCTGCCTCCTCGTCGCCCCCGTCGTGGTCCTCTACCGCTCGCCGCTGCGCAGCCTGCTGGAAATGCCCGGCTCGCGCTCTGCGCCTCCTCCTTCACCAGGCGCCCTCGCGCAACCGGCGCCATCACCGTTGGGGCCGATGGTGCCCAATCCCGCGGCCGCCGGAGATGCGCGGCACGACCGCTCCTCGGGAGGGAGCCCGTGAACACGGAACTGAACACAGCCGGTGAGCGAAGTGCCGAGATGGGCTGGGGCGAGCAATGAGCACTCTGGACCCATGCCCCGCCGCCGGCGACCAGGCACCGGGACGCTCAGCAGGCCCGGCCGGCGGCGCCGCACCGACAGATGCGGAAGCGGATCCGGCAGCCGCGCGGGCGGCGATGGCCGCCCGGCTCGAGGAGGAAGGGGCTCTGCGGCCGGGCCCGGTCCGCGACGCCCTGCTCATGCTGCCCCGTGAGGTACTGATGCCGCAGGCGTACGTACGGCGCACCGCCCCGGGCGAAGAACCGCCGCGGTGGGACCTGCTGGACTGGTCGGCGCCGCAGGACCGCCCCGAGCTGCTGGAGGTGCTGTACGGCGGGGCCAGTGTGCTCGTCCAGCACGACAGGGAACCGCTGCTGGGCCGGGCGCGTGGGACGCGGTCGGGTGCGTCGATCACGTCGATGTCGACGGTGATGGGCCTGACCGCCTCGTTGCTGGAGGAACTCGATCTGCGCCCCGGTCAGCGGGTGCTGGACGTCGGGACCGGCGCGGGGGTGACCGCCGCAGTGGTCTGCCAGGTCTGCGGAGACCAGGGGGTGGCCACCCTCGACCGGGACCGTCACCTCACCGGCGCGGCTGTGGCCCGGCTGGCCGACCTCGGCTTCCGGCCGGAGGTGGTGTGCGGATCGGGCGAACAGGGCCTACCAGAACGGGAGTTCGACCGGATCTTCGTGTCGTACACGGTGGAGTGTGTGCCGACGGCCCTCGTCGACCAGCTTGCTCCCGGGGGCCGGCTGCTGGCGCACGTCAGCAGCGCGTCCCCGTCATGGCCCGGCCTCGCCGTCGTCGAGCGCACCGCCGACGGGCAGATTCAGGCTGAGTTGCGGGCCGTGGAGTTCGCCCATCGTGCCGGGCACGGCATGGAGCGGATCTGGCTCAGCAAGGAGTTCCGGCAGCGCATCGCCACTGAGCCGGGCACTTGGACGCAGCTGAGCATGCTGGCGCCGCCGGCGGACGACGACCGGGGCCTGTGGCTGGCCACGGACCACCTCCTCGGCGGCGGCCTGGTGCGGGACTTCGGCGCCAAGCATCTGGTGATCGGTGCACCCGGCTGCGGGTCGTGGCTGCGGGTGGAGGCTGCGGAGCGCTGTCGCTGGAACGTCACCACCCACGGTCCGCGCAACATCTGGAAGGAGATCCAGGATCTGGCCGGTCGGTGGCGGGCGGCCAACAGCCCCAGCCGCTACCGCCTTGTCTTCGATCCCGACGGTGGCCAGCGGGCCGTATCGGCGTGCGGCCGTCTGTCCTGGCACCTGCCCACCCCCCGCCCGCTCGACGAGGGAGCATCCACGTGACCTGTCCCGGCGATCCCTTCCCGAGCCTGCCTCCGGGCAAAGGGGCCCTGTCTACGGCGGCAGCCGAGAAGTACGACCGCTACCGGCCGGGTGCGCCGACCGAGGTGGCCGAGCTGCTGGCCGACACTGTCCGGAATCTTCCCCATCCGACGCTGCTGGACCTGGGCACCAGCACCGGGCAGGCCCCCCGGGCTCCGCTGACGGCGCTCCCCTTCCTCGCGTACATCGAAGCGGTCGACTGGAGTCGGCCGATGCTCGACCAGGCCCGGGCCGCTCCCACGCGTGTGCTCAGGGAGTACACCCTCCAGCTCGTCCAGACCTCAACCGACCTCTACGAGCCCCTCGCCCCACGGCCCGGGGCGGACAGATGGACGCCGGACCTGGTCACCTGCTGTCGGGCCTACCACTGGATGGACGGTCCGGACGTCCTGGCGATGGCGCACCGGGTCGCCGCCCCGCAGGCCACGCTGGCGATCATGGGGGACGGAAGCCTGTGGACATACGAAGCCGACTGGACCCGGACGCTGCGCGACCTGATCCAGCGCTACCTGGGGCCCAGGCGTCGTGCCGGAGCGCTCGGCGACTACCCCGAGCCCGGCCGCCCTTTCCGCGAGGACCTCGCCGGCTCGGCGTGGAGCGACGTGACCGAGCACCGGGTCCCCGCCACACGGTCCTGGACGCCGGAGGTGGTGCTCGGCCATCTGCGCAGCACGTCCTTCGCCGGGGCCGACCTGTTCGGGGAGCGGCACGCATCGTTCGAGGATGAGGCCCGGGCGCTGCTTGCCGAGCTCGCGGCAGGCGGATCGCTGGTGGAGGAGGCCGTGTTCACGGTCCTGCCCGCCCGGCGTCCGGGTGGGGCGCAGTGAGCGGGCAGCGGCACACCGAGCCGGTGGACGTCCATCTGATCCTGCGCCGGGAGACCGCCAAGGGGCCGGAGGTTCTGCTCTCGCGGCGGGCCGGGCAGGTGTACGCGGCCGGCCTGTGGCACCTGCCGTCGGGGCATCTGGACGGTCCGCACGAGGACGTCGTCGCCGCCCTGGTACGTGAGGCGCAGGAAGAGACCGGTGTCGTCATCGACCCGGCCGACGTGCGGGCCGCGGTGACCGTGCACCATCGCAGCCCCGGCGGTTCCTCCCGCTCTGGATACTTCTTCGAGGTCCGACAGTGGCAGGGCGAGCCCCGGATCGCCGAGCCGGACGTCTGCGATGCGATGGAGTGGGCGCCCCTTAACGCTCTGCCCGCCGGGATGGTGGCGTACTGCCGTGCCGGCCTGGACGCCTACACCTCTGGCGCACACCTTGCCGTGCACTTCCAACTGCCCCGCGACCCCATCGCCTTCGACCCCGACACCGACCGACTGCGCCTCGTCCCGGACATGACCGGCCGGGCGTTAGCCCGCCGTCCCGACGCCCCGGTCGTGGAGTTCGCAGAGCAGGCGATCGGCCGGATCACCGAGTGGACGGATACGTCGTGGGCGCGCGAGGACAGCCGCGTGTGGCGGGCCCAAGGCGCGCAGGGCGGCACCTGGTACGTGAAGGTCCACCAGAACGACAAGTTCCACCGCAGGGAAGTACGCGGGCTACGCACGTGGGCACCGGCACTGGGGGAGGCGGCGCCCCGGCTGGTGGCCGCCGACGAGAAGCTGAGGACCGTGGTGCTCACCGCGGTGCTGGGCCGTCCGCTGCACGGCGCTGTGCTTGCCCCGCAGCAGGAGAGGGCTGTCTTCCACCGGATCGGCGCCCTGGCCCGCCGCATCCACCAGTCCTCTCCCCCACGGCCTGCTCCTGCCGGCAGCGGCCCGGCCGTTGCCAAGGCCGACCGGCATCTGGCCGGGGCGCGGTCTCATCTGCGTCCGGGCGATGAGGAGTTCGTCCGCGAGCTCGTCCGGCAGGCCAAGGACCTGCCGCCGCTGCAGTGGGTGGAGACCCACGGGGATTTCCAGCTCCGCAACATCCTCTGCATCGCCGACGCTGCCGTCCCCGACGCGGAGTACGCAGCGGACGATCCCGACGTCTTCGTCGCGGTGATCGACCTCGAGCGCAGTGAGCCCGGGCCGGCCGTACGGGATCTGGTCCGCCTGTCCGATGCCTGGGTCGGCCGCCCCGACCTGTTCGACGCGTTCCTGGCCGGGTACGGCAGGTCCCTGACCGATGCCGAGGAAGCACGGCTGGGCATCGACATGGCTCTCGATGCCATGAGCGGGATCTCGTTCGGCAGTGCCCACGGTGATCCCGAGTTGATCGAGCGCGGCCGGCGGACGCTGGCCCGGCTGCGCGCCGAGCACCACCCACCACTCTCTTCGACAGGAGATGCCCCGTGAACGCCAACACGGCACCCGTCGCCGCGACCGAACCGCAGGATGCCGCCGGGCGAACGCCGGTCCGCGCGGCAACACCCGCTGACGCCGAGGCCATCATCCGGATGCGCTCCGAGCACGTCCTGTCCGCACCCTTGAACGAGGAGTGGATCCGGCGGTGCACGGACGAGCTGGCACCGCGGCTGACCGAACAGGGGGACGCGCGGGCCTTCGTCATCGACACCCCGGACGGCACGATGGCCACCTGCGCCCTCGGCCTGATCCATCCCGTGCTCCCGGCACCGGCCTACCCCCGGGGCCTGGCAGCCCGCGTCCAAGTGGTCGCCACACAACCGGACTTCCGGCGTCGCGGCTACGCCCGGGCCGCGGTCTCGACACTGCTCGACCACCTCTCCGGCGTCGAGCACGTCACGCTGTTCGAGCTTCACGCCAGCATGGAAGCGCTACCGCTCTACCGTGAACTGGGCTTTACGGGCAGCCCGGCGCTGATGCGGATGACGCGGCTCGAACAACCGGCCGTCGCGAGCACCACGGAGAGCAGCCCCACCTGGCTGCCGCCCGCGCAGTACGCCGAGACAGTTCTCAAGGCCACCGCGTTCTCCTGCCTGTACTTCACCGACGAGGACGACCGGCTCCTCCAACTGCACTCCGTCTACTCCCCCGCGCACCCCTGGCAGCTGGTCGGCGGAACGATGGACAAGGGCGAGCGCCCCTGGGAGACGGCCGTGCGCGAAGGCCGGGAGGAGACCGGCCTGACCGTGTCCGGCCCACCCCGGCTGCTGGCCACCGTCTACGGACTGCCCGGCGCCAAGTGGCCCTACAGCACGATCGGGACGGTCTTCGACGGCGGCCGACTCACCGCGGCACAGATCCGCGGCATCACCCTGAATCCGCAGGAGCACGACGAAGTCCGCGTCCTGCCTCTGGCCGGGTGGAAGACCCTGATGCCGCCCCGCGACTTCGCGCGCCTGAGCGAGGTGCAGGAGGCCCGCCGCACCGGCGAGGCCGCGTACTTCGGCACCTGGCCCGCACGAACCGGGCCACGTTGGGCGGGGCGCTGTCCGCCGCAGACTTGATCAACTACGGCACGCAGTGGTGGCACTGGTCGTTCGGCGACCGGTACTGGGCACTGCAGACCAAGCAGCCGGCCGCCCTCTACGGCCCCGTCGAACTGCCCTAACACCGCACCGCCGGCCCGCCTTTCACCAACGAGGAGCGATCTGTGGGATCCACCCCAGCCAAATGGTCCGAGCATTACAACGACGGCCGCGGTTTCCGGCGGCTCGGGGACGAGGAGAAGGGCCTTCTCGTCGAGCACGCGCCGGCGCCCGAGGGCGGCCGCGCTCTCGACGTCGGCTGCGGGACCGGCGAGATGGCCGCGTACCTCGCCTCGCTCGGCTACACCGTCGACGGCGTGGACTTCGCCGAGGGCGCCCTGACGCGGGCCCGCGCCGAGCAGGCCGAGGGGGAGGGGGTGCGCTGGCTCTGCCTGGACGTGGAGCACGAAGACCTGGCCGACCTCGCCGAAGACGGCTACGACCTGATCGTCCTGCGGCTGTCCGTCGCTTTCATCCGCGATCGCGCTCGTGTCCTGCGCCGTCTGGCCGCGCGGCTGCGCGAGGGCGGGGTGCTCGTCATCATCACGCCGGTCGTGGAGCACACCGCGGAAGAGCGGCGCCACATCGCGCTGGACGAGAACGAACTCGCCGCGGTCACCGACGGATTCGATCGCGTCGAGCGGTTCGACGCGAAGGGCCTGGCGGTGCTGGCCTTGCGCGGACCGGCCACCTCGTTCAGCGCGGAGGAGAAACTGCGGCCCGAGCCGCAGGCAGGCCGAGGGACCATCCCCAAGACGCGACCCGTGTCCACCGTGAACCGACGCTGTACTTCGCCCAGCAGGCTGTAGAGAGCTTTTGGGTGGCCTGGCAACAGGACGTCGGACGCGTCCCTCGGGACGGGCCGGCGGCCGGGAGACGGGCAGGGAGCCCGCGGTGGCGGCCCTGGCCGCGAACGGCGCGAGCACGCGGTGATGGTGGCGCTGGAAGCGCTCCGGGAGACGGGCGGACCTCGTCACCGTCTCGCCGCTGAACTAGCGCGGGAGCACGGGGGCGTCGCACGCACCTGGCAACGCGCCGTGAACGAGGCGCATCAGTGGTTCGAGCAGGAGCGCAGTGCGGAATTCACGTGACCGCCACGGGTGGCCGGCGCAACGGCGAAGCAGCCCGGTACTGTCCAGATGACATCACCATCCCAGCGGCCTCTGCTCTTCTGCACCCGCCCCGCCTCCTACTCACTCAACTGCAACCCGCAGGGGAAAAGCGGCTCCAGAGGGGATGTCAGCATTCCGACCACGCGAGAATTGCTGGGATGAGCTGCGGGGATGCCCACTGGGGCTCCGGTTCTCGCGCAGGAGATGCCGCAAGAGGTGATGCAAGAGATGTCGCAGGAGTAGCTGCAGGAGATGGTGCGGCTGCGTACTGTCCGACCGCCCCGGATCTCGTGGGCCGCGCGCGGTACACAACAGCACGCCGGCTCGCCAACCCCACCGCCTGAAGGCCCCGATGCCTAGCTCACCGCCATGAGAAAGGGATTCGCATGCCGCACCAGGCGCTGCGCCCGCATCAGATCGAAGCCGTGGACTCGGTCCTTCGCGTCCTCTCCGAGCCCTCCGGTGGCCACATGCCGCCCGAAGGACTCAGGGCGCAGGTGATCGCCGCGACCGGGTCCGGGAAGACGCTGATTGGTGTGGAGTCGGCGAACCGCCTGTCGGCGCGCCGTGTGCTGGTGTGTCGGCGACGGCTGATAAGTGGACCAGTAGCGACGATTGAGTTCGTGGTCGACAGTGCGGATCCGCAACTCGACAGCACTGCAAGGACCAGCCCAGCACTGTCGAAACTCGTGAACATCTCACCAGGCGGAGACGGCCGAACGCCTCTCCCAAATCGAAGCGCTGTCCGTCTCGTAGACGAAGCCATTGGAACTGATGGACTGCGCGCAAGGGTGCAGGATGCTCACTGCCACGGGAACGTACGGCTCGTCGAGCGAGTCCGTCCTGAGTCCTCTCCGGGCCGCGGGCCGAAGAATCGCCCAGCGTACCTGACCTACGTCATCGGCCAGGTACATCTTTACGGAAATTCCCGCGCCCCCGCTCCCGCCATGAACGATCAGGAGCGTCTCGACAAGGAATCTATGTGCGTTTTCCCCGGGCCGCCCACGAGGTACGGAACGAAGGTCTGTGCAGTCAGCGGGACTTATCATAAGCCTCACGAATACTGGACGGAACGCGTCCTCGGTCGTTGACCTGATAGTTGTTCTCCCGAGCCCAGGCTCGGACCTCCTCCGCACTGGGCCCGTCGGCCGGCGCCTTGCGCACACGCCCCGCCCCGCTCGCCCGACCGGTCTTGCGACCCTTTTCGATGAAGGGAGCAAGCGCTTCGAAGAGCTTGTCGTAATTATCCGAGACCAGATCGATCTCGTAATTTACGCCGTCAAGGGAAAAGGTATGCGTCCGCACTTCGTCGGATTCCGCACCGGTGAGGTCATCCGTGTAAACGGTAACGATCTTCTGAGCCATACGGGAATGATACCCGCTTTTTTCTCGGTGTCTACCTCGAAGATTCCTCAGGACCGGCAGATCCAGTACCGACACGCTGACACATCTGAGAACAAGGGAAACGGAACAATGCAGCGGTCGCGCCCTGTTGTAGATCTTGCGTCAACGTCGGCGCCGAGCGGCCCGCCCTCGGCACCGATACGGAAGCAATGAATGCATGCGCCGCTCCCCGCGTCGTCCAGTGCACGGACCGAGATGAAACTCGCTTTCCACCGTTGCGCAAGGCCGACGAAATGCCCGTCGGTCACGGGAGCACACCGCTGGAACGCCTTCAGCCGCGAACTCAGGGGTCGCAATCGGGACATCCTGGGCGGCGCTGTAGCGAGAATCCATAATCCGCGCCTCTCATGCCATCATGGTCTGCTTCGGTCGCATGCCACCGTCACGAGCAACAGACAAGACGCACCAGGCAGGAGCTACCACTGCCTCCTCGCCGCCGACACCGCTGAATGACCCGGCCCGACCGTCAATGCGCAAGTCCTCGATGACTCGCGAGACTGCTCAGCCACACGCCCAGCACGACGGTGCAGCCTCGTTGTGCAAGCAGCGGCCGGACCCCGCCGATGGCGCGGGTAATGGTGGCGCCGTCCAGGCCGAACCAGCAGGCATGAATCGTGCCATGAGGCAGATTCACCAGCGGGCCGGCAACCGGTCAACAGCTACGACGAACTTGTGCTTCGAGAACGCCCGACTCCCCGTTCACCGCCCAGACGTCGACGGCGGCATTGAGGGTGGGGCGGTGCCGCCTCCGACCGTACGGCAGGGCCGAAGGCGGCGAAGGCAGTTCAATACCTGGGCCGGTAGGACGCTCCGGGCCACCTAACGCGGGGCTGCCGCTTGCGATGCCCACCGCTTCCGCGGCCGGCCGACCTGCACGTCACGGTGCTCGGCCCAATCCGACAGCGATTCGTCGTCCATCGGGGCGTTCCTCACGGTGGTTGCTCTTCCGAAGGGTGTCGACCTAGGCGCGCAGGGGCGGGTTGTCAGCCGTTCGCAGGACGATGATCTGCGAGGAGCAGGGCCAGCGGCCCCGCGGGAAGGAGGAACCGCCCGTCGTGCACGGCCCGCAGCGCCTCGGCCATCGACCACCACGACAGCTTGAAGTCCTGCTCCGTCTCGGTGAGTTCCTGGACGCCGAGGGCCAGATCGCGGGCCTCGTAGATGTGAACGCGCGCCGGAGAGCTCAGAGTGATGGCGTGCGAGCCCAGCTGCCGCCACTGCCCGGCGGTCACTCCAGCTTCCTCGCGCAGCTCGCGGCGGGCGCAGTCCAGCGCACTCTCCCCGTGTTCGCGGCGCCCGCCGGGCAGTAACAACTACTCGCCTCCGTGGGCTGGGAAGTCGGCGCTCAGCAGTGCAACCAGGCCATCTGCGTCGAGCGCCGCGACCACAGAGGCGTCACGCATGGATCCATCGCTCATACGGATCGAGCCTAGCGGTCAGTTGTGCACCCATGCGGCGAAAGGAACATTCCGCACGGCGGCGTGGGTGTAGCGGCCGTGGAAGTTGTGTCACTGGCATCCGGGGGCGGGCGTGGCTGCCAAACACAAGGCCCCGCCCGCCCCGACAGGGCAGTGGACAGGCAGGGCCGTTCTGGCTGACGCAGTCAGGACGCGACCGGGAGAGCCCAGCTTGGTCCATCTGTGTCCTCGTAGAACACGGTCTGGCGGGTCGGCGTGACAGTCAGCAGGAAGGCGTCGCGCTCGGGTTCGTGTCCGAAGATTTTCGCCAGGTCCTCAATGGTGTCCCACAGCTTCTGCGGGCCGACCTGCCGCACGGAGCCCGAGGCGTGGGCGATGGCGGTGGAGCCGTCGGGGGTCCACAGTCCGACGGCATCGAAATCTCCGTCCTGCGTCGGCCAGCTGCAGGATGTGTAGCCGGGCAGGGCCAGGGATGCGGGGAACTTGAGCCGCCCCAGCAGGTCCGCCGGCGGGACGCTGGTGGCGGTTGGGCTCTGCTTGAGTGCGGCGTCGAACTGGGGCTCTGATACGCCGGTGCGCCGCGCCATGGAGTGCGCCGGGATGGTGAGGAAGTGTCCGGTGGCGTGGCCGACGGCTGTGACGGTGGGCGCGGGCGACGCCGTATCCGATCGGGGCGACGATGACGGCGTTGGGGGCTGCCTGCTGCAGGAGCAGTTTCGGGATGGCGTGGAGGCCGACAGTCGAGATGATGCGGTCGTACGGGGCGTTGCCGGGGTGACCCTTCGCGCCGTCGCGGACCGCCAGGGTCGGGTTGAAACCTGCCTGCTGAAGACGTCAGGCCGCCGTGTCGATGAGGTCAGGGTCGATGTCGATGCTGGTCACGTTTGCATCGCCGAGCCGGTGGCAGAGCAGCGCGGCGTTGTATCCGGTGCCGGTCCCCAGTTCGAGAACGCGGTGGCCTTCGCTCACGTCCAGGGCTTCGAGCATGGCCAGCATGATCGACGGCTGGCTGGAGGAGCTGGTAGGGACACCGCGTTCGTCGAGCTGGGTGGTCAGGGCCGTGTCGCTGTGGACCGTTTCCAGGTAGGCCGGGTCCGACCGGGTGAGCGGCTGCCACGTCCCGGTGCTGTCCTGCTGGTGGAAGCGGGGCACGAACAGGTGGCGGGGTACGGAGGCGAAGGCGTCGGCCCATTCGCTCGGGTGCTCTGCCGTGAGATCGGCGGCCATGCGTTGTCGTGCGGCAGCGGTTGCGCCGTCGTCGGGCACGGTCATGTGGTGGCTCCCATCAGGTACTTGGCGTGCGCCGCGGCGATCGGCAGGCCGGTACGATTTTCGACCCATCCCCGGGTGCCGGCGGGGTTGTTCTCGAAGAACACCCACCGCCCCGTGGGAGTGACGGCGAAGTCGAATGCCCCGAAGGCGATGCCGTAATAAGCGAGGAACCGGCGCACGGCGGTCGCGGTGGGGTCGGGGACGTCGACAGTGTCGTATTCGATGTGGTCGTAGTCGGTTCGCCAGTCGGTTCCGGCAGCCTCGCTCGTCGTGGTCAGTTTGCCGCCGAAGACGTGGCCGCCGACGGCGATCATTGAGCGGGCCGTCCACGTCCTTCGCGAAGGCCCGCGCCGCGTCGCGGCTGTTGGTGATGACGCTGTGCGGCACCGACATTCCGCAGCGGATCGCGCGACAAGCTGCTGCTTTTCCCGCCGGGCAGTGGCCAGGCCCGGGTCGGCTTCACTGTGGGTGCCGACGCGGCGGCGAAGCTGCCCGGCGTCGCCCAGACGGCGTCGCCCTCCCTGCGGCTGTGCTCGTCTGCGCTCGCCCCGCCCCCGTCTCACTCATCTTCAACCGGCCTGGGAAAGCGGCTCCAGAGGGGATGTCAGCATCCCGACCACGGCCGAATTGCTGTGGTGAGCTGCGGGTATGCCCGCTGGGGCTTCGGTTCTGCGCAAGAGATGACGCAAGAGATTTCGCAGGAGATGCTGCAGGACATCGTGCAAGAGATGTGGTGCTCTCCGGGCCGGCTGCAGGAGAGCTGGCTAGCGTCATCGGGAGCGGCGGATGACGTGGAGGTAAAAAAGCTCACCACAGCCAACTCATCAACTGCGAAGTTCGGGATTCCAGCAACGAGTCTCGCCACGCGGCGACTACAGGCCGACCCGTGGCTCAGCTGGCGAGCGCGACGGGCTGTTCGGGCGTACGACCCTCGGCGACCGCCGTCACCAGGTCGGCGAGACCGACGGGATGCACCGTCTCTCGAGTGGACCGCTGTTCGGCCGCTGTCCACCAGCGGCACTCGCGGATGCTGTCCGTCTGCGTGGCGCCGGAGAGGTCAACGGCGCTGCCCGCGACGCGGGCGAGGAAGTACCGCTCGACCTGACGGACTTCACGGCCGCCCACGAGGTGGTCCTTGCTGCGTTCTGCGAGCTGCGGGCCCAATTCGACGGCCTTCTCGTCGACCCCGAGTTCTTCCCGCAGCTCACGAAGCATCGCCATGGCGTAGGTCTCGCCTTCCTCCAGAGATCCGCCGGGGGTTGCCCAGAGGCCTTCTCTGCACCAGTCAAGTCCGGGTGTCACTAACGAACGTGTCACCAGCTCCAAATAGCGAGGTCCTGCTGGTGAGAGCGGTCTGCGGTGTGAATCTCAGGAGCCGACGCGGGCGCGTTCCAGCACTCGGTACTCCGTTGCCCGCTCACACGGATAGCCCCCGTTCACCGGACAGATCAGCGGACCCCCTAAATGAGACGGTGAGCGCGCAGGTCGCTGCTCTCCGCCGCGCAAGATCGCGACTGCCCGTTGGGGGATCATCCTCTAACGAACACTTCCACGTCCTCCGTCTTCCCTGTCGAGCCGGGCCAGTGTCTCGGCCGCCCGCACGCGGAAGTCGTCGGGGATGTCGTCGTCGGCGAGGTAGGCCAGGTGGGCCGCACCGGCTTCCCTGTCGACCCGGGCCAGTGCCTCGGCCGCCCGCACGCGAGTGTCGGCGGGCAAGGAGATGTCGTCGGCGAGGCGGGCCAAGCGGGTCGCACCGGCTTCCTTGTCCAGCTCGGCCAGTGCCTCGGCCGCCTGCACGCGGGTGTCGCTGTCCAGGGTGATGTCGTCGGCGAGGCGGGCCAAGCGGGTCGCACCGGCTTCCTTGTCCAGCTCGGCCAGTGCCTCGGCCGCCCGCACGGGGTAGGCGCTCTCCACGGGCTCGTCGGCGAGGCGGGCCAGGTGGGCCGCACCGGCTTCCTTGTCCAGCTCGGCCAGTGCCTCGGCCGCCTGCACGCGGGGGTCGCTGTCCAGGGTGATGTCGTCGGCGAGGCGGGCCAGCCGGGCCGCACCGGCCTCCCCGACCACCCGGTCCAGAGCCTGCGCTGCCTGCACACGGATGTCGTCGTGCAGGGCGGTGTCGTTGGCGAGGCGGGCCAGGTGGGCCGCGCCGGCTTTCCTGTCCAGCTCGGCCAGTGCCTCGGCCACTCGCACGCGGAAGACGCTCTCCAGGGTGGTGTCGTCGGCGAGGCGGGTCAGCCGGGCCGCACCGGCCTCGTTGTCCACCCGGGCCAGTGCCTCGGCCACCCGCACGGGGAAGTAGTTGCCCAGGGTGGTGTCGTCGGCGAGGCGGGCCAGGTGGGCTTCAGCGGCCTCCCCGTCCACCTCGGCCAGTGCCTCGGCCGCCTGCACGCGGGTGTCGCTGCGCAGGGTGGTGTCGTCGGCGAGGCGGGCCAAGTGAACTACACCAGCCTCCCCGTCCACCCGGGCCAGTGCCTCGGCCGCGTGCACGCGGGCGCTATACAGGGTGGTGTCGTCGGCGAGGCGGGCCAGGTGAGCCACACCAGCCTCATGGTCCACCCGGGCCAGTGCCTCGGCCGCCCGCACGTGGAAGTGGACGCCCAGGTTGTCGTCGTCGGCGAGGCTGGTCAGGTGAGCCACACCAGCTTCCCTATCCAACTCGGCCAGTGCCTCGGCCGCCCCCACGCGGGAGAAGCCGTACAGGGTGATGTCGTCGACGAAGCGGCCCAGTTGGGCGGCGGTGGGGCGGGGAGGGAGGTTGGTCCTCAGGAAAACCTGCGTGGTGAGCATCCGGCAGACTTTTACTCCTCCGTGTGCGGTGAGTTCCTCCAGATACTGGGTGGTCTCGGCTGTGATGCAGTCTTGAGGGACGAGGAGTCCGTCGAGGAGGAAACCGAGGTAGGAGTGATCCAGGTCAGGTGGTTCCAGGCGACCGCCAGCCGGAACGTTTGGCGAGGCGATCAGGTCGTTGAGGAGTCGGGTACGGCTCTGCTCGTCGCGGGTGGCGTGGCGGGCGGCGTGGTACTCGAGGAGGGTCTGGTGGAGGAAGTCGAAGTCGTCCGCGCGCTGGGTCAGGATGCCGGTGGGCCGCAGGAGGTCAGTCAGGAACGAGTTCCACAGGCTCTGTTCCACCTTCGGCGGGCGGCTCGCCTGCTGGTGTGAGGCCAGTATTTCGACAGCGGGCACGGTGCTGCCGTTGATCCTTTCGTGGGCGAAGTGGTCGATCAGTTCCGGCAGGTGATAGCACACTCGTTGCGCAGCCTGCTCGGCGGCCTCCTTGTCCCGGGGAACTTGGTAACGGTCTTTCAGCTCGCGGATCGCCTTGTCGTGAGTATTCGCGACCTGCTTGTGCCTGTTTTGCTCGTAGATCAGTTCGACGAATGACTCGTACGCCCTGGTACGGCCGTCGGGCAGGGGACGAGCGGGATCGGCCGCGTAGAGCTGGCACAGCATGAAGGACATCAGCGGGGTACGGGCCAGGACCTCCAGGCGTGAGCGCTTGAGCCCGGCCATGAATGCCTTGGCGTGGCGGACGGGGTCATCCAAGGGGCGGAACCAGTGCGTGGCGTAGGTGAGCAGGTCATCGCGGGAGAAGGGCTGTAGTTCGTAGCGCGGCACATGCCGGCGCAGTGCGCCGAGTTCCACTGCGGGCAAGGGGCGGGTCGCTACGACGAACCGGTACAGTCCCGTCCCGGCCGCGGCAGCGCCGGCGAGCATCGTCAGAACAGCGCTGCGGGTATCGGCGTCGGGGATTTCGTCAAGGCCGTCGACCAGCACGAGCCACGACACCCCGGCGCGTGGCGGGTGGCGGAAGAAGTCGGCTGTCAGCTCGTCGAGCAGCCCGACCTGCCGCAGGTCGCCGGTTACGGCCTTGGCGAGGGCCGTGGGCAGCGGGTCCGTGCCGGTCAGGGCTGCTGCGCTCACCATCACCGGGATCGTCTTCCCGGTCATGCCGCCCAGCCAACCGTCGGCGGAGTCCGCCAGGTGAGCACGGAGCAGCGTGGACTTGCCGCCGCCGGGTCCGCCCAGCAGGACGCACGTGGCCTGGTCTTCCCCGAAGACCTCGGTGGCGGGCACCGTGGGGCCAGCTTGGTTCCCGGACGCCGGTCCGTTGCCCGGGCCGGGGCTGCCCTGGTCGTCCTCAGCCGGGGTGCGTGCCTGCTGGCGCACGTACACATCGGCCAGCGCCGGTAGGCTCGGGGCGCCTAGGACCCCTGGATAGGGATGCTGTCTGGCAGCGTCACGCGCCGCCGTCAGGTATGCGACCACCAGCGGCGCGTTGGCTGGTGCAGAGGCGCGGGGCCGGGTGTCTTTGGCCTGCTCCCAGCGGTTCTTCCACAGTTCCTCGGTGGCCATCCACCGTGCTGTTGCCTGGCCGCGGGAGGGGCCGCTGAGGGTGTCTGGTGACGGCTGTCCGGACCACTCCAGCAGTACCTGGACGAGGGCCCACAGGGATCTGAAGTCCTTTGCCGGGCTGCCCGCTTCGAGCCAGCCGCCCACCGTGGTGGGCCCCAACCTCGCCAGCCCGGCCTGCTCCAGTCGGCGGTTTGCCTCGTCGATCGCCTCCGTGCGGTTTCTGCCCTGAAGCGCCGTCTCCGCCAGTTCCCGCAGCGCCTCGCGCAGCGCCTGCCGCCCCGCACTGAAGTCCCTTTTCTTGCTCACCACGCTCATTCCCACTCGCCCCGGATCCGGCGGATCCGCTCAGGGCCGGACTGGATACACGCGTGACCTGGCCTTTTGCCGATGTCGTCCGCTCGGTCCGGCACGTCTTCGCTGTTCCGGGCCGCTCTTGTGGGATGGCCCTCGTGCCGTTCGTCGGACGGCGGCACGGACGGAGGGACTGCCATGGACGTCACCGCCTGGGCCCTGGTGCCCGTGACCGGCATGCTGGTCACGGCCACCGCGGCCGTGCTGATCGTCGTCGTCGCGCTCAAAGGCACCGCCTCGCGGGACCGCGCCACGGTCCTGAGGGCTGTCGCCGAGGTGATCCTCGCCGTGCGAGGCCGCAGGTGAGGGCCCGCCTTCGGCCCCCGCTGGCCGACCGGGTCGAGCAGCCCGGACCACTGAGGTTCGGCCAGCTCGTCCTGGAGCATCAGGGAGAAGACGTACACCACCCTTCCTCGATCTCACGCTGAAGGTCGCGGTCGCGCAGAAAGCGGGCGACGGTGAGAGTCGAACTCAGCGGCCGGCATTTTCATCCGCCCAGCGACGAACTCGACCACCTCGTCCGCCAACCCCCTCCCGCCCCGGGGGAACCGCCCGTGCTGTGTGTAGTGCTTCAGCAACAGCGCGAACCCCAGCCTCGTCGCGCCCCGCTTCCCCGCCACGAACTCCAGTTCATCGTCAAGCACCGTCCAGTGCTCGACCAACTCGTCCATGCTCACCGGCTGCCGCCCCATGGCCGCTCATCATGCCAAAGAACCCCCTGGTCCGAACGGTTGCTTCATCAAAGCTCTACCGATTTGGGGCTGGTGACACGTTCCCGGACCGATCAATGGCTGGACGCTGCCGCCCGTCGGCAGACGCAGCGTCTACAAGCAGCAGCTCACTGGCGGGCGCCCGCGCGAACGACGTGTCGTCATCAGTGACTTCGTCAATTGCCGGGATCCGGTGCGGCCCGAGACGTGTCGGGAGGCCGTCGACCTGGCCGAGGCGCTGCTGCCCACAACCCCAGGCGTCACCCGTGCCGTCGTCCTCGTCACGACACCACCCAGTTTGCGCTGTGGCGCACGCTGCTGTCGGGGACCGAACCAACCTCGGCCGCGCCAGTGGTGCTGCGCCGCCACGACCGCCGCAGCCTGCGTGTCTGGGCTCAACGCGTCAACATGTTCCACACGGAAGACCGCCTGGACCGTCTCCACGAGCTGACCGGCGGCTGGCCACTCCTGGTCAGCCGAGCCCATCGCCTGCACGGCGAACTTGGTGACCCCGACGAGGTGTTGCGCCGCTTGGCAGACCTCCGCACGGAGCGAGCCGAGGCCCGTGCCTTGGCCGAGGCGACCGGCATGTACGCGGACCCGTTGATTACCACTGGATACCGGGCCCTCGACGACGAGTTCAGGGACGGCCCATTCGATCTGGAGGGCGCGGTAACCGCCGTGGCGCTCAAGATCGAAGACGAGGACGAGCACGAGGCACGGTGGATCGTCAATTGCCTCGACGCTCTTCAGGTTCTCGAGCGCGAGGACGCCACATTGCGCCTGGAGCCGGTATTGCGCCAGTGCATGGCGCTAGACACGTGACGTTGAGTGCCCACCGGTCCGGCTGCCCGCATGTTCGGGCAGCCGGTTATCCGGGCAGCTCCGCCGCAGCCTGGTCCGGGCCTAGGAGGCGTGCTGCTCCCCTCGCACGCGGGGATGGTCCCGTCGAGTCCAGGGGCGGCTCGGGCGTCCTCGTCTGCTCCCCGCGCACGCGGGGATGGTCCCATCTTGACCTTGTCCACTTCGATCTCGAAGAGCTGCTCCCCGCGCACGCGGGGATGTTCCCTCCCGCCGCCGGTCGCCCGCTCGAAGGACTGCTCCCCGCTGTCGGTCCAAAACTGACGATCGCCGTTGACACCTGTCGGGGTCACGACGAGCGGACCGGGTATCCCGTCGCGCGGATCTCGTCACGGACGTCGGCGAGGGAGATCTTCGGGTTCAGGCGTCTGACGATGTCCTCGTCCAGCGGGCGCTGCTCGTAGATGTCCCGCACCGCGTCGAGGTCCACGGGCCGTTCGTAGTAGTCCTTCGCCCATGATCGGAACGCCTGCGGTGTGCGCTCGGTGAGCATCGCGAACATCCATCCGGAGCCGTCGGGGTCTCTCTCCCCCTCGGGAAAGTCGATCCGGCCCGTGCGCCACCGGTCGTCCTCCTTCTCGCGCCAAAGACAGCAGGTGACCATGGGCATGTCCTCGTCCTGGAAGGCCGGTTCCTCGACGGCGGAGCGGAACACCTCGGGCACCGTGTCCAGGACGCCGGGCCACACCTCGTCGTCCGCGTACGGGCTCATCGCCGACTCATGGTCGAAGCCCCGGATGTACGCACCGGCCGCCGAGAAGACCACGTCGTACTCGTCGCCGCCGCCGTTGCGCATCGAGAACCACTTCTCGCCGTCCCGTCCCTGCGCACCGAAGGTGAAGTACCGATAGGCGCCCCCGTGATTGAGCACGGCCTCCGCGACGGCAATCGAGAGGCACAGGTCGTGCAACTCGGGCAGGTCAGGCAGCGAGGCCGCCACGTCATGAACAGTCATGACGTCATCCAAGCGCACACCACCGACAGCGCTGCAAGCGCCGTCGCGCGCCACCCCCAGCGCGGCGGACGGCAGGTCCGGCCGACCTGGGCTCGGTGCACGCGCGTCTCTGGCGGCTGGAGCCCGACCCGCATTGCCTGGGCGGCTAGCGCGTACTCGCCGATGGCGCCGACGTCGGCGCCATCGCCCCGGTCCACCACCGCAAGACGGAGACTGTCCGCTGGACGGCCGTGCATTGGCGGCGCACCCTCGGACGCGGCCCGTCCCACACGGACCGGGACATCGCCACCCGGGTCGTCATCGCGGCCGAAGAGGCCTGGGGCCCGCTGCCCGACTTGGACGACGAGGCCTACGACCGGATCCCGGCCGGCTCGCGCAGCAACCTCTACGGCACGGCCAGCCAAGTCGACCTGCGGCGCGGACGGCTCGCCCAGGTCCAGCCCAGCGCCTACCGCCAGCAGCTCCACGCCGCGATCGGCCAGGCGCGGCCTACCGCCACCGGCCGGATCCGCGGCCAGCACCTGGCCGTCCTGCTCGACGCCGCGCGTGAGGATCTCGGCGCCCCGAACAGCACGCCGACTACCCGACTACCCAGTTGCCGCACCCGGCAGCGGTGTGACTCGACTGCGACACCCCCCACACGGTCGGACCTGAACCGGCCCCGAGCCGCGTGGGTCCATACCGGCACCCGACAAACATGCTGGCGCCAGGGACAGTGGCCCGTGCCTCAGGCCAGCAGGGCCAGCGCCGCGACCCACAGCACGGCCAGCGCCAGGGCCGCGGGCCAGAGCGGCCGCCCGCGCTCGGCCCCGCTGCTCTCCCCCGTCGGTCTGAGCCCGGGGTCGTCGCGCATGACCGTGAGCTCGGCCGCTAGCGTGTCGTAGGGATGGGTCAGGCCGCGCCGCCGCTCCAGCCACGTCCACTTCGGCGCCCTGACCGACCAGTTGTCGTCCCGCCAGCGCAACTTCAGCTCGAAGGACTGACGGCGCACGGAGCGGAAGTCGTCCCACGGAATGTGCCGGGGACCGCGCAGCCCGGTGATCCACAGGCCCGTGCTGTCGGCCGTGATGCGCCAGGCGAGCTTCTGGGGGACGCGCACGGCGCCGTAGAGGCCGATCGCGGCGGCGAGGGCCAGCTCCCACGGAGACGGGCCCCAGTCGGTGAACCAGGCCCCGCAGAGCCAGCCGCCCCACTGCACCAGCAGCGCCGCCGCGAGCCAGTCGAGCCAGCCCGCCTGCCAGCGGCGCACCGGTACGGCGGGCCGCCCCGCGTCGCGCTCCCTGACCTGCTGCTCCAGATGGCGGCCGCGGGCCTCGCGGGCCTTCTGCCGGGTGATGCGCCGCAGGCCCGCGCCCGGGGTGAGCGGGCGGACCGGCCCCGCCGACCACTCTGTGAGCGGGGGCTGGGCCGGATCCTCGTCGGCGCTCACGACCACGACCTCGGCTCCGTCGAAGGGAGCTCCGTAGAGGACGGCCTCACGGACCGGGCCCGGGGTGTCGTCGTCCACCGCGTCGAACAGCCGCTCCAGTTCCTCGTCGGCCTCGTCCGGCTCGTCCGGCTCGTCCGGCCCGTCGTCGGCCGCCTCGGTGTCGCCGTCGTACGACGTCAGTTCCACCGTGAACAGGGGGCGCGCCGCCGCGAGGTCGTTGGCCGCGTACACCTCCGTGGTGCCCTGCGCGTCGTCGCGCACGAGGACCCGCAGGACGGGCGCGGGGTCCCGGCGCAGCGCGACGGCGCGGTGGCGGCCCAGCCAGGCGGAGGCCAGCGCGGTGGCGGCGAGGCCGGCCAGGTAGCAGGCCAGGATCCGGGAGCCGTCGCGGTCCTCGGCCGTGCCCCACATGTCCGCGGTGGCGCCGGTGACGACGGCGAGGCCGAGCACGACGAGGCCGAGCGGGCGCAGGAACCGGCCGCGGCGCACCGGTGCGTCGGCGTCCGGGACGCGTGCCGTGACGTCGGCCGCGGCCCGCAGCGCCCGTTCGAGCTGGGTGCTCCTGGCCCGCAGTCGCACGGCGACGGCGGTCCAGGACACGAGGACGACCAGTGCTCCGGCCAGGGTCACGACCCAGGGCAGCGAGGGGGCCTCCACGGCGAGCCCGACGAGCAGCGCGGGCGCCCCCACCCAGACGAGCTCGGGCCGCGCGAGCACCCACAGGGTGTACGCGGCGAACCCGGCCGCGACGAGCGGCCACAGTCCGCCGAGCATCACGGCCCAGGCGCCCGCGCAGAGCGCGAAGGTGGTCGCCGCGGCGGCGACGGACCTGCGCACGGCCGGGAGGGTCCAGCGCGGCGCCAGTGCCGCCGACCAGTCGGCCGCCGGACCGGCCGTCCAGTCCCGGCAGCCGTCGGGTATCGCGGCCGCGGGCAGGCGCAGCGGCTCGTCGTAGGACACATGCACTCCTGGATCAGGTGGGAACACCGGCGGTGGCGGTGGCGGCCGGAGCCCGGCCGCCGGACGCCTCCGCCCGCGCTGAAGGGTGTCACCTTCTCGTACGGCCGCGCGGGTCGATCGCCTCAAGCCGGTCCCGAGCCGCAGCACCGCGTCGAAAGGCAGGGGGCAGCTGGGGCGTGCGGCTGGCGTTCTCGAGGGTCAAAGGGATGCGAAACCGCGACCGTCCATGAGCTCGCCAACGTCAAAAATCGATGTCGGCTTCGTGGGCGCGTGTTGACGGCGGCGCGGAAATTTGCGCCATTCTGTCCACTACCTCCTATCGGCTGGCGTTGGTAGGTGTCGCTTCCGGGGAGGGCTTCTGGCCGGCTGATGAGCCGAGGCGCGACCGGCCCTGTGCGGGGCGGGCGTTGGCGGATGATGGCTGGCTCTGCCCGTGTGACTGCCCCTGTGGCCCTTCGTGTTGGACGGTCACGTGTTTCAAGTTGTCGAGCCGTCAGGAACAAGAGGGTGACACGACATGCCAGTCGAATCGTTGAAGGCCTTGGCAGCGCGAGCGGTGGCGCAGCTCGATCAGACACAGTTGCACGCACATCAACTTCCGCAGGAGATGTTCGACTTCTCCCAGGCGGTCAGGACTCTGCAGCCGCAGTTGGAAGCCGACGGGGCACGGTTCAGCGAGCTGTCCGACCATGTGGATGATGTCATGGAGGCGATTCAGGCCGAGGACTGGGGCACCGTCGTCGCACGGGCGGGCTGGCTGCTGCCGCGCCTCGCGGACTTCGCCGCAAGCGTGGCGGCTCAGGAGACCCAGACGGCGAACCTGGGAGTCTCCATGTCTGGCTACACCAACAATTACGCCGCCATGCGGTCCGTCGCCGAGCAGTGGCAAACTCATATCGCGGAGCTGCATCAGAGGGCGGTGGACCATCTGGCCTGATGCCGGCCGACGCGGACCCGGATGGCCGGTCGCGCCTTGGGGTGACCGTGTCACAGGAGCCGGCCGACGTCCTCGCCGCCGGCGTGGGACTTCTCGACGTCATGGTCTCTTGCAGGACGAGCAGGGTTCCGTCGGTGCGGATCTCGGGTGTTCTCCGCGGTACTTCGTGACGATGTCGCGGTTCAGGCCCATTTCCTCGGCGAGTGCTGGGTCGTCGAGCGGTTGCGGGGGCATCCGCCAGATCAGTTGGCCGAACAAGGCCCGGAAGAACCAGCCAGTCGCGTAGTACAGCTGCGCGTAGGCGGGGAATCCCGCATCCGCGACGTCATGGAGTTTGGCATGCTGCATCTGTTCCACGCGCGGCCGGATTCCGGCGGGAAGCAACCAGGTCGCAGCCGTCGCCATCCGCACCGCGGCCGACGACGGCGCGGAATCGCGTTCAACGGTGACCGTGGGCTCGCCCGGCGTTGCGGATCCTGACCGCAGCATCTGGTCGAGTGCTCTCTCCAGCTGTTTCACCTGGTAACGGAAGTACATCTTGTCGCCGGGGAGGTTGGGGCCGGTGGGTTTGGTGAGTCCGGTGAGGAAGCCTCCCGTGGGCCGTTGGGGAAAGTACTCGCGGTGGAGGCGGAGATCGTGGTCGAGCCTGTCGACGAGCCTGCGGACATATTGAAGCGACCGGAGCTCGGCGAAGGTGTCACCCTGGTCCAGGGCGCGGCGAAGAGCTCGGGTGCGGATGATCACCGGGGTGAGTTGGTCGTAGTAGAGGTGGATGGTGCCGAAGTTCAGTTCTGCGTGGATTTTGCGGATGCGGAAGCGGGCGAGTTGCTGGGCGAGGTGGTCCCGTGCCTCGCGCAGGTCGTCTCGCTCGGCGAGCAGGAGGTCCCCGGTGCGGCGCAGTTCGTCGAGCAGGGTGACGCCGTCGAAGGGCAGTCCCCGGTCCTGCCTGGCCAAGATCTCTTTCAGTTGTTGTTCGCCGCGCTTGAGCAGCGCGAGGTAGCGGCGGCCGTTGTCCTGGGTAAGGGCGTTGGTCACCGTCGCGGCGATGACCTTGTCTGTTGCCAGTCGCGCCAGGAGCCCGAGGGTCCGCGTGACCTGGTCGTCGCAGGGCAGATCCAGCGCCATGTCGAGGAGTCTCGGTTCCTCGCCGCGGCAGACGTGCAGGATCAGTTGTTCGCCGAGGGGGTCGGGGCGCAGCGGTGCGTACGCGCCGGCGCCGGTGGACTCTTGGTCCCGGTTCCGGCCGCGCAGCCATCGGTCCACCTGATCTCGCAAGATGGTTTGGTGGGTCAGTCCGGGTAACCGGGTGAGTATCGCCTCGGCTTCGTCGTCGGTCCTCGCCCCTCCGGTGAGTGTCACCATGGCCACGCACCGGCGGAGCAGCGGGATGTGCCCGCTCAGGGCTCCGTTCGCGCCGTCGCCCCACATCTTGAATTCGTGGTTGAGTACCCGGTCGAGCGGGGCTCCAGTGCCGCGTCGCGAGTTCGGCCCAGTCCAGACCGCGTCGAGCGCCGCGCACAGCACGTCCAGCGGCCCAGCGGCGGGGTCCTCGGCCAGAGGGCCCAGGTCGGCGCTTTCCGTCCCTGTCGGGTTGGACCGATGCCCGCGGCTGAACGCGGCCACCGCGGCGTCGAACAGTCGTTTACGCGCGGCCGTGGTCAGTTTCGGGAGAGCGACCGTCTGCGTCTGTTCCAGGGCGTTCCATACGTCGTCGCGGGCTTGTTCACCGAAGCATTGCCGCAGGTCCCGCAGCGCTCGCTCTGGGTATTCGGCGGGGCGGGCGAGCAGGAGGACCCGTACCCGCTCCTGGGGTGAGCACGCGACGTCCTGCAACCGACGTGCCAGTACCTCGGGCTTTGCTCCTCCGAACTCGTCGACCACAAGGAGCCGGTCGCCTCTTGCGGTGTCGATCCTTCGGTCGTTCAGCTCTACGAACCCTGCCGCCCAGCCTGCTTGGGCCTGTGCCTTGCACACCGTTATGGCGTATCGGGTCTTGCCGGCACCTCCCGGCGCCTCCATGTAGCGGACCGCCAAGGGCTCAGGGCTGTCGCACCAGGTGGCGAACTCGGCGGTGACCTCGGGAAACAGATACGGCACTATCTCGAACTTGGCGAGTAGCACGGAGGTGGACATCTCTCCGCCTCTTGGTTCGAGGGCGGAGACGCGCCACGGCTGGTCGAGGAGGCCGCCAGGATGCTTACGCGCCCTGTTGCTGCGCTCGTGCTCGCGGTGCCGGCGTGCCGCATGCCATCGATGTTCCCACCAGGGCCACCTCATCATCCGGTGATCGCCCGTCTTTGCGGCGCATGCCTCCAGGAGTTCCACCAGGAAGCGAAGCGTGCGTTCGTCGGGCGGCAGTTGCTTGCCGGTGAGCCATTCGCTCAGGCGCTGTCGGCTCAGCGTGAGCGGAGGGTCCTGTCCCTTGCCGTGTTTGATCAGCCACGTGTACGGAGGAGATCCTGCGTCTTTGTAGAGTCGGCTGAGGCTGGCCATAAAGGCGTCTGCTGGTGTTTTCGGATCGTTCACCGCCACCCCTCACGTGTCCGGGCGTCCGTATCCGGACGCCCGGCGGATGCCGCTGTCGACGCTGCCGAACTGCCGGTTTCCCCACCGTATCGACTGACCGGGGTTGTCAGGTAGATGGGATACCGGGATCACTGTGGTCTTCGATCCCTGCCGACTCGAGGAGTGCCCTCCATGTCGAACTCTGCCTCTCTGCTGCACGACTGCGTCGTCACCGTCGGCGTCGCGCCCCTGCTCTACACCGGGACTGTGACCACCGTGGCGCTCACGGCATTGCTGGCGACGACCCCCGCTCGGCGTCGCGCCGCCCGCGAGGTGCTGGCGATCCTGTTGCGCCCCCGGCAGGACCGGCGGTGAGAGGTGGATCACGGGCTGGGGTGCCGGGGGCGTTTGCCCTGAGCGTGGCGAGATCATCGAGGTCGACGCCGGTGGCCTTGATGGACTGCTTGCCCACCCGGTGACAGCCCGCGGGCAGACGCGGCGCCAGCCTGGCTCTGGCGCCGCGCCTCCACCGGACACGCGCCGCATTCCCCAGCGCCGAGGCCGTCACGGCCGCCGAGGACCTGCTGGCTGCCCTGGACGCCGACGAGCACAGACCGTGGTGTTCTCACCCGAACAACTGGACGCGGCCCTTGACCAGCGAGGCCAGGGCCTTTGGATCGCGCTCTCCCTCCACCAGTGCGTCCAGGATCGCCCGCGCGGACTTCGAGTACGCCTGGGAGGTCACCGATGTCAGCTTGATCCCGGCGTCCTGGAGCACCTTCTCCAGTCGCTGGAGCATCCGGGCTCGTTCCTGCGTCATCGCTGTCCGTGACCGCGTCAGATCCCGCAGATCCCGCAGATCCCGCATCTCCTGGGCGGTCATGCGAGCCAAGCAGACTCCTTCGGACGGGTGTGCGGTGAGCTGTCGGTGCCGCCGTGCGCGGCCGTGCGGCCCAGGTAGCGGTGCACGAAGTGGATGCTCATCGCGCCTTCGCCGACCGCGGAGGCCACCCGCTTTACCGAGCCGCTACGGACGTCCCCTACCGCGAAGACCCCGGGCAGGCTGGTCTCCAGGGTCATGCACGAGCGCCCGCGGCCGTGCCACCCCTCGGGGTAGGCGCAGGCTTCCTGGGCCTCCGGGCCGGTGAGGACGAAGCCGCGGGAGTCGAGGGCGACGATGCCGGCGAGCCACTCGGTGTGGGGGTCGGCGCCGGTGAAGACGAACAGGCCCCGTACCGCGAGTCGGTGGTGTCCGCCCGTGCGGTTGTCGACCACGTCGAGCTCCTCCAGCACCTCTTGGCCGATGACCTCGGTGACCTCGGTGTGCAGCATGACCTCCACCCGCGGATGGCGTTCGACCTGCTCGACCAGGTAGCGGGACATGTTGGCCTCAAGGCTGGGTCCTCGGACCAGTAGGTGCACCTTCGGCGTGTACCCGGCGAGGAACAGCACCGCCTGGCCCGCCGAGTTGCCTCCGCCGACGACGGCCACCGGGTCGGTGCGGCACTGCTGTGCCTCATAGACGGTCGCCGAGTAGTGAACGCTCGTTCCCTCCAGGCGTTCGATGTTGGGCACCTGGAGCCGGCGATAGCGGGCGCCCGTGGCCAGGACGACGGCGCGGGCGGCGATCTCGCTGCCGTCTGCGAACGCCACCACGTAGTGGTCCTCGTCCTTGGGATGGAGACCGGTCGCCTCCAGCGGAATGCTGATCCTGGCGCCGAACTTGTCGGCTTGGAGCACGGCGCGTTCGGTGAGTTCGGCGCCGGAGATGCCGGCGGGGAAGCCGAGCAGATTCTCGATGCGGGACGACGTGGCGGCTTGGCCGCCGGTGGCCATCGCCTCCACCACGGTGCTGCTCAGGCCCTCGGAGGCGGCGTACACCGCGGCAGCGAGGCCGGCGGGTCCGGAGCCGACGATGAGGACGTCGCCGTGACGGTTTCCGGCGGGCAGTGACGGCAGGCCGATGAGCCGGGCCAGTTCCGCGTTGCTGGGGTTGCGCAACAGGGTGGTGTCCCGCCAGATGACGAGCGGTGTCTCCTCCGGGCCGACGCCGAAGCGGCGCAGCAGGTCCTCGGCCTCCTCGTCGGTCTCCAGGTCGATCCAGCGGTGCGGCAGCCGGTTGCGGATGGCGAACTCGCGCAGCCGCCGGGTGTCGGGCGAGTAGCGCGAGCCGATGATGCGGAAGCCGGCGCCCTGTCCGACGAGCAGCGCGCGACGGCCCAGACAGGCGCGCAGCACGAGGTCCCCGATGGTGGAGTCCTGGGACACCAGGTGGCGCAATTGGTCCAAGGAGACGACGAGGATCTCGCCCGGCTCCCTGGCGACAGCGGTGTAGAAGGCCACCTGTCCGTGCAGCAGCCCGAGTTCGCCGATGAAGCGACCGGGGCCGTGCACGCGCAGCACGTGCTCCTCGGGAGTGCCGTAGTCCTCGACGACGGCGACGGCACCGCTGAGTACGACGAAGAACGTCTCGCAGCGCTCCCCCTCCTGGATCAGCACGTCGTTCGGAGCCATGCTCCGGCGCTGCCCGTGCTCCGCCAGACGTGCTGTCTGGTCCTCCGTAAGGCGCGGATACGCGCCGTAGGTGTCCGGGGTCTCCCAGAAGACGGCCTCGTCCGCTTCCTCCGGCACCGGTCCTTCGCCCGGCAGGGGCTGATCGCCGGACATCAGACGAACGCCTCGTGAACGTAGCACCAGCGCCATTCCTCGCCGGGCTGGAACGACTGCACGATCGGATGGGCGTCGGCAGCTGCGTGCCTGCGCGCGTGCTTGTTCGGCGAGGAGTCACAGCAGCCGACGTGCCCGCAGGTCAGGCAGAGCCTCAGGTGGACCCACGGGGAGCCGAGCAGCAGACACTCCTGACACCCTTCTGGGGTCAGCGGCTGGACCGGCCGGACAAGCGCGAGGTGGGGGTCTGCGTGCAGGGTCATCCGGATCTCCCTTCCCGGGCCGTGATCGACTGTTCCACCCACTGGCGCAGAGCGGGGGCGGGCGCCGCCCCCGTCTGCCGGGCGACCGTCTCGCCCTGGTCGAGGACGAGCAGCGTCGGTACCGCCTGGACCTCGAAACGCTGCGACAGCCGCGGGTTCTTGTCGATGTCGACCTTGACGAGTTTGATGCGGCCGGCGAGATCGGTGGCGACCTTCTCCAGTGCGGGGCTGACCATGCGGCAGGGGCCGCACCAGGTGGCCCACAGGTCGACCACGACGGGGACGTCGGCTCGCTCGGCGACCTCGGTGAAGTCGTCGTCGCCCGCGTCCACCATCCACGGCAGGGGCTGCTTGCAGTGGCCGCACTTGGGGCGGCCCTCCGCGGCCACGGGCACCCGGTTGGTGCGCCCGCAGTTGGGACAACTGACGGTCGTCGCCTGCATCGTGCTCATGCCGCCCGCGCTCCCTTCACGTCCTCGGGCTGGTCGTAGGTGACCACCAGCTCTCCGTGTTCGGCGTCGACGCGGACCGTCGCGCCGTCCTGGACGTCGCCGCGCAGCAGGGCGCGTCCGACCAGTGTCTCGACCTCGTGGGAGATGTAGCGGCGCAGTGGCCGGGCCCCGTACACCGGGTCGTAGCCCTGGTGGGCGATCACTTCCCGGGCGGTGTCGGTGAGTTCGACGGTGATGCGGCGTTCGGCGAGCCGCTGCCGCAGTTCATCGAACTGCAGTTCCACGATCCGCTCGATCTGCCGCTCGCCGAGCGGTTTGAACAGCACGATGTCGTCGACGCGGTTGAGGAACTCCGGGCGGAAGTGCCCGCGCAGCTCGCCCATCACCAGGGCGCGGGCGTCGGGCTTGATCTCACCTTCGGCGGTGGCGCCGTCGAGGAGGTGCTCGGAGCCGATGTTGGACGTCATGATGATCACGGTGTTGCGGAAGTCGACGGTGCGTCCCTGCGCATCGGTGATGCGGCCGTCATCGAGGATCTGCAGCAGGGTGTTGAAGACATCGGTGTGCGCCTTCTCGATCTCGTCGAACAACACAACCGAGTACGGCTTGCGGCGTACGGCCTCGGTGAGCTGGCCGCCTTCCTCGTAGCCGACGTATCCGGGCGGTGCGCCCATCAGCCGGCTGACGGTGTGCCGCTCCTGGTACTCACTCATGTCGAGGCGGACCATGTTCTCCTCGGAGTCGAACAGGGTCCGGGCGAGCGTCTTGGCCAGCTCGGTCTTCCCGACGCCGGTGGGGCCGAGGAAGATGAACGAGCCGATGGGGCGGCGAGGGTCGCGGATGCCGGAGCGCGCGCGGATGATGGCGTCGGCGACGAGCTTGACGGCTTCGTCCTGGCCGATGACGCGCTCGCGCAGGATCTCGTCGAGGCGTAGCAGTTTCTCGCGTTCGCCCTCCTGGAGGCGGGCGACTGGGATGCCGGTCCAGGCGGCGACGATCTCGGCGATCTCCTCCTCGGTGACGACCTCGCGCAGCAGCCGGTTCTGCCCTTGCTTGGCGGCCAGTTGCTCCTCCTCTGCGACAAGTCGGCGCTCCAGGTCCTGCAGTCGGCCGTAGCGGAGTTCGGCGGCGCGGTTGAGGTCGTAGGCGCGTTCGGCCTCCTCCGCCTCGTGACGGACCTGCTCCAGTTCCTGGCGCAGTTCCTGCACGCGGCGGATCGCCTGCCGTTCGGCCTCCCACTGGGCGTGCTTGGCGTCGGCCTCGCCGCGCAGGTCGGCCAACTCCCTGCGAAGCTCTTCCAGGCGGGTTTTGCTGGCGGGGTCGGTCTCCTTGGACAGGGCCGCTTCCTCGATCTCCAGGCGGGTGACGCGGCGGGTGATCTCGTCGAGTTCGGCGGGCATCGAGTCGATCTCGGTACGCAGCCGGGCGCACGCCTCGTCGACGAGGTCGATGGCCTTGTCGGGCAGGAACCGGTCGGTGATGTAGCGGTGGCTGAGGGTGGCCGCGGAGACCAACGCGGTGTCCTGGATCTTCACGCCGTGGAACACCTCCAGGCGCTCGCGCAGTCCGCGCAGGATGGAGATGGTGTCCTCCACGCTCGGCTCGCCGACCAGGACCTGTTGGAAGCGGCGTTCGAGGGCGGCGTCCTTCTCGATGTGCTTGCGGTACTCGTCGAGGGTGGTGGCGCCGATCATGTGGAGTTCGCCGCGGGCGAGCATCGGCTTGAGCATGTTGCCCGCGTCCATGGCCCCTTCGGCGGCGCCCGCTCCGACGACGGTGTGGAGTTCGTCGACGAAGAGCAGGATGCGCCCCTGGGCGGCCTTCACCTCGGACAGCACGGCCTTGAGGCGTTCCTCGAACTCGCCGCGGTACTTGGCACCGGCGACCAGGGAGCCCATGTCGAGGGCGAACACCGTCTTGTCGCGCAGGCCCTCGGGGACGTCGCCGCGAACGATGCGCTGGGCCAGACCCTCTACGATGGCGGTCTTGCCGACGCCGGGGTCGCCGATGAGGACGGGGTTGTTCTTGGTCTTGCGGCTGAGGATCTGGGTGACGCGGCGGATCTCCGCGTCACGGCCGATGACCGGGTCCAGCCGCCCGGACCGAGCCTCGAGGACCAGGTCGCGGCCGTACTTCTCCAGAGCCTCGTAGGCCACTTCGGGGTTGGCGGAGGTGACGCGCTGGTTGCCGCGGACCTGGGTGAGCGCGCTCAGGAACGAGTCCCTGGTGATGCCGGCCTGTCTGAGCAGTCGCCCGGCGGCGGTCGAAGAGCTCTCCTCAGCCAGGGCGAGCAGGAGGTGTTCCACGGACACGTACTCGTCCTTGAGGCGTTTGGCCTCCCGTTCGGCGGCGTCGAGCAGCCGGGAGAGTCGCTGGGTGACGAAGACCTGGCCGGGTGCCGCGCCGGGGCCTGTGACCTTCGGGCGGCGGGAGAGTTCCTCGCGCACGGCAGCGCGCAGTTCCTTCGGCTCGGTGCCGGCCTGTTGCAGCAACCGCGGGATCAGGCCGTCCTCCTGATCGAGAAGTGCGAGCAGCAGGTGTTCCCCGTCGACCTCGGTGTGCCCCATGCCGACGGCCGCGGTCTGGGCCTCCTGGAGGGCTTCCTGGGACTTCTGGGTGAGACGGTTCATGTCCATGGGGGTGTTTCACTCCTCGTGCCGCGGCCGCGCAGGGCGGCTTCGAGCAGGCTGATGCGGTCGAGCAGGTCGAGCACCAGGCCGATGGATGCGTAGTTGAGGCACAGTCCGGTGCGGAGCCGCTGGATGCGGGCAAGGACCGCCGGGGCCGTGGGGTCGAACACCAGCTGCCCCGCGGCGTCGCGTTCGGCGTCGACCAGGCCGAGGGCGACGAACCGGCGGATCAGATCGGGGTGGAGGCCCGAGCGACGGGCCACGGCGTCGAGGGAGAGCCTGGGGGCGGGCACGAGCGCGTACCGGACAGCCGTCGAGGCGGTGATGTCGGCGCCCGTTCGTACCGGACGGGCGCCCCCGCCGGCCCAGCCGATGCCTGCCGCTCCCGCGGGTCGGTCGTTCATCGCGTCCTCCTGGGGTCGAACGAGGAAGTGGCGGCGAGCTCCTCGAACAGTTCGCGCTCCCGGTCGCCGAGGGTGGGCGGCACCATGATGCGGAGTTCGGCATACAAGTCGCCGTTCGCGCCGCGCGGGTTCGGCATGCCCTCGCCACGCAGCCGCAGCCGCCGGCCGCTGGACGAACCCGCGGGCACCGTCACCTTGGCCGTGCTGCCGCCGGGCGTGGGCACCGGCACGGTCGCACCCAGGGCCGCCTCCCAGGGGGCGACCGGGACCTGGATGTGCACGTCGCGGCCGTCCAGCCGGAACCGGGGGTGGGGCTGGATACGCACCCGCAGGTACAGGTCGCCCGCGGCGGCGTCACCACTGCCCCGGCCGCCCTCTCCCGCCAGCCGGATGCGCTGCCCGTCGGTGACGCCCGGCGGCACGTCGACCTCGTACCGCCGCGGCTGCCCGGCGGGACCGGCGAGCGTGACGGTGCGACGGCCGCCTCGGTACGCCTCCTCGACGGTGAGCGGCAGCTCGGCCTCCTGGTCCGCTCCGGGGACGGCGCCTCGGGCGGCGCCGGCTCCGAACATGGAGCCGAACAGGTCCTCGATGTCTATGCCCTCCGCGCCGAAGTCGTCGCCGAAGCCGGTGGCGTATCGGACACGGGGGCCGCCCGCGCCCGCGGTCCTCCGACCACGGAAGCCGCCGCCCGCTCCGGCCGCGACCCGTTCGTCGAAGTCCTCGGGGATCTTGCGGAAGTCCTCGCCGAAGCGGTCGTAGCGGGCCCGGGTCTCGGGATCGGACAGAACGCTGTGTGCCTCGTTGAGGTCCTTGAAACGCTCCTCCGCCGCGGGGTCCTTGTTGACGTCGGGGTGGTACCTGCGGGCGAGTTTGCGATACGCCTGCTGGATCTCGTCCTGGCTCGCGCTCCGCGACACGCCGAGCACCTCGTAGTAGTCCCGTGCCATCGCCGGTCACTCCCGCTTCGCGACGGTCACCGCGGCCGGCCTGAGCTGCCTCTCGCCGTCCCCGTAGCCGGGGCGCAGCACCTCGACGACCGTGCCCGGTGGGGCGTCTGGGTCCTGGACGACGCCGACCACCTCGTGCCGGGCCGGGTCGAAGGCGACGCCGGTCTCCGCGTGCCGCGGGTAGCCGAGCAGTTCCAGGACGTTCACTGCCTGGTCGCGTACGGCCCGAATGCCCTCCACGATCGCGCCCGGATCGGCGCCGGCGTGGGTCAGGGCGAGTTCGAGGTTGTCGAGGACGGGCAGGAAGGCGGCCGCCGTGCGGGACCGCTCGACGGCCCGTTCGCGCTCCAGTTCCCTGGCGTGACGCTTGCGAAGGTTGTCGAGGTCGGCGAGTGCGCGCCGCCAGCGATCCTCCAGTTCCCGGATCGCGGTCGTGTACTCGTCCTCGGCAGGCGCGGGGCCGGCGGCGTCGGGCCCCGGTTCGCCGTTCGCCGCTTCGGGCCGGGTCGGCGGGCCCGGTTGCGGCAAATCCCCGTGAGGAGGGCGTACGGCGCCGTCTGGGACCGGTCCGACCGGATCCGAACCGGCCCGGTCGGGTTCCTGGGGGTGGGTGGGCATGGCGCGCCTCAGCCCTTGTCGAATTCGGCGTCGATGACATCGTCGCCACCGGGGCCGCCGCTCGTGGGACCACCGGTGGCGGCATCCTGGCCGGGACCGCCATCCGCGGTGGCGGCGCCCTGATGGGCCGCCAGCCCGGCGAGCATCTGCTGGAGTTCGGAGGTCAGGGGCCGCACGCGCTCCACGCCCGCCTCTTCCTTGACCGCCGCCCGGGCGTCGGACACGAGCATCTCGGCGCGTGCCTTCTCGTGCGCCGGCGCTGCGTCGCCCAGTTCGGTGAGACGCTTCTCGACCTGGTACGCGATGGCGTCGAGTTCGTTGCGGGCGTCGACGGCCTCGCGGAGTGCATGGTCCTTGCCCTGGTTGCGCTCGGCCTCCTGGACCATGCGTTCGACCTCACTGCGGTCCAGGTTGGAGCTCTCGCTGATGGTGATGCCCTGTTCCTTGCCGGTGTCCCGGTCGCGGGCCTTGACGTTGAGGATGCCGTTGGCGTCGATGTCGAAGGTGACCTCGATCTGTGGTTCGCCCCGCGGCGCCGGCCGGATGTCGGAGAGCTGGAACCGGCCGAGCACCCGGTTGTCGGCGGCCCGCTCGCGCTCGCCCTGGAGGACCACCACATCGACGGCGGGCTGGTTGTCCTCGGCGGTGGAGAAGGTCTCGCTGCGGCGCACCGGGATGGTGGTGTTCCGCTCGATGATCTTCGTCATCACTCCGCCGCGTGTCTCCAGGCCCAGCGACAAGGGTGTGACGTCGAGCAGCAGGACGTCCTTGACCTCGCCCTTGAGCACCCCGGCCTGGATCGCGGCACCCAGGGCCACGACCTCGTCGGGGTTGACGCTCATGTTGGGTGCCTTGCCGCCGGTCAGCCGGCGGACCAGAGCCTGGACCGCCGGGATACGGGTGGAGCCGCCTACGAGGATGACCTCGTCGATGTCGCTCTCGCCGACCTTGGCGTCGGCCATGGCCTGCTGGACCGGTCCCAGGCAGCGCTCCACCAGGTCGCCGGTGATCTGCTCGAACGTGGACCGCATGATCGAGTCGGTGAGGTGCTTGGGCCCGGAGGCGTCGGCGGTGATGAACGGCAGGCTGACCTGCGTCTGCGTCACCGAACTGAGCTCGGTCTTGGCCTTCTCCGCCGCCTCGAACAGTCGTTGCAGCGCCTGCGGGTCCTTCCGCAGGTCGATGCCGTTCTCCTTCTGGAAGTCGTCCGCGAGGTAATCCACCAGACGCCGGTCGAAGTCGTCGCCGCCCAGGTGGCTGTCGCCGGCGGTGGAGCGCACCTCCACCACACCGTCGCCGACGTCGAGGATGCTCACGTCGAAGGTGCCGCCGCCCAGGTCGAAGACAAGGACGGTCTCGTGCTCCTTCTTGTCCATGCCGTACGCGAGGGCCGCCGCGGTCGGCTCGTTGATGATCCGCAGCACCTCCAGTCCCGCGATCCGTCCGGCGTCCTTGGTGGCGGTGCGCTGAGCATCGTTGAAGTAGGCGGGCACCGTGATGACCGCCTCCGTGACCCGCTCTCCGAGCTGCTTGGAGGCGTCGTCCGCGAGTTTGCGCAGCACCTGCGCGCTGATCTCCTCAGGCGCATAGAGCTTGTCGCGCACCTTGAAGCGAGCCGCCCCGCCGTCGCCTTCGACGACGTCGTACGCCACCGCCCTGGCCTCGTCGGAGATCTCGTCGAAGTGCCGGCCGATGAACCGCTTGGCCGAGTAGATGGTGCCCTTCGGGTTGAGGATCGCCTGGCGCCGGGCCAGCTGGCCCACCAGACGTTCCCCGGTGTCGGTGAAGGCCACCACGGACGGTGTCGTGCGGTTGCCCTCACTGTTGGGCACGACGGACGGCTCGCCGCCCTCCCACACGGCGATCACCGAGTTGGTGGTGCCCAGGTCGATGCCCACTGCCTTGGCCATGAGGAACTCCTCCCGGTACGGCGCCTGCGTCGACTCTCCGGATCACGTTCGTTCAGGTAGGGGGTGGGACCTCCGCCGGTTTCCCACCTGTGCGCACGGAGGGTCTCGAGCACTCCCCAGGGTGACGAACCGGGTGGCTCCACGCCTGCGCCTGGCGAGTCAGGAATGCACGGGTCCGGTCGCCCCACGAGTACGAGAGGAAGAATCCGAACTTCTCGGATGAGCCGGCCTGGCAGCTGGTACCACCGCTCGCCTGTAGGCTTGGGGAGAACGGAGTGATCCGATGGCCAGCAGCCGGGCGCACCACCTGTACCGGGAGGACTGCCTTCCGCGGGGCAGCGGCCGGTGGCACCCCGCGGCCGCGCGGAGAGTGCCTCGCCCACCCGCTCCAACCCCGGCCGATCATGCCCTCCGCGAACTGATGGTGCTCTCCCGCGCTCTGTTCGACACCCCGGACGAAGGCGAGATCCTGCGCCTGGCCATGGACCACATAGCCGCCGCAGGGCCATACAGCGCCGAGGCCGGATACCTCAAGGTGGACGGCGACCTGGTCCCCAGCCCGAGGAACGGGCAGACGCATGCCTCGGCCGTGGGCCGGAGGGTGCGGGAGCTGGCCGGGCAGGACGGCCCTGTGACCGTACCCGGCAGGCCCTGGGGCCGGGCCCTGGGGCTACGCGGACTTGAGAGACTCCACGGCTACCTCGTGGTGACGTCCCGCTCCCGGCCCACCGAGGCCGAGCGATCCCTGCTCGCCACGCTCGTCCGGCACACCGCTGCTGCACTGTCAGTCGCCTTCGCATACCGACGCCTACGCGAGGACACGCTGGAACTGCACCGGCTGAGGGACGAACGCACAACCCTCCAGCGGCAGCTGATCTCCGTCGTGGCTGAGCTGAGGTACCAGCGGGCCGCTCACGCGCTCATGGCCGACGTCGCTGCCTCGAGCGGCGGCGAGGAAGCCATCACCCGCGCACTGCACAGGCTCACTGGACTTCCCGCGCTGGTCGAGGACCGCTTCGGTCGGCTGAGGTCGTGGACCGGCCCCGGCCGCCCCGACCCCTATCCCGAGCCGGACCCCGTGCGCCAGGACGAAACGCTGCACGCCGTCGCCCGTCAGGCCGGGCCGGTGCGGATAAAGGACCGGCTGATCACCCTGGTCCGCCCGCACGGCGAGATCCTGGGCGTGCTCGCCCTGGTCGATGCCCGGGACGAGGCCGACGAGCATACCGTACTCGCGCTGGAACACGCCGCCGCGTCGCTCGCCCCGGAGCTGGCGCACCTGCGCAATCTGGCCGAAGTGGAGCTGAGGCTGCACCGCGAGCTGGTCGACGACCTCCTGGCAGGGACGGACGAGGCGAGCGCCTACGCCCGGTCCGAGGCAGTCGGACACGACCTGCACCGCAGCCACTACATCGTCGTGGTGCAGTGGCCGAACCGGACTGCGGACGATTCCTTCGCGCAGACCGTGGGACGGGCGGCCTCTGGCGTGGGCATGCGTTCGCTGCTGACCCGACGTTCCGACCACGTGGTCCTGGTCGCGGACGACAGGCCGCCCGCCCGCGCGTTGTACGAGGCGCTCGCCCGGGAGACCGGGACACCGTCCGGGACGATCGGGGTGAGCGCCCCTTGCGACTCCCTGGACGACATCCCCCACCACTACGAGGAGGCGCGGCGCGCCCTGGACGTGCGCCGCCACTCCCGCGAGCGCTACGGCACGACGTTCTTCGACGAGCTTGGCCTCTACCGCATCCTGGGACCTGGCAACGATTACCGGGAATTGGAGACATTCGTCCAGGAGTGGCTCGGGCAGCTCATCGACTACGACTCCCGGCACCACACGGCCATGGTGGAGACCCTGTCCCGGTACTTCGACTGCGGCGGCAACTACGACGAGACCGCGGAATCCCTCGCGATCCACCGCAGCACGCTGCGCTATCGGCTCCAGCGGATCCGCGACATCAGCGGCAACGACCTCGCGAACGTGGAGGACCGGCTGAACCTCCAGGTGGCGACCCGAGTGTGGAAGATCGTGCTGGGCGGCCCCGGCTGATGCCTCGCTAGACATTTCGTGCGATCGGTGTCGGCAGCAGTTGGGCGGGCTGCCCTGTTACAGAGCTGCGGTGGGTGGGTGGCCCTTCCTCGCTTTGATCCAGGGAGGTCGCGTCGCGCCACCAGTGCCGCCCCCATGTCGATGTCGGGCACTTCCAGTGCAACCCGGCGTACGACGCCAGCCACCGCGAACGCCCGGTCGACCACCTCGCGGTTGCCGTAGCCCGGCGGGAAGTCCACGAAGGGCTCCCCCGCGAGGTCGGCAAGTGCCACCTCTCCCCGCTGCGCGAGCGGATGGGCGGCGCTCACCACCAGGACGAGCGGAACGGTGGCCAGCTCCCGTGCGTCGATCCCGGCGGGTTTGTCCTCGGGCAACGACAGGAAGGCCACGCCCAGGTCCCCGCTGAGCAGTGCGTGCGCCAGTCCCGCCGGTCCGGTCGTCGCCCGCCGCAGCCGGACGTCAATCGCCGGATGCCGCGCGGGCAGATGCCCGAGGAGCGCAGGCAGGTCCACCACCCCCTCGACCGAGGCCATGGCACCCACATCCACCGTGCCGCGCAGCGTGTCCTGCGCGGCGCGCATGGCATCCTGGGCCGCCTGGGCGGCGTGGAGGGTGGCCCGAGCCTCCGCAGCGCACCGCGCCCGCTCCAGTGATCCGGACCTGCTGCGACGTGCGCGCCCCTCGCGCCGTCGTCATGAGCGCGCGAGCCGGGCCGCGAGATAGGGCGCGGTGGCGCTGCGGCGGGCCCTCGCCACCTTGGCCGGCAGGCCCGCCGCGACCACCCGCCCGCCCGCGTCGCCGCCGCCCGGCCCGAGGTCGATGACCCAGTCGGCGGTGGCGATCGTGTCCAGGTCGTGCTCGACGAGGACGACCGTGTTGCCGGCGTCGACGAGCCGGTGCAGCTGTCGCAGCAGCAGCGCGATGTCCGAGGGGTGCAGCCCCGCCGTCGGCTCGTCGAGCAGGTAGAGCGCGTGACCGCGGCGGGCTCGCTGGAGTTCGGTGGCCAGTTTGATGCGTTGCGCCTCACCACCGCTGAGTTCCGTCGCGGGCTGCCCCAGTCGCAGGTACCCCAGTCCCACCTCGCGCAACGTCTCCAGACTGCGGGAGGCGGCCGGGACGGCGGACAGGAACTCGGCGGCGGCGTCGACGGACAGCTCCAGCACTTCCGCGATGTTCTTTCCGCGGTAGGTGACTTCCAGCGTTTCGGCGTTGTACCGGGCGCCCTGGCAGGTCGGGCACGGCGCGTAGGTGCCGGGCAGGAACAGCAGTTCGACCGCGACGAATCCTTCGCCCTGGCAGGTCTCACACCGCCCTTCGGGCACGTTGAAGGAGAACCGTCCGGCCGAGTAGCCGCGCGCCCTGGCCTCGTCCGTCGCCGCGTACAGCTTGCGCACCGCGTCGAACATCCCCGTGTACGTGGCAAGGTTGGACCGGGGAGTTCGGCCGATGGGCCGTTGGTCGACCCGGACCAGCCGGTCGAACGACTCGACCCCCGACGCGTCCTGGACGTCGACCTCCAGCTGCGCCTCGTCGGGCTCCTCGGCTGCGAGTCCGAGGTGGCCGCGGACGACCTCGGCGAGCACCTGCGTCACCAGCGTCGACTTTCCGGAACCGGACACGCCCGTCACCGCCGTCAGTACGCAGAGCGGTACGTCGACGGACACGTCGTGCAGATTGTGGCGGGAGACGCCGCTCAGGTGCAGCCAGCCGTGCGGTGTGCGCGGGCGGTGATCGAGCGGCTGGGCGCGCCCGAACAGGTACTGGCTCGTGGCCGACTCCCCGACCCGCTCAAGACCGGCGACCGGGCCGCTGTACAGCACGCGTCCGCCGCCCTCACCCGCGCCGGGGCCGATGTCGACCACCCAGTCCGCCCGCCGTACGACGTCCATGTCGTGCTCCACGACGAACAGCGAGTTGCCCTCCGCCTTGAGGCGGTCCAGCACGTCCAGCAGCGGTTCCGCGTCAGCCGGGTGCAGGCCCGCGGAGGGTTCGTCGAGGACGTAGACGACGCCGAACAGCCCCGAGCGCAGCTGGGTGGCGATCCGCAGGCGCTGCGCCTCGCCGGGCGACAGGGTCGTCGAGCGGCGCCCGAGGCTGAGATATCCGAGGCCCAGGTCGAGCAGTACGTCGACCCGCGCGACCAGATCGCCGCAGATCCGGACCGCGACCTCGGTCGTCTCCCCGGATCGGGCGGTCGACGTGGTGGCGTCGGCCTCGGACCGCCCCGCGACGGGCCGCAGCAGCGCCACGACCTCGGTGAGCGGCATCCCGTTGATCTCGGCGATGGAGCGTCCGGCGAAGGTCACGGCGAGCGCCTCGGGCCGCAGTCCGCTGCCGTGACACTCGGGGCAGGGCACACTCCTGACGAACCGGAGCGCCCGTTCGCGCATCTTCTCGCTCTTGGAGTCGGCGAGGACGTGCATGACGTGCTTGCGGGCGCTCCAGAACTTGCCCTGGTAGCCGTAGTCGACGCGGTCCTCCTCCGGCTCGATGTACACGGAGGGCTGCTCGTCCGTGTACAGCAGCCAGTCCCGGTCCTTCTTCCTGAGCCTGCGCCACGGTCGGTCGATGTCGATCCCCAGACCGCTCACGACACTGCGCAGGTTGGCGCCCTGCCAGGCGCCCGGCCAGGCGGCGATCGCCCCCTCGCGGATGCTCAGCGAGGGGTCCGGAACGAGCAGATCCTCGGCGACGTCGTGCACGACGCCCAGTCCGTGGCACTCCGGGCAGGCGCCGGCCGCGGTGTTGGGTGAGAACGACTCGGCCTCCAGCCGTGCGGCCCGGGGCGGATAGGTGCCGGCGCGGGAGTACAGCATGCGCAGCAGATTGGACAGGGTGGTGATGGTGCCGACCGTCGAGCGCGAGCTGGGTGACCCGCGTCGCTGCTGCAGGGCCACGGCGGGTGGCAGTCCGGTGATTTCCTGCACGTGCGGTGCGCCGACCTGTTGCAACAGCCTTCGGGCGTACGGTGCTACGGACTCGAAGTAGCGCCGCTGGGCCTCCGCGTAGAGCGTGCCGAACGCGAGCGAGGACTTGCCCGAACCGGAGACGCCGGTGAAGGCGACCATCGCGTCCCGCGGAACGTCGACATCGATGTTCCGCAGGTTGTTCTCACTGGCGCCCCGGACATGCACGAAGGGGTGGGTCGCGTCCTTGTTCACCGTTCCTGATTACCTGATCGCACCGGGAACCGCGCGGCAGGCGCCGCCACCGGGCCTCGCTCACATGAGCATCCGGAGAGTCCCGGTATGAGCCTCTCCCAGGGAACATTCGAGGGTGTTTCACCGTTCGTCCGTAATGTTGGCGTGAAGGGAACTGTGTCCCCGGGCCTCACACTTTGCCCATGAGGACGATCGTTCGGCTGAAGCCTTATGGAGCCCCCGCCGCGAGGCGACCGCCCTTGGCGCCCACTGTCGATGGGCCCTGGCTGGGGATCCCCCGAACCAGTCGGGGCCTTCGCCTGCCCCCTGCGGGCGCCCTTCGGCGAACGCGGTGGTTCGCCTCCCGGTGGCGCACTCGCCACGGCGGCTCAGCCCCAGGTAGCGAGCATGCGCCCCATGGCGGCCATGACCGAGGGCTCGACCCGCGCCCGCAGAGACTTTGACTGCCATTACAGACGTTGTTGTGCGGGGACATTGTGCCAGTCCGTTCTCATGGACAGAGCCAAGCGCTCTACGTCTCCCCCGACTGCTCTTCCCGCACCTTCTTCTCCTCTCGCAGCCTCTGCCACCGCTGGCGCTGACGCTCGCCGTACGCCGCGTTGCGGACAGTGCCGTCGTCTTCGAGTCCGGATCCGAACGCACCTCCGACCATGCCCATGGAGCTGACGAACCAGGCGAGCACGGCGTAGTCGTGGATCGTTGCGTCTTGCCCGACGACCCTGCCCAAGACCGACGAGTTCAGGATGAGCAGGGTCACGCCGAAGAGGACGAGGAACAGGACCAGATAGAGGGAGAGCACACCGAGGGTGATCGTCACGCAGGTGACTGTGTTGTAGAGGCGGGAGAAGGGGCGGGAGAGTGAATCGTGAGGGCGTTCCCAGAGCTCGTGATCGATGATGATCCATGCCGTGAGGGCGAGGAAGGACGCAACACAGGCCCCGAGCAGTCGGCCCACGTCTATGCCCGAGGAGATGGTCCAGGCCGAGGTGTTGACCAGGCCGAAGGCGGCGGTGGCGAAGACACCGGCCAGTGCCCGGGAGAGGGTTGCGAAGAGCCGCCAGGGGCGGTTGGCCCGCACCATGCCGGTGACGAGACTCAGATGGCCGCGCAGGCCGGGCACGATGAAGCGTTGCAGGCCATCATCGCTGGTCTCTGAGGTCTCGAGCCGGCCGGCTTCCTCCGGCGCCGGAGCGAGATCGGCCCGCTCGCGGGTGAGTCTGCCGATGACATCCGCGACGACATGCCGGGCGCGCCGTCGCATCCGCCAGGAGCCGAGCGCCGGCAGGGACACCAGCGCGATGCGGTCCTCCGGGCTCACCTCGACGCTGACCGGGCGCAGGCCGGCTCGTCGAGGCAGATCGGTGAGGAAGACTACGGCCTCCCAGTCTCCCTCGGGGAGGAAGGGACGTACGACTTCGACCGCGGAGGAGACGTCCAGTTGCTCGTCCGCGACCAGGGGTGCCGTGCGCGCCGTAACCCGCCAGTCGACGTCCGCGCGGACCCGCTGCCTCAGCAGCTGCGGCAGCTTGTCGGCCAGATCCTGGACAATCTCCGCCGCCACTCCGGGGTCGGCGACCATCACGATCCGCACCGCGTGCGCCGCAGTGGCAGGCAGGGAATCTGTCACGGCCTCAATCCGGTCGGGGTAGGCGCGACGGCCTTTCGGCCCGAGGTTCCGTTGTAACGCCCCTCCCATGTGGCGATCGAGCGCGACAGGCGCCTCGGCGCCAGGCGTCCCCCGTTCAGCCCGGCACCGGGTAGGCAGGTCGGCGGAGAAAAGAAGGCGGCGAGGGTCCGGAGGCTGACCCGCTCAACAACCTGCGACGAACGGATGCTGACGGATGTTAGGGGCGGAGCGGAGGGCCGGCGTCGCCGACCGATAATGCAAAACGCGGCCTGATTCAGTGGGCGCGGGCTGATCCGAAGGACCGCCGCGTGTTGCCCGGACCTCGGCACTGCGGCCAGCAGTGATGCCGCCGCACCGCGCGTCAACCGCAGTCCTGTGAACGTCTCCGCCCACACCTGTTCAGCACTCAACACCCCGGCCATACAAGGGAGATGCCCAGCTCAGAGGGTTGTGCAGCACCCTTTAACCTAGGCGGTGCACACTCCGCTGTCGGCGGATGCCGACAAGGTGGCGTTGCTGCTGGAGACCAGCCTTCCCGGGGTCTTCGCCGCCGGCGGCGTCAGGAGCGGCCCGGTCAAACGGGTGGCGTCGGCGGCCGGTGAGGGGGCCGTGGCTATCCGCCTCGTGCACGAGCACCGGGAAAAGACGGGCAACCTGGTCCGCACCGCGGGCCCCGAGGGCCCCGGCCGGTGGCAGGCCTAGAGAGGCACTCGGCATCGCGCTGGTGTCGGACGAGGGGACGCAACGACTGCGGTGTGAGCAGGAACGCCGCAGTGACATGGACGAGCAGGAACAGTGCGGCGTAGAGGCAGTAATGCTCATGAAGGTGATCACGGTGACGAGGTTGAACAGGAGGCGGGCCTGCTGCCGATCGATCTCGTCGCGGTGCCCGGGGTGGCGCGGAGCTGGTGTTCGCGGTGGCGCACGCAACCGTGGCCCGGTGGTGGAGCAGGCCCTGTGCAGGGAGGACGAGGAGACCTGACCGTACCGCCTGCACCTGCTGGCAGGGGCCAGCGTGTCACGCGGCGTCGGCGATACCTCGGGGGCATCCTGTGGGCACGGGCGATCGCGGGTGCAGCCGACGAGAAGGAGTCATGCGGGTGCCGTCTCAGGGCGTTACGGTCGTGGCTCTCCTGGCGGATCCCGACGCGCCCACGGAGATCGCGCAGCGCATGGCCCGGACACTTCCTGCTCGGCTCGCCGACAAGTCAGGCCAGGGACGACGGTTCGACGTCGAAGTGGTCAGTGAGCCCTTCACCGCAGGGACCGAGGACCCGCCCACCTTGATGCGCCGGATCATGGACCGCGGAAGAGCGGAGAGTTGGGACATCGTCGTGGCCCTCACCGACCTTCCGCTGCTCTCACACGGGCGTAAGATCGTCGTGGATCTGAGTCACGAACACGGCTTGGCCCTGCTGTCTCTTCCTCCGCTGGGGGGCTTGCGTCTGCAGACGAGAGCCCGGCGGGCCGTGGAAGAAGCCGTGCTCAGATTGGCGGGCCCGCGGGCCACCGGGGCTGAGGGACCTCCGCGGAGTCAGCCGCTTCTGGGGCCCTTCGTCAGTCGCCTCGCGCCTATTCACCCGGGCCAGGTCGGTGAGGAGGAGACCGCTGATCTTCGGTACGTCGTCAGCGGACCGCGCGGTTACCTGAGGGTGCTCGTCGGTATGGTCCGCGCCAACCGGCCGTGGCGCTTGGTGCCGGGCTTGTCGAAAGCCCTGGCGGCCGCACTCGCCACGGGAGCAGCCGCCACTGTGAACTCCACCATCTGGAACCTGGCCGAGTCCCTGAGCGCGCCACGCCTCGTGATCGCCACGGTCGGGTCCGTCGCGCTCATGATCGGCTGGCTGATCGTGGACGCGCAGCTGTGGCATCGATCAGCAGAGGTCTCGCGGGAAGCGAGGCAGAGGGCGAGGCTCTACAACGCCTCGACGGTCATGACCGTGGGTATCGGGGTGCTCGTCTGTTACGTGGGTTTGATCGTCATCAACTTGGTGTGGGCCCTGTTCATCCTCAACGACCAAGTGTTCGCCTCCACGACACGAACCCCGCTTCACGCCGCGGAATACTGGACGTTGTCCTGGTTCGTCGCTTCGGTCGCCACGGTGGGCGGGGCGCTGGGATCAGGCTTGGAGAGCGACGAGGCGATCCGGGCAGCCGCCTACTCCAAGCGCGAACAGGAGCGCCGCCGAATACTCCAAGACGACGACGGCGACTAGAGCCAATGCCGTTGCTTTACGGGTCTGGGGCAGGTGGTTGGGGTCGTTTGATGTGGATGGCTTGGGTGCCGGCGTGGGTGGGTTGGGGCCAGGTGTGATGCTCGGCCCGTTTGAGCCAGTAGTTGGA
>NZ_JBSFYW010000063.1:0-53023 GCF_053599975.1 Streptomyces sp. NPDC005141 | reverse complement strand
CCCTGACGGCGAATCCCAGCCCGCTGCCCTGCTCCGCAGGAGTCCGTTTCTCCCCCGCAAGCGGGAGGTACCCCCACCCCGGCCTGAAGGCCGGGGTATCCACGGAGGAGTTCCGATGAGAAGTTCGACTGCCCTTTCGGCGCTGACAGCGTCGCTGGCGGCCTTCGCAGGGACCGTGGCCGCCGCCCCGACTTCTGCTCAAGCAGCCTCCGCGACGGCGACCTTCACAGTCGATTCCACCCAAGACGCCGTGGATGCGGACGCGTCCGACGGTGTCTGCCGCACCGCCACAGGCACCTGCACGCTGCGCGCAGCGGTCATGGCCGCAAACGCCCGTCCCGGCAGCACCATCGAGCTACCCGCCGCCCACTACCGGCTGACCATTCCCCCCAACCCCGACCAACTCAACGGGCGCACCGCCGACCCGACCAAAGGCGACCTGAACATCCTCGAGCCGACCACCATCCGGGGGGCCGGCGCACGGGAGACCATCATCGACGCCGACCACATCGACCGGGTCTTCCGTATGGGCGCCGACACGCAACTGTCCGACCTCACCATCACCGGAGGAGACGCCAAGCAGCGAGAGGTGCCGATCACCGACCCGGGCGGAGGCGGCATCGCCAACAGCAAGAACATGACGCTGCGCCGGGTAACGGTAACGGGGAACCGCGCCGGCTACGGAGGCGGCATCTTCAACATCCCCAACTCCCACCTGTCGCTGATCGACAGCACCGTCAGCCGCAACACCTCGGGCGAGGCCGGAGGCATCCGGTTCGACGACACCGGCACCGTGGTCAACTCGACGATCACGGACAACCACGTGACCGACGACTGGGACCGGCCGGGCAGCCTGTCCGGATACGGCGGCGGCATCGACATACGCGGCACCGGCCTGGTTGACATCCGCAACTCCACGATCACCGGCAACACCGCCACCGACGGGGGTGGCGGGATCAACATCGCCCCCGCCTACTTGGACAGCCTCCCGTCCCCAGTCACCGACACCGTCAATCTGCCGCTGGGTCACCTCGCGCTGAAGAACACCATCATCGCCGCGAACACCGTCGGCCGGACCACCAGCGACTGCAAGCGCGCCTTCGCCACCATCGAGTCACGGGGCAACAACCTCGACAGCGGAAACAACTGCCACCTCACCGCCGAAGGCGATCTCCCCAGACGTGATCCCCACCTCGCACCCCTCGGCGAAAACGGCGGTCCGACAGACACCGTGGCCCTACTGCCCGGCAGCCCCGCCCTCGATGCCGCCCGTGACTGCCCCTCCGCCGACCAGCGCGGCGTCCCGCGGCCTCAAGGTCCGGCGTGCGACATCGGAGCCTTCGAACACCAGCCTTGACCTCCGCCCCACGCCTTGAGAACTCTCCGCTCCCGCAAAGCCCTTGGGGCGCGGATCTCTTGACAGAAGCAGCCAGGGTGTGACCGTGGGGCAGCCTCGACGGTGCCGTCGCCGGGACCGCCGACCTCTCCGCCGACGCGACATGAGCGGTCATCGTCACGCTCCTGGTTCTCCTGTTGCAGGGCCAGGACGAAACCAAGCCGGCACTCCAGGAGGACAAGAGCCCCCGCATGACCGCACCGACGTGCCAGCCGCACAAGGACTAATCAGAGGGCCGAAGGACTCGCTAGGGATCTCGTTTCTGTCGAGCAGCAGCACCTGCTGCTCGACAGAAACGCTGGAACACCGAAGGTGACGGTCAGCGTCAACAGTGGGATCGGATGATCGCGACAATGGCATCACGACAGCGTCCGCTCCCCGTCGCAGCGAGCCTGGCGACAACGTTGCAAGACGCGCCAGTTCACCTCCCGGACGAACACGCGACCCTCGCCGACAACGCCCCTGCAGAGACTGCTCCCGCGGCCGCCGACGCGCTGCGATCCGCCCCGAAGGGACGCCACCATCGAGCGCAGCCCGGCCGGGTCCTCGGGGGCGATGGCAGCAGAGCTCCCGTCACCACGGAACCGCAGATGCATCCCGCTCCAGGCCGGGACCACGGGGGATTTCCGACCAGCCCATACCGGTCAAGACCAGGATCCGACGACGACGGTAGGCAAGGCCCTGTCTGCAGGGTCCGGATCGCGCTGAGCGCGTATGACCGGCGCGCGAGAAACCACGTCCACCACAAGGAGGAACAACCCAGAAGGCCCGCCGGCCCATCGCGCCGGGAACGGCGGGCGTCCTCGAGGTCTTCGCCGAGATCAGCTGAGCACCCGCTCCACAGCTGGGACAGCGGACACCTGCGGTTGATCAGCATGTTCGTGTCTGCGCGAGCGCCATGGCGCTGCGTTCGTCCGGAGCGCTGCGGCTGAGCAGTAGACGCAGAACATCTGAGTTCACTGCACGGGTGAGTGCGGAGCCGATGTCAGTGCCGTACGACATCATGCCGGGCAAGCAGCCCAACAAGCCTTGATGGAGAACCATTCGTGACCGGCCAGGACCCCGCCGCTGTACTTCCCTGCGACTTCCTCCTCACAGCGATGACCGGCAGCGGCCCGGACGACCCCGTGGTGCAGCTGGCGGCGCAACAGGTTCGGACCGCTCAATCTCGCCATGAACGCTCGGCACTCGCCGAGGCCTTGTTGTCGGGGTCTCATGCACAGCAGGCGCCACAGTGGCTTCTGGAGGCGGCCGTGGCGGCGGAGCTGGAGGCCAAGAGGGAGTCGTACCACGTCGAGGGCGGCATGGCCCTTGTCGCGCTCGCGCTCGGGCATCCATCGTGTCCGGCTTCGCTGCAGGATGCGACGCTGAAGCGTTGCAGCGTCGAGCAGTTGGCTCTACTCGGAAGCCCGCGTGCCGGTGAGCGGATCGCCGGCGCGGTTGCCGAGGAGTTGCGGTTTCGCGGCGGTGCGACGCCGCCTATGACGCCCCAGTTGCTCGAGATGCCGACCCCCGCTCAGGTCGTACTGCGGCGAGGCCCGCTGCACGACCTGGTGTTCGAGGCCGCCCGCGACACGCTTCCTGCCGCACCCGGCATCGACGAGCTGGACGCGGACGGTGACACGAAGGACTGGCTGAGGCAGTACAAAGACGCATGCGCGGCGTGGGAGAGCATGTGGCGTCAGATACTCGCACGGCACCCGGAACGGCATCGAGAACTCGTCCAGTGGGCCGATGGCACCGACGCCAAGTGGACGGTCCGCAACGAGTTGCTCGGCAGCCTGCCCTGGACGGTCGAGCCGGGACTGCTGGCCGAGCTCGCCGCAGCAGATCTCGAGCGGTTCCCGCTCGAGATCCTGGTGGCCGAGGGCAGCCGTATGCGCCGCGCAGGATCGGACGAGCAGCAGGTCCTTGCTCACTTCGCCCAGGAGTTGTCCGCCCTGACGGATGAGGAGCAGATCAACTTCTCTACCTTCCTGGGCCTGCGGAGCACCACACTGCTCAACCGGCGGTGTCACGCCCCGGTGTCCTGGGTGCGACGCGCCGCGTCGGGAACCTGGCGTCACCTGCTCAACCCGACGCAGGCCAAGGACGGCTACCAACAGGCTCACTGGCGTGCTCCTGCCGCCGCTCTCGTCGGCCTCGCAACCATGTTCGCCGAGACCGCTGCACGCGCCCTTCCCTTCTGGGAGCCCGATGAGCACTACTCGGACATCAGCCCGAGCGAGGTGGCCTGGGTGCGCGAGATGGTGTTGCACCTCCCGACGGTCACCGAGGACGTGAAGGCCGGAATCCGCCCGATCGTCCATGACGCGCGCAAGCGGCTGAGCCCTCACCGTTCGGGCTTCCGACCGCGTCATGACCACCGGCGTGAACTCGAGGAGATCCTCGACACGATCGAGCGCATCCTCGCCGATCCTCCGCCGTCCGTCGGTGGGGATCGCCGCCGCACCGCGCTCGGCGCCCCGGACAAGGTGACCGTGCGCGAACTGGCAGGCGTCCCGGCACAAGCGCTGAGCGACTACCTGGACCGGCACACCGGCAACGACTCCCTCGTAGAAAAGGCTCTCCTCGCCTGCGCTGCGAGCGGACACAGGTCCGAGGACGACTTCGACGGGGTGCTGCGGCGTCACACTTGCCCGGACACCGTGCTGCTCCCTCTCACCGAGGGCCTGCGCGGGAACCTCGGCGGTGCACCGACGTGGCGCGAAGCCTGGACCCGTCTGATCCTGGCCAGGCCGGACACCCAGCCGGCCCTCGTACGCGCTCTGCCGGCCTGGCCGGCTCTGCGCGCCCGGGGGGATCGTCATGGGAGCGCGCATCCGTCGGTGGTCGCCGCGGTACGCGATGCCCTGGGCACCGACCAGGACGCGTGGAAGCGGTTCGCGACCTGCCCGGCAACCAACTCCGGGCCAACCGCCTGGCTACGCCTCGGTGACCTGCTGGACGCGGCCACCACGGGAGCGCCCTGGCCGAAGCCGCCAGGCAGCCGATAAGCCCTGGTCCTCTCGCAGCTCGTACCTCCGGCGAAACGCAGGGTCAGACCGCAGGCCACCTGGTCACGGCGGCGCAGCTGGAGGGCGAGGGCGACAACCGCGTCAAGCAGGGCGGCGCGGACCGCGGCGCCGTTCAGGGTGTGCCGGGAAAGGCGCGGTGGATGCTCGCGGTGGCGGGCAGGGTGCGCGGGACGACGGGGCGGGGGCGATGCCGCAAGCCCCGTCGTCACGCAGGATCTCGGCCTGGCGTGCCCGATGCCGTGCAGAGCACTGCCCGGCGGAGGGTGGGTGAGAGGTCAGCCGGCGATGTCGACGCCGAAGCCGCGGGCCAGGTCGGCCAGTTGGTGGTCGTATCCCTGGCCGACCGCGCGTACGCGCCATCCCGGGCCACGCCGGTAGACCTCGGCGAGCAGCAGCGTTCGTTCGGTGGTCGCGGCGTCCAGGGTGGCCTGGGCCACGGCTCGCGCGCCAGCTGCCTGGGCGACGGTGATCTCGATGGCTCCGGCGTGGGCGAACGTCGCGGATCCGTCGATGGCGGCGGCGATGACGATTTTGCGGACGGCGTCGGGAAGAGAGGCCAGGTCCGCTGTGACGGCTTGTTCGCTGGGGCCGTCGGTGGTCAGGCGCACGGTCGCGTCGGGTCGTTCGGGTGCCCCGTAGAAGACGAAGTCCTCGTCGCAGGAGACCTGTTCGTCTCCGTCGAGAACGTAGGCGACCACGTCGATCTCGCAGCTGATCTGATGGGACCAGCTTGCAGTGACCGTCCATGTTCCGGCGGCGCCGTGTGCGGTCGGCAGGTCGAGAACGCCACCGCGGGGAAGGATCTGGACACCGGCCGGGTCGGCCGTCTCCACCTCTTTGGTGTTGCCCGATGGCGACGTGAGCGTGGTGAGCCAGTCGGCGTCGTGGACCGGCAATCCGCGTGCGGTGATGTGGGGCATGCGGCGGTCCCCTGTCCCGTCGGCCAGGAGGATCACGTCCGTGACGCCGGCGGAGAGATTGACGGCGGCGGCTCCGCCCAGCTCCGCGATGCGGGTGCGCAGCGCCGACGCGTGGTCGTGGGGGCCGCCCAGCACCAGGATCCGGCGCCCGGACAGCGGTGCGGCAGTGGCTGGGCGGTCGGTGCGCCGCTGGACGGGTACGGCCGGTGCCGGCGGTGCCGGGTTCGCGTGAGCGGTACCGGGCTGCACGTCGGTGAGCAGGCCGAGAAAGGCCTCTTCGGTGATCACCGGCACGTCTGCACTGCGTGCGGCACGGTACTTGGCGCTGTCCGAGTCGGTCTCGTCGGTGACCAGCACGCTGGTGTGACGGCTGACCGAACCCATCACGTTCAGTCCTGCCGCGACGGAGCGCGCGACGAGCTCTTCGCGTGCGGTGCGGGTGTCACCGGTGAAGGCGACCTTCATGCCCTGCACGAGCGGGGCGCCGGGGGCGAGCCGGCCGGGGTTGCGGTGCGCGCAGGGCGTTTTCGGCACCCGGGGCGGGTACCCCGACCCCTGCTTGGGCGGGCACGCCACCAGGGGCAGGGAAAGGCCCAGCTCCCCCGCCGCGGCCAGGGAGCCTCTCAGGATCCCGGCGAGTACACGGGCGTCGTCCAGGGCGTCGTGCGCCCGCTGCTGCGGCACTTTGTAGTGGGCGGCCAGCGAGGCCAGCTTCAGGTCGTCGGTGGGCGGCGCGACCCGCCGGTTCAGCGCGAGCGTGCACATCCGCTGCGAGACCGGCAGCCAGGAACGGGCCCGGGCGAACTCGCGCGCGAGGAACTCGTAGTCGAACTGGGCGTTGTGCGCCACCATCACCCGGCCGGCCAGCAGTGTCCCGATGTGCTCGGCGACCTCCTCGAACGCCGGCGCGCCGCGCAGTCGCTCCGTCGTGAGGCCGTGGATGTGCACCGGGCCGGGATCACAGCCCGGATCCAGCAGTGTGGAGAACTCCTCCACCAGTTTCCCGGCCGTGTCCAGTGTCAGCACGGCCACCGAGAGCACCCGGTGCTCGTACGGCCTCAAGCCCGATGTTTCCACGTCCACGACTGCCCACCCGGTAGCTCCGGACACGGCGTTGAACACGTCATCGGAAACCGGCACCCCATTCATGCCGGTCAGCATCCCCTGTCCCGCCCCACCGCTCAAAATCCTGCGACCTCGGCCTCATCCGAGGAGCCTCAGTCGGTGGCGTTCGCGGGGCTCCCGACGCCCGGAGCACAGAACATGCCACGGAACACGGCGGCCGCGCGACGCGATCCGGGCTGAGCCCGAGGAGTGGATCGGGAGGATATTCACCGCTCGCGCTGTCTCCGGCGAGATCGGTTCTCCAGTTCGATGCCGATGCGGTTCAGGCGCTCACTGCAAGATCTGAGCGGTCCGAGCCGACGAGAGCCAGCTGGGGAACTCCTGCAGCAGCCGGTCGTAGAGGAGATCGTCGCGTACGGTGCGCGGATCACGGCCGGCGTGGAAGAAGCCTGCGTTGTCGACGATGCGATGTCTGGGTACGGTCAGGTCGTCGAGGCGGCGGAGGAAGGCGAACTCGTTGAAGCGCTTCTGTTGAAGATTCCTGGGCTGGCCCCGACGGCAGTGACGGTCGCAGCTGGAACATGGCAGGTCCCTTGGAGTAGCGAGCGTGCGCAGCGGCGTCCAGTTCAGTAGGCCACCACCTGCTTGCGCTACCGCTGCCTCCAGGCAACGAAGCTGTCCGAGCTGCGGCACGAACGGCTCCCAACGCTGTCTCGTGACCCTGCAACAGGCTTCGCCCTGTGGCTGCCGACCGAGCCGCCGAAGTTCGAGCGGTACAGGGCGCCGGCGGTGCCGACATGAGCAGCGGCCAGAATTCGGTCGATGCAGGCCGGGGCTCTCGCGCATTTGGGCCACGGCCCTTGGACAGCGGTCAGCTGAGCTGCTCGGCGAGTCCGACGATGATGCCTTCGGGACCGCGGATGTAACAGAGGCGGTGCAACGGTCCATGCTCTGTCAGGGGACATCGGATGTCCCCGGCATCTCGCGCCGTACCACCATGGCCCGGTGATGGGCAGCAATCCGGGCGGCGCTCAACTCGCGCTGATAGATCGCCACCTTGCCGATTGCGCCGAGGAAATAGGACCGCAGGCTCGCGCTACCGATACGCAAGGGCGATGCCGTCCGGACCGGGGTGATGGCGTAGTCGGACAGGCTGTCTTGGTCCCGGAGCACGCCGTTCTTGTAGATCTTCACGTAGCCGGTCGGGTAGGTGGCGCTAGGGCTGGTGGAGTTGATGACGAAGGCGTAGTGAATCCACTGGCCGGGTGTCACGGGGTCCTGGAAGTAGGAGCCCGCGCCTAGTCCCCCGGCGGGGTTGAACGCGTAGCCAGAGATCCGGTTCGAGCGGCCTTCGCTGTTGCCCTGCGAGTACATCCGGGCTACCCACTCACATCCGCCGATCGGGCCGTCAGTGAGCTTGCCAAGCCAGTGCACGTAGCCGGTGCCTTCAGACTTTGGGAAGATGGTGGAGTCAGCGCGCAACCACGCCTCGATGGTGAACTGCCCGGTGGTGGCAGCGCTCAGTGCCGCCGCGTCTGGCACTTCCGCGTAATGCGTACTGCCGTCGAACAGAGAGGCGGTGTCGCCGTTCGGCAGGGTCGAGGGGCCCGGTGTGTTGTGGTAGGTCACTGCGACGGGTCCGGCCAGGGCCGTCTCCGTGCCGGTACCGCCGAGGGGCAGGTAGACGGCTGGCGCGTCCATGAGGACGACGGTGTCGTACGCAGACAAGGCGGATCGGGCAATGGGCGGTGGGGTGGTCACGCTCTGCTCCCCTGGGCGCCGAGATCATGCTCAAGACACCGTCGTTTGTTAAATGATTCTGTCGCCACAGGCTATTTGGGCATACCAAGCGTCCTGTGCCGCAGTTGTACTCGACTGCACCGACGGAGTCCAACTTGGCCTCCCCGTCGTGCGACTGCCTCGCGCACCTATACGGGCACCGCTGAACTTCCCCGTTGCGCAGGAGGTGCTGATTGCCGTAGCTGGCTAGTCGGACTCCGTTCGGCCTGTCGGTCGTATTCAACGACAATGGTGAGTGTGTGGACGCATACGAAGTGAACCTTGTGCGGGCGAAGTCGGCGTTGTTCGTGGCCGATGTTGTCACCTCGGTGCAATCACAACGCCACACCGGCTCATGCGGTTCGGCCGATCCACATCCTCAGGATTTCCCGGACCAGCACACCCTGATCGACAGAGTCGGCATTGCACATGGGGTAGAGCTGCTGCGGGTTCTTAGCAACCAATCCGTGCTCGATCAATCCGGTCGGTCTTTGATGGTCAGCTACCCAAGGCAGTCCACCGGCTGAATGACTGCGGTCGATATGGCATCCGGTGGTATTGCCGATGGGTTGGATCTGGTCTCGTTGCCATTGCGTTGTACGTGGTCCGGCTGCCGGGATCCAGCTGGCATTGTTCGGCCCCACGTTGAGCAACACGTGTGCGAGATGCGGCTTCAGAAGTTCTCTGTGCAAGCCGTCCTGGTGATAGCGAAGAGCCACCTTGGCGCGAGCCGCGCTCTTTAGTTCGTCCGTACTCACTTCCTGGTTCAGGTCCTTCAATGCACGGCGCGCATCGGTGCATACGGTGACTGGACTGTCCTGGAAGGCTACGGTGTAGACGAGCATGAGTTCGCCGCTCTCCGGCTGACGTACAAAAGGGAGAACCTTTCCCTTGAACCAGCCAATCCGGCCACCATATTGACCAGTCGACCGGACCAGAATGGGATTTTCCGGTTTGACCCTGAAGTCACTCTCCCTGATTGGCTCCGGAGCCTTGTCGGCACCGGGCAGAGCGTCGACACTGCCGTCAGTGATCGCCTTGGACATCAGGGTCTTCATGTCCACGGTGTCACCGACTCCGAGTACAGTGCTGCGGACTTCCAATGGGGACCCTTTGGCCAGCGCCAGCCGAGCTTTCGCTTCGTAGTGAGGGTGGTAACTGAACAACCGGAACGGTGCGGTCTCAAACAATTCCAATGTTCGGGCATCGGCTGCAAGACCTTCCATCTCTGCAGCCCCAGGGAACTTTGAATCGTCCATGAATGGGAGCAATCGCGCTTCGACCTTCAACCAGGCGGTGGAATCGAAATCCAAGTTGAGCCCGGCAACTGGGGTCAGTTCAAATTCGGACCGGATCAGCTTCCCTCCACTGAAGACCAGGCGCGCTTGCGTGTTGCCCGCCAGGTTGACCGACGGTGCGATTACTAGATCCATTCGGGTTCGCAGGGCTGCATCAAGCGTTGCAAGCCAGCTGAACCCGAGGGCGGAGAAGGAGAGTTTGACGTACGGCTCATAGTGGAGGTGCAGTTCGCCGGTGACTGTGCCCTTGGTCAATGTGGCGTAAAGCACCACTTCACGATCGAAGCGATGGGCCAGGCTTTCCGCTGCCCTTCCAGCGCCAACACCGCCCAGGTCCGCGCCCCTCTTCGCGCCGTACACCACTCCTGCCAGCCCGGTGAGTGCGGCCGCGGGGCCGAGAATCGCCCCGGCACCGAACCCGACGGCGCCGCCGAGCAGTCCGCCCGCCAGCCCGCCGGCAACCCCGCCGAGGCCGGCGCCCACCATGCCGACGGTCCGATGCGAGGGCCGTTCCTTCTCGATCTGGGTACCGGAGATTTCTCCGGCGATTTCGGAGAGCGTGAGCGAGGCAGCGACCGTCGCCGCAGTGTCGGAACCCACTGTGGCCTGCACCGTCAGCCATTTGCCAGCCGGGATGCGTGGAGTACTCCACGCATCCTTGCCGATCTCTAGTTTGTCGATTTCCGCGGGGTCAAGCTCCCATCGCCGCGGCGTGCCGGAGAAGGTGATGGACAAAGGCCCCATAAGGGGCAGCTCGACCGATGCGGCCTCTTCAGGGGTGGGTGCGACTGCGGGCGCTGCCGCCTCGGCCGGCCCGGTCGCCTCTGGCGCCCCAGCCGGTGCGCCAGCATCCGCTGGTTCAACTCCGCCTCCCGGTGAAGCGCTCACGGCGGCAGTCCGCACTGCGAGTTGCCCCAGGGACGTGTTCCGGGTTGAAGAGTCGGGGGCGCTCTCAGCACCGGTCGCCGTGTGTGTCCGGGTGGCTGACGCCGGACGGATCGGCCGTGCCGGTGCGGCAGATTCGGTCCGGTGCTCTCTGGCGGCCGGTGCACCCATCCGGCTCAGCCTTCCCGCCGTGCGCAGTGGAGGATCAACATCGCCTGACGCTCCCCCGAGCCCACCGGGGCTTCCTCGGCGCGGCGGAGGGACAGTGGCTGGGGGTCGGCCTGGAGGGTGATTCCGGCCAGGAACTGATCCACCACTGATCTCAGCAGCTCCGCGGCCTCCGGATCCTGCGCCGCCCATTCCCCATCGAGCCACAGCACGGGGGTGGGCTCGAAGACATGGCCGGCCCGGACGGCCCGGTCGGTCCCGGCCTGCGCCTCGTCGAACGACTGCGGTTCGGCGTGGCCGCCTTCGACCCGGATCGTGCCCAGCACGGTGCCCATGGAGTCGACTCGATCAACATCCAGCGCACGGATGGCTTCGGTGAAGTCCCTGTTCGGTTGTCCGTGCTCGTCCGTCAGGCCAACCACCTGGAGGAGCGCCGTGCGCCGTTGCGCCGGGTAGGCAAGGAGGAACACGCCACCGTCGGAGTCCGGTTCGAGCAGCCCGGCCGGCACGGTGACGACCTGGGCGACGTCGGCCTCGGGATCCATGACCGCCGCGGGTGGCAGCGCGTCTGCGATCGCCACCGCTCGCTCCTTGCCGTTCTGCATGGGCCCGGCTGCGCCGAACCCGACGTGGTGGATCGCCATCGGAGCCCCCGTGTTCGCGTAGCTTCGGCGTAGCTCGTCCGGGCTGGTGTGGGCGCGCGCTGTGCCGGGGTCGAACAGCACGGTCCGCACCCGCTTCCAGGGGAGTTCGTCGGCCTCGCCCTGGTGCAGCCGCTCGGCCCATTCGCGGGCCATCTGGTCGTTGTCCGCGCCGGCCACCCAGGCGACTACGCCACTGGGGGCCGGCGGCGCCGCCATGGGTGGCGGCTCGACGCTGCGGCGGCGGAATGCCACCCAGTCCCGGGTCGCAGTCAGGACCGGCCCGGCGGTGGCGCTCCCAGCAGCGCCGAAAAGGTCGGCGCGGGCCCGTTCGTAGAACTCGGTGTGTGTGGTGTAGGCGCCGCGGAGCAGGCCCAATGACGCCTCACCCAACTGCCGCAGCGGGCTGCCCTGGTCGAAGACGCTCCAATCCTGGATGAACCGGGCCGTAAGGACGTCATCGGGTAGGGCCAGCACCAAGGATCCGTCGTCCTTGAGCTCCAGTTTGGTCGGCCGTCCACGGCCCAAATGGATCGTGAACAGCCGGCCGTCAGGCTGCTCGCTGAGCATCACAGTGGCGTTGAGCGATCGCAGCGGTCGCGCGGAGCCCTGTCCCTGCACCTGGTCAACGCCGAGCTGGCCCGTGAACCGGAGCCTCCGGACGGATCCGGTTTCGGCCGCGGTCCCGGACAACTCCATCCGCCCGAACAGCTCGAACAGGGCAGCCGCCGGGCCGTTTCCGTCTTCGTCGCGGTACGGCGCAAAGAGGTCGAACTGCGCGGTAACGAGCGCGGTCTCTCCAGACTTCAACCACCACAGGTCGCGGTCGCAGGAGAGGGCGGCCCGGACGGCAATCGGTCTGCCCTCCTCAGCGTCGAACTCGTCTTCGCTGAAGAACACCGTGGGCAATCCGGAACTCTCGGCGGCGAACTGACCGGCCTCGGCGGACAGACGCCGGAGGTGGTCCGGCCTGAGCACATTCTCGGCCGGATCGGGGACACTGACGTTCGCATGCCCGAGCACAGCCTTGGCCAGCGTGTCGACGAATTCGACGCCCCACTCGTTGGTGTCGACCGTGCAGAAGCCTGCCGTCGCCAGAGCGAACCCTTCAGCGTGCCGGGCGGGGAACCGTGCGATACCGCTGAACGTCGCCGACTGCTCGCCGCGGGTGAGTCGCATCTGCAACGGGCCTCCGCGGCCGGTCACCTGCGGTGAGGTAGTGATCCGCCCGTCCGGCACCAGGACGTCCACCCCCGGCTTCGCCGATGGGTCGTCGAGGCCTGCGAGCAACGAGATTCGGTCTCGGTGCTGGACCTCCTCCACCTCGTGCGGCACCTGGTCAGCCGGGACGGGTACAAAACGCAGATCGACCCCGGGGCCCAGCAGCGATGCGACCTGCCGGCAGAGATCGCCGGCCGGATCAACCGGCAGATACCCCGCGGGTGGCAATTCGACCACGCCCGCGTCGGCAAGGATCCGGACGGCGGGTGAGCTCGGCAGCCCGGCATACGTCAGGCTTGCGAGCTGGCACTGGAATTGAGCGATCTGAGCGGTGAAGACGCCGCGAGGGCGCATCGACAGCCGGCTGTCGCCGTAGTTGCGCGCGGGGGTGTCCAGCAATTCCCTCCGCGCGGTCCAGGCATCGGCGAACACCGTCGTCCGGCCGGACCGTGCCAGGACCGCGAGAGGCACCTCGTTGCCGACGGGACCGGTGCCGCCCCGGCACCAGGTTTCCGAGGCGAGCAGGGCTGCGGACATCGGCGAGCTGGCTGCGGCCCGCTCGTCGGCGAAGTACGCCGCGGCCACGCGTGACCGCAGGTGTTTGTGCTCCAGCAGCAGAGCGGCCGAGGATGGAAGCGGGCTGTTCAGCGTGAGTGGGCGGAGCCGCAGCACGACTCCGTCGATGCGGTACGGGCGGGCGGTGCTCGGCACGCATGCTTGCTCGCACGGCGCCCCGTACACCTCGGCGGTGCCGCACAGTCCTTCGGCCCAGGCGAGGGTCAGGAGGTGGAGCGTGGTGCCCTCGACCACGTCGGCCGTCGGTGCGGAAGCGATCGTCTCGCATGGGGCGAATTCGCCTGTCCCGTTTACGGCATTGCCCGGCGCGGAGCCTGGGGCCACACCTCGGGTGGCGTCGAGCAGCCCGTCGATCGTTGCGGTCACGGCGTCAGGGAGCAGCAGAATTCGGCCGCTGGGGTCGACCGCCAGTCCTGGGAAGACGGTCAGGTTCTCGCCGGAGTGTGTGACATCGAGCCCGTGGGCGACCCCGGGGCCGCCGGTGCGGCCGAGTGCGAACAGCAGTGCTCGCTGGGCGTCCTGCTCCAGGGTCAGCTCCGAGCCGCACAGCCGTCGGCCGTCGAAGAAGTTCAGCCGTGTCAGCGGGGTCGGTACGGGGATCACCGCATAGCCGTCCACCTGGTGGGTGAGCACGACCGGGCCCTGAGGGCCGGGCAACAGGTCCGTCATGGGGTCAGGCACCTCCGTGGGGGATCGCGCCGGCGGAAGCCAGCTCGAGCAGAGTCGCGGTGTCCACGTGGGACGTTCGGGTGGCCAGGTCGACCGTTCCGCTGGCGGTCGTGGTGCCATCCGGGGAGGTGACCAGAGTGAGGTCGATCAAGTCGCCCAGGACGACGTCGGCGTGCTCCGCACCGGGAAGGAGGGAAGACCCGTCATGGTCGGCGAGACCGCCCGGACGGCGGTCGACGGTGTCGAGTGCGGCGCAGCGCCTCACGGCGTTCGACCACGCGCGCGACCGGTCGGCGTCGGAGGCGGCTGCGACCTGGGTCCGCAGGGGGTCCACCTCCTGTCCGATGGCCGTGTCGGTCTCCGCGTCGTCGGTGCCGGGCAGGCCGAAGAGTCTGCGAAGGCGCAGGTAACGGCCGGTCCTTGCGGACGGTCCGGGGACGAGGAGGAGCTGTGGCGTCTCCCGCAGACGGGAGAACGCAGTCTCCGACCCAGCCCCGTCACATGGAGAGGCGAGCGCGGGTACGGGCCGTGCCAGGCAGGCTCGGAACCGGGCTACCACATGGGCGGTGATGGGGTGGTTGGGCTCCAGCTCCGCCTGGTGCTGGGCGAACCACGCGGCGAGGTCGAGACAGCTGAGGTCCGGCAGGTAGAGCTCGCGGCCGAGGTCGTCGATGGCCAGGCCGGGGGCGACCCTGACCTCGCGGCTGGGGCCGTCGACGCTGATGCCGAATCCCCAGACCACGCCCCCACCGTGCATCCAGGCGTTGTGCAGCCGCACCTTCGCCCAGGCGTGACCGACGACGGTTTCCAGGTCGGCGACGCCCAGCAGCATCCCGAAGTGGGCAGCCAGGGAGGTGAAGGGGTCGAGGGCTGGGAGCGTCGCGCTGTGTTCGTCGTTCATCGGCGTCACGCCTCCCCTCGTACGAGTGCGGCCCGGCGGGCTGTGGCGACCACACGTCCCGCGTCGGTGTCCCCCGTGCGGGATCGGACTTCGTCGACCAGCCGGTCCGATGCGGCGGCGGCGTTCGCAGCGGCCTTCAGTGCGGTGTCGAGTGCGGCGCGTGTCGTGGAAACGGCCGTGATCCGCGTGTCGACGAGGTTGTCCTCGCTCAGTTCGCCGAGCGTGGCGTCGGCGGAGAGGAAGGCGAGGACCTGTTCCTTCAGCACCTCCGGGATGGCCGCCTCCCAGGTGTCGAGTGCGTTTTGAGCCGCGTCCAGCGCATCCTGTTTGCCCTTCAGCTTCGTCAGGGCCATCGCGACTGCTGCCCGCTGCGTGTTCAGGTCTTCGGACATCTTCGGGTCGATGCCCGGTTCCTCCGAAACCTTGGCCAGCACCGCCTCGTCGAGCTCGGCCTTGGCCTTTCGCAGCACGGTGGCAGCGGTGAACACCTCCTGTTGCTTCGCCGCCGCTGCCTTGGCTTCCTCGCGCAGTTCGTTCATCCGGGCCTGCTCGGCCTCGGTCGGTCCCGTGCCGTCCTGGACCGTGGTGAGCAGGTTCAGCGCCTCCTCGACCCGGACGGGTGCCCCCTCCGCGACGGCCCGCAGCGCAGCGACGGCGGCGCTGTAGGCGCTGCGTGTGCTCAGGAGAGTGCCGGAGGGGGTTTGGCGGTCTCCTCGCTCGGCGAGCAACTCCCACCGGGCTGCGCGTGCCCGGGCCAGCCGTTCGCATAGCTCGGCTTTACGCTGGTCGGCCTCTGTCCAGCGGCTCTTGAACAGGTCGACGAGTTCCGTACCGAGCAGGGTGTCGAGTCGGTGCCGCGCAGCGGTGTACGGCGCCGAGGACAGAGTTTGGCTCGCCGTGCGGAGCGCGTCGGTCACCGGCTGCGCCCGAGCAGCCGTCGTCCAGGCATCGACGGAGTCCGCGTCCTCGTGTGCCTTCGTCGCCGTGTCGGTAGCGGTGCTCAACGCCACGCGGGCGGTGTCCAGCGCTGTGGCGAGGGCAGCGCGCTTGCGTTCCTGGGCACCGAGGTCGTCCTCGGCTCGCGCCGCCCCGGCGACCATCCGCTGACGTTTGATCAGCGTGGACTCCAGCTTCTCGACCAGGTCCAAGGCGTCAGCCGGCAGCAGCGCGAGGGCGAGCTGTCGGCGGATCCCGGCCTCTTCGGCCGCCACCTCGGCGAGGTTGCCCGTCGCATCCCTAGCGGCTTGCTTGCGCCGGGCGAGCTCCGCGTCGCAGGCGACCATCGCGGCCGTCACAGCCTTGACGGCTGCGATGGCCCGGTCCCGTTCCTCGTCGGCGAACTGGGTGAGGGGGGTCGTTACGGACACGGCGGCTCCTTGACTGCGTGGACGGGGCGTCGGACGGTGTCCGGGGCGGCGAAGCCTGATGGATCACCCGGGTACGCCTGGCCGGCCTTGGCGTACTCGCGACGGATGGCCAGGGCGAGGTGCTCCGGGGTGATGGCGGTGTCCTCTTCTGCGGCGAGATACGCGGCGGCCACGGCGGCATTGCGGATCAGGGCCCCGGACAGCGGATAGAGCGCGGCAAGCTGATCGAGGTCGACGTGGGCGCCGAGCGGTGCCCCGGGGGGTAGGTGACGGCGCCACAGCGCCTGGCGTTCGACCACCGTCGGCAGGTCGAACGGGACGATGAACTCCAGTCGGCGGGCGAACGCCTGGTCGATGTTCTGGCGCAGGTTGGTGGCGAGCACCGCCAGGCCGTCGAATGAGGCCAGCCGGGCGAGCAGATAGGCGGTCTCCAGGTTGGCATAGCGGTCGCGGGCGTCGCCGACCTCCGTACGGCGTCCGAACAAGGCGTCGGCCTCGTCGAAGAGGAGCACCGCATCGCCCCGCTCCGCCGCGTCGAACGCCTCGCCGAGGTTCTTCTCCGTCTCGCCGATCCACTTGGACACGATGCGCGACAGGTCGACGATGAGCAGATCGCGGCCCACTGCTCGGGCGAGCACTTCGGCCGCCAGGGTCTTTCCGGTGCCGGGCGGACCGCAGAAGAGCAGCCGCACGCCGCGCCGCCCCTGCCGTCCAGAAAGGAACCCCCAGCGGTCCAGCACCACGTGCTGGCGATGGACTCGGGCGACGGCCTCGCGTAGCTGGGTAAGACCGCCCGGAGGAAGCACGAGGTCGTCCCAGCCGGCAGCGGGCCTCAGACGCACCACCCCTTGCGGTGTACGGTCCGCCTCTCTGACTGCGAGCGCGGAGCACAGATCGGCGGGACGCATGGCTTCGCCGCGGATGAGTGCGCCAGCGGCCGCGTTCCGGGCCAGCTCCTGCGCGGCCGCCGAGCCGACAGCAGTCGGCACCATGTCGGCGGCATCAGGCAGGTCGGGGGCGAGGCGGCGCCACAGTTCACGGCGGGCGGCAGGTGCGGGCGGAGGCACGTCCAACGGCAGCAACGGCCGTTGGGTGGAGCCGAAGGCGGTTCCGGGCGGTGTCGCGAGCACGGCGGGAGCCGGGACGTCGTCGAGTACGCCCGCGCCCTCCGGCAGATCCTGGGCGATGAGCACGGGGGTGACCCCGTGGGCGAGCGCCGTCAGGCAGACGGCGCGAGCGGCGCGGCTGTCGAGTACGGGAACGTCGAGGACGGCCGGCACTCGGCCGGTGGCGGTGAGCAGTGCTGCGACGCGCAGTGCGGCGTCGGCCGGGTCGTCGGCGCGCAGGGCCACGGTGACCGGGACGCCGCCTCCGACCGCACAGAGCATGGCGGCTACAGGAGGCTCCCCGGCGCGCAACCCGGACGGGACGACGCCGATCAGGGCCGGGTCGGTCCGGCGGGTTCCGGCGGGCCATAGTGGAGCGGCGTGCAGGGCGTCGCCCAAGCCGTCGGCGAGGCTGAGCGTGCGCTCCCAGAACGGGCCGTCGTCGTGGACGCGCACAGCACCGGAGCGGACCAGCGCGCCGGACTGGAGCAGTCGCCGCAGCCACAGCCGGGCGGCGACCGGATCGTCCGGGGCACCTGGAAGTGCGCCAGTCTCGGCGAGCACGGCCGCGAGCCCTGTGGTCGCGGCCGGTACCCGGCCCGGGTGCAGTTCGCGCAGCACGCTGGACAGGCCCTCGTGCTCCTCGGGGAGCCCGGTGAGGACGAGTACGTCGATCTCGGCGCGGGTCAGTGCGAGTCCGTGTGCCAGTCTGGCGATCGGATGTTCCTCCGTCTTCTCCCCGGGCTCGGTGTCCTGCGTCGGCTGTTGCATGGGCTCCAGGACGAGGGCCTTCGCCCGGGCGACGAGGGCGGTGAGGAAGCCGTACGCGTTGTGCTCCGGCCCGAGCACCTCGGCGATCCGGCCGGCGAGCTCCAGAGCGCCCTGGTGAAGGCGGGCCGATACGGCGGCGCGGTGTCCGGGTGCTGCGGTGGACCGGGTGTCAGGCATAACGGAACCTCACGATGCAGCCGAGTGCAGGGAGCCAGCCGGGGTCAAGGTCGAGACCGGCCGCCCGAAGGTCGACGGAGACATCGTCGAGGTCCAGCCGAAGCTCGAGCCAGCCGGGGGAAGCGGTGATCTCGCCGTGCCGGTGCAGCAGGTGGGCGAGGAGCGGGGTCTGCGGGAGACGGGCCGGGGGCCGGCCGGCCAGCCGATGGCGCAGTGCGTGCACCGTCCGGTCAGCGAGGACGGCTGATGCGCGCCGGGCGGCGACCGCGTCGGCGTCGCTGAGAGGGCCAGGGGGCGGAGCCGAGGGAGGGAGGCCGCAGAAGGCGAGAAGTGCCGGGTCGGCCGGGTCGGGTTCGGGCAAGCGGGGGGCGGAACGACGCAGCAGCTCCGCACCGAGCAGGTGCAGGGCCCAGCGGCTCCCCGTACCTCTCCACTCGGGCAGGAGCGCACAGCCGGGCTCTGTCGGGCACATGAGCGGAGCAGCCAGGTGGAGACAGAAGAGCAGCCCGGCGTTGCCGGTCACCGCGGGAGCGGCCACGACGGAGCGGGGCGGCGCCGCGAGTCCGGGAGGGGAATCCGGTGGCGGGTCGACGACGGGCGGGGACTCGGCGGTATTGCTGACCGCTTGAGGCGCGGGCCGACGGCACTGGTGGTGCTCTGGCGTCTCTGGCCCTCGAAGGGCGAGGTCAAGCATGGCGGCGCCGTCGGCGCCCACCCGTCCGGGGTCGGTGTCGATGAGAGCCAGCGCGGTGAGTGCAACACGGACGCGGGTATCGGGGATGGCGAGGGCTGCGGCGCCGAGCGGCGAGGTGGACCGGATTGAGGCGGCGTACTCCGCGATCGTCGACGCCTCGCCGGTGCTCTCGGACCGCGCCGACGGTGCCAACGCCCTCTCCCCCCGGGCCGATCCAGCCCGGGCCACCGGGGTGTCCCACGCCTTTGCCGCCGTGAGCACGTCCTGCGGGTCTCCGCCGAGAGCCTGCCAGGCAGCCGCCGCGAGGCGCTCCAGGCGCGTGGGTCCGAGGAGCGCCACCAATCGCGGCAGTTCGCCGTGACGGTTCACTGCGGCGATGACGGGAGCAACTGCCGTGGCTTCCGCACTCAGCGCGGCTGCCACACTGTCCGCGGTCGCACCGGTGGTCGCGTCGGCGGCTCCAGCGGCAGTCGGCCACAGCCCCAGTTGGTGCCATGCCCAGCCCAGCGAGGAGTCTCCCGCACAGGCCCGCAGGGTGAGATCCAGTAGAGCCGCGGACCGGCTCGGATAGCGGGCCACCGAGGGGCCGCCCGAGGCCAGTTGCCCCGCGACGGCGGAGGCGACTGCCTGCGCCCACGCGCTGGCGGCTTCCCCTGTACGGCCCGCGCTGACGCGTACAGGTGGCACGCGCACCGAGGCGATCGCCACCTGCTCGTCCGCCGTCACCATCCCGGCCAGCGCCTCGTCGAGAGCGTCCCGGAGCAGTTCGTCGAGCAGCGCGGCTGCGTCTTCGCGCAGCTCGGGTGCGGCAAGTTGCCAGCGTACGGCGAAGCGGTCGATCAGCGGGCCGGTCATGGCTCGACCCTCGCGTCCGCGCCGAGCCGGCTGCTGCCGATCGCCAGCCCACCCGTGGGCTGGCCGAGCACGGTGGTGCGGTCGAGTACGCCACCGACGGCCATCTGCTGGAACCTGCTGCTCCTGCCGAGCACCGAGGTCAGCTCCAGATGCCAGCCGATGCCGACTCGCGCGCCGCTACCGGCTGAGCACACCTCCACCCGGGTGTGCGCGGGCCGGTGCACCTCCAGCAGATGTCGTACGGTTTCGCGCTGTTCGTCGGACAGTGTGCCCGGGACGACGACCGAGAACCGGTGCGCATAGTCGGCGAATGTTCCGCTCGCCGCGATGAATTGTGGCCCTGCCGCGTCGCCCAGGCCGCGGAACCGGAACCGCTCGACCAGCACGGGCTTGAGGCCGAGGTAGATCTCCAGCATCCGAGTCAGTCCAGCGACGGTCCCCCGGGCGCGGAACAGGTCGACTGCTTCGGCGATCATCATCCGGCGGGCCTGCTCTGGCCACCGCCCGTCCAGGGTGAGCCCGACCAGGGAGGCGACCCACGGCAGGAACTCAGGGGGCGCTCCAGCGGGGTCGAGCAGGAGATGGCGGTCGGCGGCAGCGGCGTCGAGGTCGGTGAGCGGGCCGCTGGCGAGAGCGAGGAACCGGTCGAGGAACGCTGCGGCGCGCGGCTCGGCGGAGTAGATGTCCGGGAGCAGTTCGAGTAGCCGGTGACCAGTGCGCTCGACGCGCAGAGCACGGATCCGTGGGGTGGCCCGGGGCGTGCCGGTGAGCAGGAGCCGAAGCCACAGATAGCGGCCGGGCGGGGCGTTCACTGGTGTCTCATAGGTGACGAACGGGTCGGCCGTGTCCTGCCGTGCCCACGGCACCTCCTGGTGGCCGCGTCGGTACAGCCCGGAGAAGTTCTCGCTGCGGGTTGCCGGATCGGTGTCCGGATCGAGCAGCCGCTCCGCTGCGTCGGCCGGTGCCAGCGGCGGGCCGGGCGGAAGGGGGCGGGTGGGCGGCTCCGCCTTTTGGGGCAGAGTGTGCGGGAGTGGTGGTGCGCCGTCCTCGCCGGGGAGTTCATCGGAGGTGAGGAAGCCGACCGACAGTGAGGTTCCGGGCGGCAGACACGCATCCACGAACAGTCGGCCCCAGCGCTGCTGGTACTTCCCGCTGTCCAGCGCGAAGGTGTCCACCCAGCCCTTTTCGCGGTAACGGACTTGAGCTGCGAACGCGGTGCGCATGCCCGCCTTTCCCCAGTAGCCGATCCGCCCGTCGGGGGTACGGGTCAGGCCTCGTGCGTCGTAGCCGGGTGCCCGTAGCGGTAGTTCCTCGGTGGTCCTGTCGTCGCAGAATGTGAGTCGGCGCAGATCTGCCCCCATGGGGCCAGCGATGACCAGGGCTGCCGTTCCGTCCAGCTCCACGTCGGTGGCAGCGGGGAATGGGCCGAGTGGACGCTCGGCGCGGGCGTCAGCGACTGGGAGGGGCCAGCCGTCCCCCTCCGGCCTGCGCCAGAGCAGCCACACCTCGTCTCCCGGCCCCACCGCGACCCTCGCCGGTACCGCATCGGCGGGCAGCGCGGCGCGCGGAGCGGCAGGCACCGCGAACGGTCTGGGCGGTCGTCGCGTACCGACCCGCCACAGCGGTGCGTCCGGTTCGGCGCAGGCGACGAGGACGCCGTCGCCGTACGCGGCCAGGTCGACCGGTGTGCCGGGAATCCGGAGCCTGTGCACCAGTCGCCGGTCGGCCAGATCCAGGAGAAGCAGTGAGCCGTCAAAGGCGTCGAGCACCGCGAGCAGGTCGTCCGACGTGAAGGCGAGGGCCGCCGCCCGCACCTGACGTGCGGGCGCGCCCGCCGCGCTGAACTCGCCATACGACAACGGGGATGCGAGCTCCAGCAGGTCCTCGGCGGCGCCTTCGCGCACACCGCACTGCTGGGAGGCGGCACGGCCGCCCGGCTGCCACGGCAGTCGGACGATACGGCCCTCCTCCGGCACCGCGTGGTAGACGGCGCGGTCCGGCCCGATGGTGAGTCCTGCCAGTTCTTCGCCGCCGCCGCCCGGGAGCCCCGAGGCCAGGGGGTTCTCCCAGTCCAGCAGCACTACGCCGTCCTCGCCCGACAGCGCGGTGCCGTGGTGCGCACACCGCATCCACTGGGCGACGACCGCGATCGCCGCTGAGCAGCCAGTGTCCATCAGCACACCTCGCCCAAAACCGGGACCGGCACCAGTACGCCGGGGGCGGGGGGCGGCGACGGCTGCTCGCCGACGGGGGGCGGTGGACCGTCGGCGACGACGGCGACCGTGACGAGTTCGACGACCTCCCACTGCCGCAGTTCGACCGTGCCCGGGGTCCATGCGCCGTGGGCGGACTGCTGCGCGACTTCCAGGCCGGTCAGATACTCCACCCCCTCGACCTGCAGCGCCGCCGCCTCGAGTTCCGGGCCGTGTACGCGGCGGCCGAGCGGCCAGCCCTGGCCTTCTGGCCCGTACGGCGGCAGGGGTGCCAGATACTGACGCAGCACCAGCTCGACCCAGTGGCGCACCGCGTCCGCGCTGTACCCGGGCTTGACCGAGACCCCGACCGATACGGAGACTTTCCGGTACTCCGGCGGCACCACGTAGAGCTCTGTGGTGATCAGACGACGGGCGTCGAGGTGGGCACAGACACGCCGCAGCAACCCGCGGTCGGGGGTGGGGGCGTCCGGATGAGCCGGGTCCTCCCGGGGCCAGATCACGACGGTGACCACGCCCGCGGCGTCCAGGGACTTCGACGGGGGATGGAAGAGCGGGAGACACTCGGCGCGTCCCACCTGTCCACCGGGGGTGAGTGCCGCCAGTTCCGTGAAGTCCGAGGAGGTCACGGCCCGGTCATGACGGCGGAACTCGCCGGGGATCCGGCTCATGGCCTCATCGAGGGTCTCGGCCCCGGTCCCGCCCTCGGTGGGCAGCCAGTTGGTGACGGTGACCGGCTCCCCGCCCAATGGCTGGTTGACGGCCTTGGCGGCGACATTGCCCTGCACGCCGCCTCCGTAGCGGTAGCGCAGCACTCGGATCCGCTCGCCGAGCTGGGGTGCGCGCCCGCGGACCGTGTCTCCGAAGCCGCACTCGCCGGCGGCGGCATCGAGCGTCCAGTGCCGGTCGTCGGGTCCGCTGGCGGCGAACGACTCAACTCGTGTCCATGGTCGCCAGACACCGTTCTCCTCGACATCGACGACCACCTGCGGTGTCTCTGGCTGCACAGGCCGGTGCGCGAAGGCATAGCGCTGGCCAGGCATGCCGGTCCCGGAACCGAGGTACTCCGGCTGGGCGGTGACCGCCTGGACCACCTCGGCCGCGTTTGCGCCCACCCAGCGCAGAGCGGGGATCTCGGGGGCGCCAGCGAGAGGGAAGGCGCGCAGCCAGAAGAGGACGGGTTCCTCGCCGTCGAGCGCCGGCGGGAATGTGCCGACTCCTTCGGCGTCCGGTGCCGGCGGAATCGGCACCCCGATGCCCGACAGGTCCCCGGGCAGGTGGAGCCGTACCACCCCGTCGCGCCGCAGACCGCCGGTGGAGTCTGCGAGCAGCTCCAGGGACGTGTAGCGCGGCTCGCCGCCCGGGGAGTACTCGGTGGTGGAGATCTGCCATTCCACCTGAGGCGGGGTGCCCCCGGGCCGGGAGCCGAGGCATGGTTCGACGGCGAACATGCCCGGCAGTTGTGGGGTGAGTGCCACTCCGAGGTTGAGGTCGGCGCCGACGAGCGGTGAACCGGCAGACTTCAGTGCCTCCGCGTCTTCGGCGTTCTCGACGCCCTCGGCGATCACGGCCAGCCACAGGGTGCCGTCGACCGCCTTCGGCATGTCCAGTGGCAGCGCTCCCGGTGTGGTCGGATCCTTCGCCAGCAGCGCCGTGCGGTAGAAGACGGGTTCCTCGTTCTCGCTGAGGCCGTGGGCGTCGAGCGCGGCCTCAGCGGCGTGGACCAGATCGGGATCGGTGGGCGCGGGCGCGGCGAGCTTCGCCGCCGCTCGCAGGTGTACGGGGAGGGCGGTGACGTCCTGCTCGGTTTCGAACCGCACGGCTCCGGCACCCAGCAGCGTCGGTGCGGGGAGCCGCACAGCGTCGGGGGTTCCGTCGGACCGTTTCCGCACCGGGGCGCAGGCGACCAGGCCGCGGGCGGGCAGCGCGGGAAGTAGCGGCACTTGGAGCAGTCTCAGCAGCCACGACCTCGTGGCGTCCGGGATCTGGTTGAACCGGTAGAGCAGTTTCTCGCCGAGAAACGCCACCAGTTCCAGCAGCGTGATGCCTGGGTCGCCGGCATTGCGATCGGTCCACTCGGGCGTGTAGACGGCGATTCGCTCCAGCAGCTCGGTGCGGAGATCGTCGTACGAACGGTCGTCGAGGGCGGGCGGCGGGAACGGCATGTCACGTCCCCCTCGTGGGAGCCGTGCCAACTGGCACGGCGATCCGCATGTCGGCCGGACTGCCGTCACGTACATGCGTGTACGAGACCGTGATGACGGCGAACTCCGGGGACTGTCCGGGAAGGACGTCGACCGAGCGCAGGGCGATACGCGGCTCCCACACCGACAGTGCTTCCTCCACCGCGCGGGCGATCGCGGCCCGGGTGCCCGGCGTGTTCGGGTGCGTCAGGAAGCGACGCAGGCCGCAGCCGAAGTCCGGGCGCATCAGCCGTTCACCGGGCTCGGTGGCGAGGATGATCCGGATCGATTGGTGGACCAACGCGGCACCGCTCGCCAGGTTCAGCGCGCCGCGCTGTGGCAGGGGCTCGACCGGGAACGCCCAGCCGCGGCCAAGCCTGTCCCCACGGGGGTCGCTCACGGCGTGAACACCTCCTCGCGCTCGACCCGGGGTTCATAGCGCAGGTCGTCGTCGGGTACGGAAAATGTGCGGGCACCGCCGAGCACGGACCGAGCGATACGGAACCGGTCGGCCACCGGCTGGTCCGCCAGTTGTTGGCGGAATGCGCTCGCCTTCGGCTTGCTGAGCCCGGCCTGGGCGGTCGAATCCGCGATGGCCTTCGCGAGCGCGTCGAATGCGGGATCCACCTTGGCCATGAGTGACGCGTCCACGGAGGCGTCCGCCTCGTAATCGGGTGGTTTCACCGCCAGCTCCGCCTGCAAGCCGTCGTCGACGTCCAGGCTCGGCGGGATGCAGATCTTCAGGGCGAGCAGGAACCACAGCCCCAGCGCGAAGACGACGACCGGCAGGAACAGTCGCAGTACGAAGGTCGCGATGATGGTGATCAGAGGGATGGAGAAGGAGCAGATCTGGTACCCACCGCTCGATGCGGGGTCGAACTGCATGTCCGGCGGGCTGGCCACCCGGATGCCGCCGACGCCGGCGCCGAGCTTGGCGGATGCCTGCAACTCCGTCTTGCTCGGCATCCGGATCGTCACGGGGCGGTGTGCGGTGCCGCGCGGGTCCAGCGGGCCGGCCAGCCGGAACGGTTCGCTCGGCTCGCTCCAGGTGAGCAGCCCGTGGCAGTCGCGCTCCCCCGGTCTGCGCGGACAGGCGGGGTCGTGACGGCGTACGTAACAACGGATTTCGTAGACCGACACGTCGTCGAACCGCGGCGCGCGGTTCTGCGGCGGTTCGAGGGCCCCAGCGGGCCGGGCCTCGGAGGTGAGCAGTTCGAGATCGGCCACACTGGTCGGAACGACGCCGAAGTACAGTGTCCGCCCGGCGGCGTCATGGCGCGTGTCCGCGGGGTCGGGGACCAGCGGATGGAGGGGGAACGCCACCTCGGTCACTTCCTCCGGCAGCTCTCCCACCCGCTCCCACCGGCCCAGGCCGGGCAGCGGCCGCATCTTGGCGCACGGCCGCTCCGGCAACGGCATGACGTGTCCGTCGGGGTCGACGCAGAGTGGACGCCATCCCTCCAGCTCGCGCTTTACGCCAACCGCCTCAGCCCACTCGTGCAGTGCGGCTCGGCGGGCGGCGACCTTCTGCTCGGCAGCCGCGGATTGCTCGGCCAGGGCCTCGCTGTGTGCCTCATAGCCAGCTCCAGCAGAGCGAGTGGCCTGTGCCCGTCGTCTGTCTACCGTGTTGAGCCGGACCCGCGCGAGCGTGAGATCGCGAAGCCTCTTCCGTGCCTCGGCCACCGCCCCGGACGGCACCGCGGCCCGGCGGCGCCGGATCACAAAACCCGCTTCGCACACGTCGTTCCGTTGCGGGGAGGGCAGTCCGGGCCGGTCGCAGTGCAACTCCACGGCGACGAGGTAATGCCGGTGGTGGGTGGCTAGATAGAGCTTCCGCAGCGGTGTGCCGGTGAGGAGGGTGACTCCCGCCAGGCCGGAGACCGCCGGTCCGCGGTCGGCGGTGTCGTCGAAGACGAGCCGGCGCTGCGGATCGGAGAGGAATTCGCCGACCAGAGCGGCCGTGGCGTACTTCTGGAGCGCGGGGCTGGTCTGTGCGGGCGGCAGATTCTGGCGGTACCAATGCCACCAAGGCGCGGTGAGCAGCCAGTCGTGCGGGGCATGAAGGTGGGCGGTCATCGGCGGCTCACCACACGTTCCCTGCGCCTGGGGTGTACGAAGGCGAGATGACCGCGCTCGTCTCAAGCGTCGAGCAGGTGACGATCCCGTCGAAGGAGGCGGTCGGGGCGTGCACGTTCACCGCCGGTGCGGTGATGTCGACCGGAGCGTTCGAGATGATGCGCACCTGGCCGGTGGCAGTGAGTGTGATGCCGAAGCCGTCGGCGTGGGTCAGCCGTACCTCCCGGGTGCCACCATCCAGCACAAGGGTGTGGTCGGACTCCGTCTTCACGGTGACCTTGGGCGCTCCCGGGGTGTCGTCGAACTCCAGCACGCTGCCGGCGCGCGATTTGAGAACCCGCTTGTTGTTGGGGCGGGTTGCTTCGATCGGGGCCGTCTCTTTGCCGTTCCAGCAGGACCCGACGATGTACGCCCGGCTCGCGTCACTGGCTTCGAACCCGATCACCACTTGCGTACCGACCGCCGGATAGGCGACGAAGCCCTGATCGTCGTCGGCGTACGGGGTGAGCAGCGTCGCCCAGACCCGCAGCTCCTCGCCTGCCGCGCCCAGCGAGGGAAGCAGCACTTCCACCCGGCCAAGCCGATCAGGGTCGACGATGTGGGTGACCAGCCCCGGGTACAGCCCGTGCAACCCGTCGCTCACCGGCTTCCTTCCGTGTTGACAGTCGGCCTCTCGGCCTCGAAGTGGCTGCGCAGCCCGCCGGCGCCGCGTTGATATGTGTGCCGCACCAGCGTCGCGTAATAGCCGTCACCATCGAACGGCCTCCCGACACCGGTGAGCGTGAGCCTGCTGCCGACCGACATCTCCGGCGTACCCCGGCTGGTGCCGACCGCCGTGACGAAGCGGCGTGCTCGGGCCCGCATTCGCGCCCGCGCCCAGGACTGGGCTTCGGCCTCGGCGAGCGGAACCATCTGGGTGCGCTGCTCCGGCCGTGGGCCGATGGTCTTCGCCAGGACGTCCGGGCCCGTCTGTCCTCCGGAGAGCTCGGCGTTGACGACCGCCACGTCGGCCTCCGCGTCGATCCGCTCCCGGCTGCGCGCGTCGTAGCCCGAGATCCGCACCGCGCTGCGCTGGTGGGCCAGGTCGGCGCGTACCGCGATCGTCAGTAGGTCCGTGCCCTGGGCCAGTCTCAGCTGCGGACCCCGGCGCTGGTCGCGGGTCGCGAAGTGCAGGGTTGTGCCGGTCGCCCACAGTTCGGCGCCGATGAGCTCGGCGCGGGCGCGCAGAAACGTCAGGTCGGACTCGTTGGCCTGGTGCACCAGTGGGTAGGTCGGCCCGTCCGCGGCGGTGTCGGCGGACAGTCCGTGGTCGGCGGCGATCCGTCGCGCCATGTCGGCGTCGCTGACTTGCCGGTAGGTGCGCGAGCGGCGGGTCATGCGAAGGGCCATCAGGGCGTCTTCGGCGAAGACCGTGACATGCGAGGCGTCGCCCTCGTCGAAGGCGACTTCCAGCGCCGAGACGACTCCGGCGAAGACCACGCGTTCGTTCTGTGGCGGCCCCAAAGATACGGACAGCTCGCTGCCGAACGACAGTGTCAGGCCGTCCAGATACTCCACGACATCGTCGTTGCGCCGCTGCCGGGGTGCGACGGCGAGGATCTGCGCGGTGAGTGTCCGCAGGCCGGCGGTGGTCTCCTCGACACTCAGCGCCAGGCAGTCGCGAGCCAGGTCCGGAACGCGCCGCCCGCCGACCGTGAAGACCGGGTCGGCCGCGAGGAACCGGTCAGCCACGGCGGGCCCGTCCAGGGTCGGGGGCGAGGCGGACCTCATACATGGCGTTCCTCCGCCGCGGTACGGGAGGTGTCCCGGGCCTCGGCCTCAGCCCGTTGCCGGTGCCGGCTCCGCTCGGCCCAGCTCGGCTGGTGGGCGGCGGGCTGCTCACTTGGCTGATGCGCCGGCGGGAGGTTGCCAGTCAGTTCCACCTCGTTACTGATCTCACCGATTCGCAGTGTCATGGCTTTCCTTCTTCGCAGCGGTGTGCGGGGGTCTCGGCGGGGAAGCGGGCAGGGCGAGCCAGCGGGGAACGGTCGGGTCGTCGGTGACCGGCGGGTCGCCCTTTCCGTGCGCGGGCCGCCGCACCAGACGCCGCAGCGGCACTCCGGTGCCGTAGGTCAGGCCGCGCCAGTCGGGCAACTGCGGTCCGGTGGAAGGGGACAGGGGTGTTGCCAGGTGGTCGGGGCCCGGATAGGGCGTCCCGGGTAGGGAACGTTGCCCGTACGCTCCGGCGCCCTCGGGCGTGCTCGGGGCTGCGAATCCCGCGCGCTGCGCGTTCGCAGCGGCCTCGCAGCGGCGGCTGGCTTCGCTCTCGATGGCCTTCTGTACGCCTCCGGCCGCGGTCACCGTCCGTGGATCCGGACTGCTGCCGTCGAGCACGGAGGCCCCGGCCGAGGCGCCGATGGTCACCCCGGCGGAGAGACCGAGGCCGGCCGTGACGGACGCGGAGAAGTCGATGGAGGCACCCGCGGTGAGGCTGAGCGGGTCCTGGCCGCCCAAGTCCAGCTTCGCCCAGCTCATGGGGTCGAGCCCCATCCGGGACGCGAAGGCTGGGGCGCTCTCACCCGCCAGCGAGGTCCCTGTCCGGTCCGCCCCCGCACGGGGCGCACCGGACGGCAGCAGGCCCTGGTCGTCCTTCGCCGCCGCAGCAGTGTTGGATGCGGGGCCCACGATGCCGGCTTCATATTCCGGCAGCTGCTCGTTGATGGTCACCGCGAGCTTGGCGCGCAGCGGTACCCCGCTGCTGGAGAACAGGTCGTATTCCTGGTTGAGCGTGGTCATCAAGCCGACCAGCTCGAAGGTGCCGTAGGAGAATCGCACCCGAGGCGGGACAGACTTGACGCCCTTGGCCGGGAGGAGGAACCTTTCCAGCTTTTTGGCCCGGGCGCGGACGTCGATCGGCTGTTCGGTGGTGCCCTCGTCGCTGGTGTCGAAGATCAGGTCGAAGGAAACGGTGGAGGAGGAGGTGCCGTCGTACTGGACGACGGGCCGTTTCCCGAACGCCTTCTTCATGTCGGCGTTGTTGGCCATCTGCAGGCGCAGCGAAGCCGGATTGAACTGGACGGTGATCGTCTCCGGTTGGGGGCCGCCGGGAGGGGCGCCTACCTCCTGCAGGGTGGCCTTGGCCAGTGGAGTGGTCATGGTGTCACCATCCGCAGGCCTTCGTGGGCGAGGGTGAGCTCCTCGATGGCCACCTCGCCGGTGCGGGCGTTGAGCTGCGGTCCGACCACCTTCGCCGGCAGCGCCCGACGGAACGCCCAGCCCGCGGCGACCTGTTGCTCGGGGCCAAGAAGCTGTACCAGCCCGTCGTAGCGGCGGATCGGGCGCACTCCACCGGTCACGTCGGCGATCCACGTCCATAGCTCGGGTACGACCTTGCCCGTGCCGCCGATCACCATTCCGCGTTTCAGCACCAGCCGGGCGACCTTCATCCGGCCCGCCCGCTGAATCACTCCGTCGTTCCGGCCGCCTTCGGCGTACTCGCTGACGTCCATCTCCACCTCGAGCCCGGTGCATTCCTGGAATCCGCCGGTGCCCAACCCCGAGGGCGTGGATGGGTCGGGTAGTCCGCCACCGGGCGGGGTGAACGTGACCCGAAACCGGTACGCGGTGGCCAGAACTCCCGGCGCGGTCACCCGATGCCCTCCGTCTTCACCGTGCCGTCATCCATGCGGAGCACCCTGACGGCCAGGAACTCCAGTGGAGCGCTGGGGGCCACGCCGACTTCGCACAGCAGGTTGGTTTCTCCAGCTGCGCCGCCGGTCGCCGCCCCGGAGTCGGGAACGCGAACGAAGAAGGCCTCGGCCGGGCTCCCCCCGGCGAACGCGCCAGAGGAGAACAGGTCGAGCAGCAAATGCTCGACGGCCATCCCGACACGGTCGCGCAGCAGGGCGCCGTCCGGTTCGAACACCGCCCAGGTCATGTGCTGTTCGAGGGCCCGCTCCAGGTAGCTCACCGTGCGCCGGGCGGTCAGTTGGCTCCAGGCCCGGTCACGGGCGAGCGTGCGGGCTGCGGTCATGCGGACCCCGGCCTCGTCCAGGACGCACACATTGATGTCGGCCCGGTGCAGAGTTCCCAGCGCCTCCGCGTTGGCCGCGCCGGTCGCGGTCATGCCGCCCAGCCTGTCCGCGACATCGACCACTCCCGCGAGCAGCGTCTGGGCCGGGCCGAAGGGCAGCCCCCTGGCGCGCTCGCTCGCGGCGATCACCCCGGCCGCGTACGGTGCCGGGGGCACGGTGGTAAGGCGGTCCGCCTGCGGGTCGGGCACCCGCAACCAGCCGTGGTAAGCCGCGGCGTACGAGGTGTCGAAGGCTGACCGCCAGACCAGCACATCCCGCTGCCGAAGTCCTGGTGGTACGTCCAGGAGAGCCACCATCTTCTCCCGCTCGGCGAAGGCCACGACCCGCTGCTGAAGCGCGACGATCGTCTCCCGGTCGCGGCGCTGCCCAGGATCGAGCCGCAGACCGGGCAGGTCCGCTCGTGGCTGGCTCGTCGGGCCGGAGGCCGGCTGCCCCACGCATGGTGCGAAGGCCGCGCCGGCGAGGCTGGCCGGCGTGCTCACGTTTTCCTCCGGGGGAGCCTCGGCCGGGGCGTACAGATCGGGAACGACCAGGCTCGCGCAGTCCGTCAGGTCGCGCAGCGCGTCCAGGCCGGCCGGCGGCGCCTCCGAGTCCGCAGACTCGGCGCCGAAGAAATCCTCGGGGGTAAGAAAGGCGTACCGGTCGGTGCCGCAGATCGTAAGGGAGGCGGTGGCCGGTGCCAGCCAGGCATCGGCTGGCAGGGCCGAGGCCCACGATGCCAGCGGTTCGACCAGCCGGGATGTCTCGCAGAGTACGGTGCCCAGCCACCGGGGGTGCTCCGCGGTCAGGCCAAGGCCGGTGAACCTTTCACTGCGGGCCCTCAGCGGATCGCCGTCCACCACCTCCAGAACTCCGGTGACCTCTTCGGCACGGTTCAGGGGCCCGGTGACGGGTGCGTCCAGGAAGGCCAACCGCTCCCAGCCTGCGCCGCGCCGGGCATGGCGACGGGCGGTGCCGGTGACCCGGCAGAGCATGTCCCCGCCTCCGCACGGACGCAGCCGCAGCAGACTCCCGGCCGACACCGTCGATCCGGGAGCGAGCACCAGCGCCCGCTCGTCAATCTCTGGCACCGGCAGCTCGGCCGCGGCGAACGTCATCGTGGCCGTGAGCAGATTTCCCCAGCGGCCCTCGCTGCGGGCCTGAAGCCGGAGTTCGGCGCCCCCCGCATCCATGACTTCCAGGCCGAAGGCCAGCACCGCGCGGGCCGGCGGATCGACTGCCAGCGGATCGGCTGCCGGTACGGGTTGGCGGGGCACGACCCGTACAACGTAGGCGCGGCTGCCGCCCTGAGCGAAGAAGGCAGCTACCGCGTGTGGGAGCCGCCCAGGGCCGGCGTGCCCGCCGAACAGCTCTTCGTACTCCTCCCAGCTCTGCACCGGCACCGCCACCGAGCGTGCCCGACCCGCGGACAGGCGGGATGTGTCGAAGGCCGGGTCGTCCGCAGGCTCCCAGGCGGGGCCGCGCGGTGCCACTCCGACGAAGGCGCAGACGTCCATACGGATGCGTGAGGGGGGCTCGTCGGCCGCGTTCGGGGCGAAGTACACGCCGGGCGCGCCGAGCGGCGGGAGCGGGGCGGCGGAGAGCGGGGGGGAGGTCATGTCACAGGCCCACGTACTCGATGCCCTCGTGGACCAGGTGCAGCTCCTCCATCGCGACCTCACCGCCGCCCTTGGCCGCGAGCGTCGGTCCGACCCACTTCTTCGGCTGAGCGTTACGCAGTTGCAGCGCGAGTACCTTGGTGCGAGCCTCGTCGAGCACGGTGATGGTCACCCTGCGCGGTGCGTAGACGCCATCGCGTACCTCCTTGAACCAGGCGAACACTTCCGTCGAGCCGATCAGACCGCGCTTGAGCGTCACCTCGTCGGTCTTGTTGGTGTTGGGAATCTTCCGGGCTACGTTGTCCAGGTCGTCCCCGTCTCGGTAGTCGGAGAAGTTGATCTCATTGCCCAGTCCGGATACGTCGGAGAATCCGGCTGTGATCGGGTCCCCGCCGGTCGGCGGTGGGTCGAACTCGACCTGGAAGTTGAACGATCCGTAGGGGTTGCTGCGCGTGGCCACCGCGGGCTCCTCTCAGCTCGGCGCCGGTCAGGACCGGGCGTCCGCTGTCCACTGTCCGATGCGGAAGATGACGAATTCGGCCGGCCGGACCGGGGCGACGCCGATCTGACAGATCAACCGACCGTTGTCGAGGTCGTTGTTGGTCATCGTGGTGCGGTCGCAGCGAACGAAGTACGCCTGTGCCCGGGTCGCGCCGAGCAGCGCGCCGTTGCGCCACTGGAGGTCCATGAAGTCTTCGACGGTACGGACGACTTTTTGCCAGAGGTCGGGACCATTGGGCTCGAACACCGCCCACTGGGTGGCCTTGTCGATCGAGTGCTCGAGAAAAATGAAGAAGCGCCGTACGTTGACGTACTTCCACTCCGGATCGCTACTCAGGGTGCGCGCTCCCCAGACCCGGTTGCCGCGCCCGGGAAAGAATCGCAACGCGTTGATCCCTTCCGGGTTGAGCACCTGCTGACGGCCGGTGTTGATGTTGGCCTCGAATCGAGTCAGGCCGTACACCACCTCGTTCGCGGGCGCCTTGTGGACGCCGCGTGTGAGGTCGGAGCGGGCGTAGACGCCGGCGACGAAGCCGCAGGGCGGGAGCAGGAGCTTGCTCGGCGGAGCGCCCTGTTCTGGGCTCTCGTTCGGGTCGAGGGTTTCGATCCAGGGGTGGTACAGCGCGGCGTAAGAGGAGTCGAACTGGCCGCGGAATTGACGGATGTCGTTGATGGACGCGTTGGGAGGGCCGTCAACGACAGCGATCCGGTAGGCGCCGGGTTTCGCGGCATGCGCGATCAGATATTGGACCGCCATTCCGCCGTCATCCCCCAGGTCGGCGGCATCGGGCAGTGCGACGATCGCGATGTCGTCGATCTCGCCCAGTGCCTCCAGGCCGGTGGCCTTGATGGCTGCATCATCCAGGTTGGCCTCCTCGCCCTTCAGCTGGACGGCACTCGGCAGCTGGCCGTCCTCGCCTCCGGTCAGCGTGAAACTGCCCCGGACCATCTTGTCGGTCTCATTGATGCCATTGGTGAGTGCGACAGCCAGCGGGATCGCTTGGGCGTCGTCCGCGTCGAGCCAGACGACGGCGGTCTCGTCCTCGGGGTCATGCTGATCGAGAATCTTGCCGATCCACCGCCGGTGGTCGGGGTGACAGCCGAGGCCGGTCACCAAGTCGGTCCGGTCCGGGTCGACCAGTACGGTGACCTCGAGTTCGATCAGGACCAACTGATCCGTGGCGGACAGCGGATCCGGGTCGCCGTTGGCTCGGCGGAAGGTCTGACGGCCGATGGTGTCGACTTCGACGGTCCGCAGCCTGTCGGCTTCCAGCAAAATCTTCCGGTCCGGCAGATCGGTGCCCGCCGGCACGACTTCGACGAGGGCTCCGTTGCGGGCTCGGTTGGCGCGCAGAGCTGCAGGATCCCCGGCCAGGGCAGGCATCGCGACATTGCGGCTGCGCACGGGGCGCACCTCAACCCTGACGCTGCCCATCGTCCCAGGCCAGCGGGCCTGCCACGAGACTGTCGCCGTGGTGCCATCGGAGTTGTGGACGACAACATCGCTCTTGGCCACACCGGGCTTACCGGTTGGAGGGACATAGACCCGGGAGACGTAGAGCCGCTGGCCACCGTTGAGGAAGAAGGCTCGGGCGGCGTGTGCCAGGTAGGGCGTCCGTTCGGCATTCAGCAGCTCCAGCTTGCCGTAGAGCCGTTCGAACTCGCCGAAGCTGGTGACCAGGCGGGGCTCCGTCGACGACGGGCCTCCTGGGTAGGACACCGGTCCGTATCGGGTCATCCCGGCGAAGCCGGTCGTGCTCGTCGGCACCCCTTCAATGGACTTCGAACGGAAGCTGACCTCTTCGACGAAGACGCCGGGTGCGAGGTACTCGGGCATGGCTCCTCATGGGGGGTTCAGGGGAGAGTGAACGGGCTCTGGGGGCTCACCAGGCGGCCGAGCTGCAAGGGCACGGTCACCGTGAAGTGCACCGAATGAGCAGCGGGCACGGTGGCACCGCCCGAGACGTCGTCCGCTATGCCGACCCGAGGCAGCGTCTCAAGCAGCAGGTCGGCCAAGGGGTCCTCCCTGGTGCCGACCGGGCCGCCCAGCGGTGGCGCGGGCCGGGCGGCCAGATCCAGCAGGACCTCGAACGTGAATGCGCTGGGATTCGCATACGTGGGCGGGACTCCCAGGACGAGCAGGAACTCGCCGCGGTCATCCCCGTGCGCACGGCCGAGCACCCCATCCTGCTCCAGCGGCTGCGCAGCTGGGTGCCGTGCGGTGACCCGCACCCAGGGCACCGGTACACCCGCCGAGTCGACCACACGTCCGCGGATCCCGGTGGCGTTGGCCTGTGGGCCGTAGGCAGTGCCGGGGAACACGTCGATCCGCCGGGCGCGCGACGCGGGCCGCACCCCTGGTGCCTCCTCGGCGAGTACGTCGGCGAGCGGAGCGAACGGCACCTCCAGCCGACGCGGCACATAGCGGCGCGCGGTGTCATACACGCGCATCCGCACTGGCGGTGCGGTGCGGTCGCCGAACATCAGCCGGAACCGGCCGGGGCGCCGCCCTCGGTGCAGTCGCGGCAAGCCGATGCCAGGGTTGTAAAGCATCGCGGCCGCTGCCTCCAGGCTTGTAGGCGCTGGCACCTCGTAAGGCCGCGGCACCTCCTCGAGCGCGACCTCGACGTCCGCGGGCTCAGCACGCAGCGCGTCGACGATCTGGACGCCGAGGGCAAGCCGGTGCGTCAGCACGACCGGTACCGCGGCGAGGAAGGGGCTGGCACGGCAGGCATCGGGCCGGTCACTGGCACACTCCGGCGACCACTGTGAGCGTCTCCGGGGACGGAGATGCCGCCTGTCCCGCGACAACCACCACCCGGGCCAGGTAAGGGATGGAAAGCCGGAAGTCCACGGACAGAGCTTCGAAGGTGCGCATGAGGTCGTCAGTGGACAGGTCTTCCAGCACCAGCTGCACCCCTTCGTCCGGCTCCCACCCCCCGGAGTGGTCAAGCAGCGGGCCCGAGAGGACGGGGATGGTCTCCAGCACCTGCAGGGCCCTGCCCAGGATGAGCTGTTCGTGTTCGGCGTTGTCCGCCCACGCCGTGAAGAGGTAATGCAGGTCCAGCGGCAGATAGGAACAACCGTCCTCCGAACCGCGCGCCGACCAGCTGGCTCGCATGCTCTTGTCGAAGTCGACGCGGTAGAGCAACAAGGAGAGTGCAGGAAACTGGATCGTCGAGCTCTGCGCCACATCCAGGTCGTCGGTGCGGATGAGGACAGCCTTCGTCAATGCCCGGTCGATCGGCTGCTTGCTCGCAAAAGCCAAATTGAGCAGGCGCTCAAGACTCTTACTCACCGCGCTGACACCGCTGAAACCCGCCATGTGCCCATGCTGAACCGGCGGCGTCCCGTGAATGTCCACACTGTTGTGCCCGCATGCGTAGCAATCACCGTAGCGCAGCCGTTTACACACCCGTCACGGACGGTGACGGTGCACTGCCCGTCCACGAAGAGTGTGCTGGTCAAACCACACAAAGCACATGTCGCTCCGGCTGAACACCCCGCCTGCACAGCACGACTCAGCCACGCGAGTGAAATTAGCGAACAGGAGCCCGCCGACCGTCACCGACCGTCACCGAGCGCGAGATCAATAGAGCGATACTGCGCAGCGTCCGCAAATGATCTCCCGCGCCGCTATGGCGCGTCCCAACCTTGTGGGGATGCATGCCTGAGAGCCACCACCGCAGCGGAGACGTTTCAAACACGTCAGGCGTTCACCTTCGCCTGGTGTCGAACTTTGAACTCACCCATCACGGCAGACCGATTCGTCTGCCAGTCGGAGCTCAACGATTGCTGGCGTTTCTCGCCCTGTGCGAGAGGCCGCAACACCGCAGCGTGGTTGCTGCCCGGCTGTGGGCCGATCTGTCCGACGCCAGATCATGTGCTGCGCTGCGCACGGCACTCTGGCAGACACGGCGCGGTGCGTCGTGTCTGATCGCTGGCGAGGACTCACATCTGCATCTGTGTCCTTCGGTGAACGTGGATGTTCACGAGTCCGTCAACTGGACACGCCTGCTGGATCTCGGCGATCACCCTGTGGAGCGCTTCCCCGATTCCCTGAGCCACGACCTACTGCTGGATTGGCCAGATGAGTGGGTGGTGATCGAACGGGAGAGGTTTCGGCAGATCCGTCTGCACGCACTCGAGGCGCTGTGCCGAAGACTGAGCGAGGCCCGAGATCATCGGTCCGCGATCGAGGCGGGGTTGAGCGCCGTGGCCGCCGACCCTCTACGCGAGACCGCTCAGCGCGTTTTGATCGAGGCTCACATCGCAGAGGGAAACGTCTCCGAGGCCGTGCGGCAGTACCGGGCCTACTCACGACTGCTGAGTGTTGAGCTCGGTGTCGAGCCCACTGCTGTACTGACGTCGCTAGTGCCGGTGGCCGCCGCGCGGGGACACCACCATGACCGGGCTGAATCGGGTCAGGGGGCGCAGGTTCAAGCCCCGCGCCCCGACGAACGTTTTCGCAAGTCGAAGAGCCATTTGCTCAGTAGGTTTTGAAGGCTGGCCGCGACGTGCGTACGGCTCGGTGGTCTGATGTGTGGGGCCGACGGAACGGCTCGGCTGTACTACTGCCGGGACTACGGTGATCCGCTGTCGGAGGCGAGTTTCCCAAGGACAGCCAGTTCTGGGGGCAGCCGGCGGTCGGGCGACGATCCCAGCGACCAAGACTGCACTGCAAACCGGTCATGGACGGTGTCGCCGTCCCACAGCCGCCGCCGAGGCAGGCCTGGACGCGATCGCCCTGGCCATGGAGGCTCTGGCAGGTACGTCCACCGCGCAACTGCTCCCCATCCCTGGGTTGTTCGATGACGCCCACGTGATCTACGTGCCAACGCCTCAGGGACGGACCCGCCCTCGTCTTCCCCTACCGTGGCCCTCATGACCGTGAAGATCACCGAGTTGACCGACGGGCACGTCAGCAGTCTGCACGCCCTCCTCATGGCCGAGGAGATGGGATATCACGCGCAGAGCTTGCTCGATCAGCCGCGTCGCTACGAGAAGCTCTACGTTGCCGTGCTCGATGAGCAGGTCGTGGGCTTCCTGGAGGGCACGCTCATCGACATGGAGGTATTCGCCTCCGGGGAATTGCCTCCGCCTCGGGCACGCATCATGAACCTGCTGGTCTCCTCCCAGCATCGGCGCAACAAGATCGGCAGCGCGCTGGTGCAACGGTTCGTTGTCGACGCCCAGGCCGCGTTGCGGGGCAGCCTGGTGCTGTTTCCCGAGCGGCACGAGGCCGAGGGCCGCACGGCCTTCTTCACCGCCTGCGGCCTGCACCCCGTCGAGACCACCGAACTCCTTGGTGCACCACTGGAAACCATCCGCATCGCTCTCGCCTGAGCCACCGCGCTGCCAGGCACGGCAGATCAGACGTTCCCGGCGGACGGCCAGGCGCTTGGACTGGTGGAGCAGGGCGAAGGTCTGCTCGACGACGGAGCGGAGTTTGCCCAGGCCTTTGCTGTCAGGGCGCCCCGAGGTGTGTCTCCGGACCCTGTTGCCAGGCTCAGGCGACCAACGCTCGAACCGAACTCCACGACGCGCTCGCCTCGTTGGCCTTCAGCCCCATCTGCCGGAGGTGCCTCAAAAGCTCTTGGCGAGCTGCCGGCGAAATGCCCGGCAGGCGGCGTTCCTGACCTGCTGATGCAAGGCCCGGAGTGCCCGCGGCTCCTCCTTGCCGGACGGCTGTCGGCGAGCCCCCGCTCTAGCCGACGTCGGCCGCCGTACGTCGGTCCGGGCGCAGTTCAAAGGACCCTCGGTGTCTTTCCGTGCAGGCTGGCCGCGGCTTCCATGCCTCTGCGAACCCCGGCCCGCCAGATGGCTCCTGTGGTCGTGACCCTGGCGGCCAGACGGTCGTAGATCTCGAGGGCGTGCTCCCAGTCGGTAGGGCCCCATCGCCGTTTCGGCAGCGCCGTCCGATGGCGGTCCTGCCAGTCCTGCAGTTCCCAGATCGCTGCTGCTGACGTATGCCAGCACGCTGCCCGTACCTGGCCTTCCAGGCAAGCCGGCAGTCGGAAGGTGAGCTTCTCGGGGTAGCCGCCTTCTTTCGAGCCCGGCCAGCGTCCTGTGGCGCGGGCTCTCGGTGGGTAGTCCGGCCACTGCCGGTCCCACCCCCGTTCCGCCAGTTCCTGCCGGACGCCGTAGGCCACCAAAGCATCAAGTGTGTCGAGCAGTTCGCCTTCGCGCCGCATGACGGCAAGCCGCTGCCGCCAGGAGGTTCGCACGCTGGCGGCGAGTCGGCGGTTGAGCCGCTCGGTGCTCCACGCGGAATCTGCAGCGACAACGGTCCGCCGCGCCTGTTCCTGATTCAACAGTTCCCGCAGGTTGACTCGTGTTCCGTATGCCAGTCGAGCAGTTACTGGAACTGTCCCTTCTTCTTTCACGGCGCTCATCATGCACGACGTAGCTTGCAAGCTTTTCGGCGTCAAAGAAGCTGATTTGCCGATGAGTTTTCGAGTTGCAGACGTAACTGCGCCTACGCACTCTGGATTTCAGTCGGGAAATCCGACCAGGCACTCCGGGGGCGCAACGCGAAAGGGAGAACAAATGACGTCGAATCCGCAGGTGACCCAAAGCTCGTTCGAGGTGCACAATTCCCATGCGGCCGCGGCAGAGTGGCGCCGTCTCGCCGGGTACGAGGCCGGCCTGGACGCCCTCATAAGCGCTCTGCCGGCCCGGCTCCGCCTGGCCCAGAACGCGCCGCTGCCCGAGGGGGATGCCGTCGGCTTCACCTCCACGACCACGCTGGACTCCCCGCTCCCCATGCCTGAGGGCATCACCACGCGGGAGCAGGTGACTTCCGTGAAGAGCAGCTTCTTCACCAGGACCTTCACGGGTACGGGTGGAGAGCAACTGGCTGCTTGCGCGACCGTCCTCGAGGCTCCCGGAACAACCTTCAAGACGGTGGACGCATTCGTCCTCGAAGCCCGCAACGGCGACCTCCTCGACGCGGTGGAACTCGTTCCCACCTCGGCAAACGTGCTTGAGGAGCGCGACGGCTGGTGGGACGCACTGACCGGCTGCCTCGGCCGCGACTGCGGCGGAGTGTGTCTCAGCGCCGCGCTCTCCTGCCCAAAGGTGAACTGGGCCGCCTTCCTCATCTGTCTCGCCGGCAGGTGTGGAGTGTGCGTGGTGAAATGCGCCGCCTGCGCCACATGTGACTGCAGTTGGTGGTGCAAGTGGGCAGCCGGGTGCTGCGACAACTGACCGGAAGGAAGTCGCAGGTGAACACAGTGCAGTGGGTAGTGGTACCCGTCGAACCACCCTCGGGAAGAAACGAATCCCCTACGGTGAAATACGAGATCGGAAACTCGGTCGTCGTATACGGAACCGGATCCGCGTATGTGGGAACTGCCGAAGAAGACGTCGTCACGGAACTGCTCGGTCACCCGGACGTGCGACTGCTGAGTGCAGACGACCTGCAGAGAATCGATCCTCTTCCTGGGCTCCCGTTGACATGGGAAAGCCTGGAACGGCAAATTCCAGGCCATAATAGCCAAAACCACCTCCACCGACAGGTGGTCGGACTGGGTGACCTGATTTCAGCTATCACCCGGCGTGCCCGAATCCCGGAATGCGGGAGCTGCGCGCGAAGGCGCAAGGGACTGAACCGGATCACTGTGTGGGGTTGGTGGCGAAACCGTCCGGTACCAGCCTGACCGACAGGCGGGCTCTCGACGGTTCCAGGCACGGCGAGAGTTCCCGGCCGCGACGACCGTCGCCGGCGGCCCGATGCCTGACCCACAGATACCGCAGCCCAAAACCGGCGGCCGCGTCACTCCCCCGGGAATGGCGCGGCGCTGGCAGGTCCGGATCGCCAGGAGCTTGTCGTGGCCCGGGCGCGGGGCTGTACCCGCTGTACGGGGGGCTTGAGCAGGCCGTCCCAGCCCGGCAGGTCGGTCGGCAGCCTTCCTCAATCAGGCGACAGCAGGAGCCCAAAGCGACCGTCTCGCCCTCACCGGTGAGGGCCTTGGCAGGGCAGGGCAGAATACTCGCTCCCTGGCTTTCACCCCGCCGCGTGGAGAACAGCGTTGACAGCCGCGGTCAGTCGCGCAAGCGGCGGAGATTTCGGTGGCGCCGTTTCGGCAGCAAGTGTGCGGCGCACCTCCGCGTACAGACATCGGTCGGCCAGATGCGCGTGCTCCCGTTCCCACCCTTCGGCGGAGCGGTGAGTGGGATCGAGACGCAGCATCGAGGCCAGGAATCGAAACCTGAGAGGTTGATCGTCATGGTCGCGGCAGGTGTCCAGGCCGCGCACATATGCGGCCATGGCGTACCGAGGCATCTGCAGTGCTTCCAGCAGGACACCGAGCTGTCTCAGCTGACGCATGAGCGTGGGAGCATCGGCAGGGCGCGGCCGCGTCTGGGAGAGGATGGCAAGGAGACCTGTTGCCATGCCCATCGCCTGCTGCCTTCGGCTCAGCATGACCAACCCGGTCAACTGGTGGACTCGAAAGGCTGACTCGCCGTAGAACGACGACGGCCGTTCATCGGCAGCCCGCGCCACGGCTTGCTCCACTTGGCCGCTGCGCAGGAGTGCCAACACTTCGCCCTCCGAGATGAACACGTGTGTCCGTTCGGGGCAAACCTCACGTAGATGGGCACCGATTCCCAGCACACTCGCCGGATCGCTCGCCATCAGATGAGCCTTCATCGACTCGATGACGTAGACGTTCCACAGGACGCCGGGAAGCAGTGGTTCGGCCTCCACCATGGCCGGCCATGCCTCAGCGGGTAGGGAGCACGGGCCCAGATCGGCCTTCCTTCGCACGCGGTAGTCCTCTGCGAGACGGAAGTGAGGCACGGCGCCGCGCGCGTCGCCGCGCAGAGCTCGGAGTCTGCCGATATTGACCCAGGGCTGTACGGCGAGGTTGAGGAGCGCAGGATCTTCATTGGTCTTCGAGTGGTGAGCCACCCAGTTGAGTTGCGACTCACACATGCGGGACGCCGCTTCCAGGCCGCCCGCGGATGCCACCACGAAGCTGGCCTGGTTCATGCAGACGGATGTGTCGTGCAGCGCCTTGTCACCCGTCGGAGAGAGTGTCGACCGCGCAGTTTCCAGTTCGCGCGCCAAATCGGTGGCCCAATCGTCCAGGGCCGGCCGTAGCAGACGTTCCTGATCGACCAGGTAATCTCTGGACACCAAGCGGGCCGCTGTGGCCGGGGAGGAATCCATTGCGCTCTACCCGGCAGGGTGGTGGGAAGGGAGCCCGATTTGGAGCAGAGGAGGCTCTCCCAGGGTAAAGCCGTCGGCTGGGCATCCAAGTGAATCCCAGTCGCCGTTCTCCCATCCCCTCAGCCACGGCCGTAGGCGTTCATTGTCGATCAGGAGCGAGCCATCCGGCGCCAGACGGCCGAGGTTGTTGGCAGGATCGTTCAATGAGACCGTGCATTTACCGACCGTTCCGTTTGCGCGAATCACAAAAGCGTTGGGTTTGGCTGCGTAGCAGACATATGGACTGGTCTGCTCGCCCTCGTCCGCTCCGGTGATCATGCGCAGTCGAGACAGGTTTCGAACCCGGTCGTCGGCGTCCAGCACGTCAATGGCGGCATCGTTGGCGCCGCCTAGGTGTTCGACGGGCTTGAGTTGCACGGAGAAACGGTCGTCCGTGAGGAACGTGTCACGAATCCGAACGAGGAACTCCGGCATGGCGGCAAGGTTTTCGGGTGTGAGGTGGATCCGCAGGACGACATTGACAGGTGCTTCGCCGTCACGGATGGCCAGGAGGTTCCCCCATAGACGATCGAATGTCCCCCGGCCGTCCCCGCGGACTCGCGACCGATCATGCAAGTGCTGCGGACCGTCCAGTGAGATCTGAAAGGACCGAATGCCCAGTAACAGCAGTCGGTCCACCATCCGGGCGTCAAGCAGGTAGCCATTGGTTGTCATGTCCCCGATGTACCGGGTTGCAGTTCCTCGGGTCGCGGCCACGGCATGGCCGGAGATCTCCTCGATGACGCTCACAGCAAGCAGTGGTTCACCGCCGAACCAGGAGACCTGCAGGACCTTGAGGTCATTGAGGCGTCTGTCGAGCAGTCGCTTGACGCCCTGGACCACATCAGGGCCCATGCGTCCGACAGAGAAGTCCTCGTAGCAGTAGGTGCACCGAAAGTTGCACTGCTCCGTGGGGAGAATGATCAGCCTGAGGCTGTCGTCACGAAAGGACCTCACGCATTCATCATCGAATGCGGACCGCATGTCCTTTTCTGGATCGCCCCCACTCGCAGCAGTCACTTCTTCTTTCCGCATCCGGTATTGGTGGTGCAGAAAAGGTTGAAATCGGCCAGCTCATCCGGATCTTCGGCAGCCATATCCTTGATCGCTTCAGCGATCCTGGCGTTGTTGAGTGTGACCCGGCCTTCGGCGTCGACTTCGATGTCAGAGGGCTTGAGGCTGCTCAGGATCTTCGCGGCACGCTCGGACATGTTTCACTCCTCGATAGAGCTGATGAACTTTGCAGCCAGCATATGCACAACTCGAATGGAACGGCCGCATTGCCACGTGCATGCCGGCCCCTGCGGCAGCGCGGCGTAGGGCGTCGCCGTCTGTCCTGGATCGACTCCACTCCCAGCGATCACTTCGCCTTTCCGCATTTGGTATTGGTGGTGCAGCCGATGTTGAAATCGGCCAGCTCATCCGGATCTTCGGCAGCCATATCCTTGATCGCTTCAGCGATCCTGGCGTTGTTGAGTGTGACCCGGCCTTCGGCGTCGACTTCGATGTCAGAGGGCTTGAGGCTGCTCAGTATCTTCGCGGCACGCTCGTCCATGTTTCACTCCTCGATAGATGCTGATGGACTTTGCAGCCAGCATATGCAGAACTCGGACGGAGCGGCCGCACGGAATAGCCCATTCAGGTGCCCCCCCTTTGCGGCGCGCTGTCGACGCGTTCGCCCTGGCAGTCGAGACCTTGGCTTCTTTCGCCGTTACGGCGAATCGGCGAGCGTACGGCTTGCCACAAGTTCCCCCGAGGCGAATCCGTCCATTCGAACCGACCCCCCGCTCGCGGGGTGCGGCACTGTGATGTCGGTCTGGCCGTCGACGGGGTCGATCGACATGCGGGGGCGACCGTCGACGAAGACGTCCAGCCGGTCCACATGACTCACCGCCACCTTGAGGTGGAGGGTGCCGTTGCCCCGTGAGGCGTCGAGGACGGTGATGCTGTGCGTCAGCCGGGCGCTGAGCAGTTCACCGGCCCGGGCCAGGAGGTCTGCGTTGTGTTCGAGGAGATCCCTGCGGGTCATGCGATGTAGCACGTCGGGGAGGACACCCAGATCCTCCAACGGAGTACCGGACTGGTTCCCGACCCTCAGCGTTCGGCGCATTGCCACGCGCATGCCGGCCCCCTGCGGCAGCGCGGCGTAGGGCGTCGCCGCCTCTTCCGCCAGGAGTGAGCTGAGTACGCTGTGGGTCCAGACATTGGCTCCGCCGGCACCGGTGTTCTCGTCGGCTCCGAGAACCGTGCCGATCCGGTGGTCCTGGAATCCTGCGGCGAAGATGTCGGTCGCGGAGTAGCAACGCGCGTTGGTGATGAGGACCACCGGCCCGAAGTACTGCTGGCCGATGGCGTTGGCGCTGTCCTCGGGGGTGAGCGGGATGGCCCTGGAGAAGGTCGCCCCGGTCTCGACTGCCTGTTCCATCGAGGGCACCCAGGCGGCGAGTTTGGGGTGGCGCCGACACAGACGCAGGTTGAGTGCGGTGTTGAGGAACTCGACTGGCTCCGGCACGATCCGGCGAGGGGTCAGCGCCTGGAGCGCGAGTTCCGAGGCGCGGACGTGCCCGCCGCCGTTGTCACGGACGTCGAGGATGAGCCCGTTTTGGGGCACCAGGCCAAGAAGCTGGACGAATTCCTGAAGGAAGCCCTCGGGATCGTCCACGTTGAAGGTGAAGATGCGGATGTGCCCGAAGATCCCGGACGGAGTTTGGATCGTGCGCACTCTGAAGACTGTTGGCATGCTGGTCGCGATCTCGGTCGCTTCCGCCTTGGAGCGCTCCCCTTCCATGGCAGCCCTTTCCTGCCGAACAACATGAGGGACGAACAGCATGATCTTGGCCCGGCCGGTCTCGTCCGTGTCGAGGTCCAGTCCCTGGCTGAGTGCGGTGGCACTGACCGTTTCAGCGTCGACGAAGGGCGGCAGATTTTCCGCGACTCGCCAGCTCTCACGCAACTCCCGGTCGATCCCGTCGACGTCCCTGTAGTTGACAACCACCCATTCCTCGAACGGCGGAAGGTGCATCACCAGCGGACGTACGGTGAGTGACTGCACACCCCGGCTGCGGCGCGCGGCCGGGTTGCCACCGGCGAAGCGCGCGGCATTGAGGTCGACGGCCCGACTGATTGGAATTCCGCTCCAATGGGTGACCTCTACGCCAGGCTTGAAGCCGGGCACGGAGAAATCCTGGACGATGTGCGTCACAAGGAAATGGGAGCCCTGCTCGTCGCCGCACTCCTCGACCAAGAAGGGAAGAAATGCGATCTTTCCGGCGAAGGGCTCAGGAAGCAGGTAGTTGGTGTGCAGGTCTCTGACGGAATGGAAGATCTCCGACAGTTCAGCGTGAAAGACCCACTCCGGGGTCATACTCTCAGAGGTCTGCCGCTCCAGCCGTCGACGCATCACGCGCAGACGCTGAACTGGGTTCACGGCATACATCGCCATCTTTAATGGCAGGTGCACATAGTTCTGCTCGAAGAGGACGAGGGCCTGGTCCACGAGAAGCATGCGTTCGTCCAGGCTGAGGCCGCCCGCTTCCCTCAGAAACATCTCAAGGTTCGTCGCACCTGAGAGATGCTCTCGGACCGCTTCATCGGCGTTCGCGATGAAGGCGGGGACGGTATCCGAATAGGAAAGCTCCATGCTGCCTCCTTGTGATGCCCGTGATGGCCGTCGGGGCACTACGACCTTCTCCCGGTGTTCGGCCACAAGCTCCCGCGGACACGTCATCGCAGCGGCGGTTCGCTCAAACGCCGGTACGCCGTTCAGAGAACACAGGCAAAGGGCCCGCCGTCGGAACAGCTGCCCGCGAGGGTCGATGCATCGGCCCTTGCGTCCTTGAGTCGGGGCGCTAACGTGAGGATCGCTGGATGGCTACGAAGCCACATCGGGATGCATCGACCATCGAAAGCAACCATTCCTGGCTCATCTGATGCTGTCGGCCACTTCCTGGCCTTCGCCGTATCGCCTGCACTCTGATCTGCCCGCGACTGCGATGTTCATACGACGAACTCTGACACGGTTTCGCCGAAGAAGTTGGTCACGTCAGGCGGTCTCCGGCGCGACTCAGGGCAACGCCACGCGGCTTGGCGACCGGGATCTTGTCGGTCACCGCCCCGCGCTCCACATCGATCACCGACACCGTGTTGTAGGGGAAATGTGCGGCGTAAAGCGCGGAGCCGTCCGCACTCAGCGCCACTCCGTACGGCCCGAGGTCAACGGCTATCTTTCCGACCACGGCGGGGCCGCTCAGGTCGACGACAGCTATGGACTTGTCGAAATAGCAGCTCGCGTAGAGACGTGATTCGTCGCTGTTGACTGCCACACCGACGGGGAACTCCACGCCTGTAATCGTCGCGTGCTCCGACTTGGCGAACGCGTCCGTGACCAGAATGGTGTCCTCCAACCCCAGAGCAAGATAGACATGCCCTTTCGATCCCACGTAGACGCCATAGGGTGCGCGTCCGAATCCGCTGACAACGCCGGACCGGGACGTTCTCGAGTAATCGATCAGTTGCGCCATCCAAGCGATGGAAGTCCTCTTAGAAACGGCGCGGCTCCGACTCAGAACGGGCGGACGCCACATAGTCAAGACTGAAGGATCCAAAACTGTTTCGCCACTGGAGTCAAGGAGCCTGTACCGGAAATCGCATGCCCCTGTTTTGACGATCACTCAAGCGACTTTGATGTCAGCCGACTTGACCACTGACCTGCAGGGAACCCTTATCGGGCCGGGATTGAACTGTACGTAAGCGCTGTTCATCGCGACCCGTTGTTGTCCACTCAGGGATTCCTGTCCGACGGGCCGGCCTTCACATGAAGATGATCGGCCGCCCGCCGTCGGCGGTCCTGCCGACAGCCGGCGCTCGCAGCCGGGTGCTTCGGCCAACCAGCCGTCGGGAGAGTCGTCGGTGAGCCGGGCGAGGGTGGTGTCGTAATAACCGGCTGCTGCCTGCCGGTTGGTCCAGGCGTGAAATGTAGTCCGCCCAGGTAGATGGCCAGGCTGGCGTCCCGGTGCCGCTCCGCCCCCTCATCGAAGTGGCCTGTGCCGCCCCAGAGGACGACAGCAGCGTGCCAGCGGGCCTCCAACACCCGTAACGCTGTCACGGGAGTTCGGCGAACTGGCCAGGCACGCGGCGGTAAGCGTTGCCACTGACAACTCGTCCGATCGAGAGCTTGGCCTGTCGAGGAGGCCGCCTCACCGAAACCGACGCCTTCGGCCACACAGAAAGGCGGGTCCGCCACCACGGGGGAAGTGACGGACTCACCTGCGTCCACGTGCCCTATCCGTCCCCCGGCGCGAGGAAGCTCAGGGGGCATCCGGCTCCGCCGATGTCGTGGGCGAGCCCGGCCCGACCTTTACACGGCGACCATCCGCCGGACGCACGATCCCCGGGTGCCGGTCAGCTCGGCTGCGCACCGGCCGGGAGCGCGAGGCCGGCAGGCGCGCTGGGCCATACGTGCTCGGGCGAGGGAGAAGCGGAAACCTGCAAGGGCAGCATCACCCGCTCAAGGTCCCTGCCGATCCGCTCGGCCTCACCGCGCACCTGCGCCGGCACATCACCGCGCTCCGCGACGAGCTGTCTGTAGATCGGGGCTTCCTGGAACACGAACGACGCGTCCTTCCTGTCGGCGCCTCGCGTCGGACACGGAGGCAGCCGCCGAGTGTACGGGGCCGTGCGGCACGCCTCCAGTTCAGCACCGGCCGTCGGCTGTCCCGGAGCGCGGTGGAAAGGGTCGGCAGGCATGGCGGTCGCGCTCGTGGTCGGCGGCCGTTACGGGCTGAGTTCCGGGTCGGTGGATGGCGCTCTGCCCTCTCCGCTCGCGGCACGGCTGGGTGCTCACTTCCTGCGGCAACAGCATGCCGACGCGAGCATCAGCCACCGTGACCGTCACGGCCCCACCGGCTCCGGCGCAGTCGACGGCACCCTCTTCACCGGCCACGGACACTGCGACTGAACCGAGCGAGCGACAGCACCCTCGAGTTGACCGGCACGGCGACGTACGGGAACGGCGCCCATGTGTCGCTTTCCGCGTTCTCGCGCGCTGTGTCCAGCGGCACGGCGTCACCACACAGCACGCCGTCCGTGCGTTTCAGCATCACTGTGGCCAACGGCGGTAGCCAGATCATGGACGCGAGCCTGCTGTCCGTGCAGTGCCAGTACGGATCGGCGGGCAGGGAAGGCCACGAGATCTTCGACAGTGCAGCAGGTCTCGACGGGACACCCTCGACGCACGTTCGCGCCGGTCGCTCCATCACTGCCGAATTCGGCTGCGAACTGCCGAGGAACGAGAGCTACATCCAGATCGAGGTCAGGCCGTCCTTCGAGTCAGGGACCGCGATCTTCGCTGGTGACATCAAGCAGTCGATGCGTCCCGCTGGACTGTCCTTCCCTGCCGCCCGCCTGGGCACCCTGTCGTGACCAAGGCCGGTCATCCCGGTGAGTGCGGCCTTCACCGGCTCGACGTACGTCGTCGCCCCGGCGGCCGTCGCGCTCGCGCAACCCGCCGGGTGGGGTACGGCAGCCCCCGCGGCCCCCTCTCGTCCGGCTATCGGCTCGGGAGTGATCGGGGCAGCCCGAACCATGGGAGCACGCTGTTGTCGAATCGGGTCATGGCGCAGATCCGGTCACCGGTGAGCATGAGGACGTACAGGCCGACCCCGTGGCTGATGCCGTTGGGGGTGCGCAGGTAGGCCCCGAACGCCGGCTGGCCGTTGGCACGCGACGGGACGAGGTCGAACCTGCGGCCGGCGTCGAACAGGCCGGCGCAGAAGCGGGCCACGACGTCCCGGCCCTGGTATTCGAAAGGCATCGGCGGCATCGACATGAAGACGTCGTCGGTCAGGAGAGCCACCAGCGCATCGAGGTCGGCGGACTCCCACGCATGGACGAACCTCGCCACGATCGCGTCCTCGGCGGGTGAGCCGGCGGCGGGAGGCGGCTGGTGACCGGCGGCCGGCGGCCGGTGGCGCTGCAGGCCGGCGCGTGCTCGTTTGAGGGCGCTGTTGACCGATGCGACGGTCGAGTCCAGCATGCCGGCCACTTCGCTCGCCTTGAACCCCAGGACATCGCGCAGGACGAGGACGGCGAGCTGGCGGGGCGGCAGGACCTGCAGGGCGGTCACGAAGGCCAGAGAGAGGGATTCCGTCTGCTCGTAGCGGGCCTCCGGGCCGAGCGGCACCTCCACCGCGCCCTCCAGGAGGGCACCGGGAAACGGCTGCAGCCATACGATCTCGCCGAGCCGGGTCGGCTCGGGCGGTTCGACCCCTGGCACATCCCACTCCTTGGCCGGGCGCCGGCCGGCCGCGCGGCGCGCGTCGAGACACCGATGGGTCGCGATCCGGTAGAGCCAGGTGCGCAGCGAGGCACGTCCCTGGAACCCGCCGAGGCTTTGCCAGGCGGACAGCAGCGTGTTCTGGAGGGCGTCCTCGGCGTCCTCCAGGGATCCGAGCATGCGATAGCAGTGCACCTGCAGCTCTCGAAGGTACGGCTCGGTCAGCTCCCGGAACGCATCGCCGTCCCCGGCCCGCGCCCTTTCGACCAGATCGGCTGCCGCCATCCTCACCGTCACCTTCTTCCCGCGCCGTGTCGCACTTCCATCCTGTACAGGCGCCGGCAGGGAGGAGAACTGGGCGATCTGCCGGCGCCCAGTTTCCCGGCGCCGCGGCGCCTGTACCTGCGTAGCCGACGAACAACGCCGGCGCGAAGGAGGATCGTCATGGGAAAGATCGTGATGAGCGGGCCGCAGAACGTCTCGCTCGATGGAGTGGTCCAGGACCCGGACGGTGCGGAGGGCTTCGAGCTGGGCGGCTGGTTCACCCGGTTCGGGGGCGAGGATCTCGCTGAGTGGAACAAGGTCGCGCTCGAGGAGGCGCTGCGCGCCGAGGCGTGGCTGCTGGGGCGCAGAAGCTATGAGTTCTTCGGGGTCCGGTGGCGGCCCCGGAGCGGCGAGCTTGCGGACCGGTTGAACAGCATGCCCAAGTACGTCGTCTCCTCCACCCTCGAAGAACCCGACTGGAACAACTCGACAGTCCTGACGGGCGACGCGGTGAGCGAGGTCTCGAAGCTGAAGCAGGAGCTGGAGGGAGAGATCGTCATCCCTGCCAGCTATCGGCTCGGCCGTACGCTGATCGAGCACGACCTCGTCGACGAGGTGCGGCTGGCCGTCTTCCCCGTCGTGCTCGGGTCCGGCGAACGGTTCTTCGGCGAGGCGGGCGGCAAGAAGCCCATGCGCCTGGTCGAAGCCAGGACCATCGGGGACGGTCTGGCCTTCCTCACCTATACGTTCGTCCACAACGCCTAGCGGCCAGGCGGCCGAGAGATCACCAAGAGCCTCGTGGCCGCCGTCATCGCCCAAGCCGCCAAGGAGCCGAGGAGCCAACGGCCAGGCTTAAGGTCTGCCGGGAAGGCACTCCTGCCTCCCGGGAGCCCGGTCAGCCAACGGTGAAGTCAACCACCTTGGTGTCCAAGGTGGTTGAGCCGTCCTCGGCCGTGGCGAGAACGGCGCCGTGCCAGGCGCCGCGCGGAGACGAAACGGCGTCGGCAGTGGTCATCGCAGCCGTGTACACGCCTCACACGGTGCGGGCGCGGCTCCAGTGCAAAGGAGCCCGGCGGCATGGCGTGCAGGGGATCCCACGCCGCCGGCGGTCGACTCGCGCGCCGGCTGTACTGCCCGGCGGGGGCCGGCGCCCCGCCGTCTGGGCGCCGCACCGACCGCCGGAGTGTGCACAGCACACAGGGGTCGCCTCGTTTTCGAACCGGACCCTGGTACTCCGGGCGGTGGTGCGGCGGTTTTCGGCGGCGCGCTATTTGTGTGCCGAGGCCTGCTCCTGGAGGAGGGCGGTGATCTGGTTGACGTCGTTGAAGATGCTGAGGAAGCTGTCGAGGTTCGCGGTGGCGGCGCCGTTGACGCCGACGAAGAAGGTCAGCAGGCGGCCGTCGTCGGTCTGCAGGTAGCCGGCTTCGTTCTGGGCGGTGGCCGCGATCTGCTGGTTCAGCTGGTCGTCACCGAGAATGGTGCCGGGCTTGGCGAAGACCTTGCCCTTGGCCGGGCAGTTCGTGGTGCAGGAGATCCCGTTCGAGCCGTCGACGCCGAGGATCGGGAGCAGCTTCCGGAAGGCCTTGGCGTCGGGGGTGTGCAGCCAGTAGGTGAGGAGCTCGACGAGGCCGCTCGGGGTGACCCGCTCGGGCGGTGTGCCGCCGCGCCCGTCGGAGAGCTGGAACTGGGTGGGGTCGACGTGCGCGACGTGGGTGAGGAAATCGTGCTCGATCGGGAACGCGTCGAAGCAGTTCTTGCTGCCTCGTGCGACGGCCATGTTGCACAGGGCCAGGTTGGCGCCGAGGTTGTGGCTGACCTTGAGGATCAGCTTGGCGTACTGGCTGTAGGGCGGGGAGACGTACGCGGCGACGCGGTCGTCGTTGCGGTAGGAAGCCGGCAGCTGGCTCTGGGGGTTGGCGCCGGTGGGCGGCGCGGTGACGGTGACGCCGGCGCGGGCGAGGGCCTCGATCAGCGCGGTGCGGCCGAAGGCGTTCGGGTCCTGGATGTTGGAGACCCGCAGCAGTGGCTGCGAACCGGCCGCGATGGTGCCGGAGAGGTGGATCTGGGTGCCGTCGGGCGAGGTGGCCACGTTGACGGAGGTGGTCCCACCGCTGGAGACCGTCCGGACGGTGGAGGTGACGTGGTACGGCGCGACCTGCGGACGCCACGACAGCTTCGCCGGCTGCCCGGGCCTGGTCGGGGTCGTCAGGAGGTCGATCAGGTTGTCGTTGAGGATGAGCGGGGTGGGCTGCGGGTTCAGCGCCGGGAGGTTGAAGATGCGGGGATCGATGATGACGTTGCCGTCGACCCTGGTGATGCCGGAGTCGCGGATCTGCCGGGCGATCTGGTTGATGCCGGCGAGCGGGTTCTCAGGGGTGAGGGTCGAGCCGGGGAGTTCGGCCTCGGTGTGGTCGATGTCGGTGTAGTCCACCGAGCCGTCGGGCTTGGTGCGCCCGCCCATGGTCAGGTCGCCCTGGGCGACCAGCGCCAGGTTCCCGTGCAACGTCGACCCGGAGCGGGTGCCGGTCGCCATCACGGGAGTGGTGAAGCGGTGGTTGGGGCCGAGGGTGTGCCAGGCAGTCGAGATGGTGACCAGCTTGACCGTCGAACCGGGGACGAAGAACTGGTTCGCGAACCGGGAGTGGATCACCCGGCCGCTCTCCGGGTCCGTCTCCAGCACGGCCCACTGCGCGTGCTTGTATTCGGGCTTGTGCATGATCGCCTCGATGGCGGGCCCGAGGTCGTCGTCGTGCGCAGCCGCCGGGGGGCCGGCGGCTGCCGCCCCCGCCCACGAGTGTCGCACCAGCAGCGGACCAGGTCCGCAGCCGGCCACAGATCATCGGTCTCATGCATTCCGCCGTTTCTGGAGTCGAAGGAGCCGAGTCGAAGAAACCCGCATCGCACGGGGCCGACTCGCACGGGCCCTACTCGCCGGGGCGCTCCTGGCGGCATCGTAAGAACACGAACCGCGCACGTTCCGCTGCTCGGCGCCGTGCCGACAGCGCGTGGGACAACTTCATCCGGTCGGTCGATCGCCGAGGCCGGGGGCGCCGGGAGTCCGTACGAAGTGAGCCACGTGTGCGACAGACCCAAGGGTGTTGCGCAAGGCTGCGGGTGGGCCTGGCCCTGTGTGATTGCCGCCGGGCTCGCCTTCGAACGGCTGACCTGCCGCGGCTCCCACGGGTCCGGGCCGCGGGTCCTCTGATCTGCCCGCCTCTTGTCGTTGATCGACGGTAGGACTCGGTGCCGGTCTCGACGATGGTGCCGTTAAAGAACAAGACGGCTCTTCCACGGGCACTGGCTCACGCGGGTCGCCTACAGACCCTCCGGCCGCTTTGAACAGGGGGGAAGATCAGCATGGGACTGCTCAGCGAACCGCTGCTGTTGCGGCGGCGCCGGCCACGGTCGGGAAACGCTTCGGCGAGGCGCGCCTCCAGGATCTGGAGGGCTCCCACGTGGAGATCCTCTTCATCTTCGACCAGTTCCCGGAATACGACGACTACCGCGAACCCCGCCCGTAGCGCGGCCGCTCCGACCTCCCGCCCGTCGGTGTCCTCGCCGGCCGCGGCCCCCGCAGACCCAACCGCATCGGGGTGACGTGCTGTGCCATCGAATCCGTCCACGGCCGCGAACTGACGGTGCTGGGCCTCGACGCGGCCTCCGGCACCCCGGTCATCGACCTGCAGCCGACAATCTTGTGGACCATGGCCGTTGGCGGCCGGCTGATCCTCCACGCGCGGCAGTGCCGTAGCTGTCCGGGGTATGAGTCGAGCGAGTAACCCCCGCTCCTGATTGGTGAGTTGATGGCGGCGTATCACCCCACCATGATCCACAACTCGATGATCCTTGAAAAATGGACCCTGGCACCCGCACCTTGAACGCGGCGGGGATGGCAGGTCCTCAACCGGCCGACGGGTGCGCGGAACGGGCCGGTGGTGTCATTCACCGGCCCGCAGTCTTTGACAGAGGCGTGCACTTCGGACGTCCGTTGTGCGGTTCAGCGGGATCTAGCGAGGAACTCCGGGCCTTCAGGCCCGGGAGGAATCGTTTTTCAAGGTAGGGGTGACCTGCACCGGAGGACGGGTCTGCACTGTTGGACTCAGTCGGGACGTTTCTGGT
>NZ_JBSFYW010000062.1:0-53097 GCF_053599975.1 Streptomyces sp. NPDC005141 | reverse complement strand
CGGCGAGCGGCACGTCCAGGTCGATCGAGTCCAGCGGAGTGAAGCCGAACAGGTGGTGGCAGTGCCGGGCCAGGGCGACCCTGCGGCCGGCGGCCGCCCCCTCGGACGCGTGGTGGATCCGGGTGTCAGCCCTTGAGCTCGGCCGCCACCAGCTCCGCGATCTGGACCGCGTTCAGCGCGGCGCCCTTGCGGAGGTTGTCGTTGGAGATGAACAGCGCGAGGCCGTGCTCGGCGGTCTCGTCCTGCCGGATGCGGCCGACGTACGAGGCGTCCTTGCCGGCGGCCTCGAGGGGGGTCGGGATGTCGGAGAGGACGACACCCGGGGCGCCCGCGAGGAGCTCGGTGGCGCGCTCGGCGGAGAGCGGGCGCGCGAAGCGGGCGTTCACCTGGAGGGAGTGGCCGGAGAAGACCGGGACACGGACGCAGGTGCCGGAGACCTTGAGGGCGGGGATCTCCAGGATCTTGCGGGACTCGTTGCGGAGCTTCTGCTCCTCGTCGGTCTCGTTCAGGCCGTCGTCGACGATCGAACCCGCGAGGGGAAGCACGTTGAAGGCGATGGGGCGCTTGTAGACGGCGGGCTCGGGGAAGTCGACCGCCTCGCCGTCGTGAGCCAGCTTGTCCGCGTCGGCGACGACCTTCAGGGCCTGCCCGTGCAGCTCCGCCACGCCGGCGACGCCGGAACCGGACACCGCCTGGTAGGTGGCGACGACCAGCGCCTCCAGCCCGGCCTCCTCGTGCAGCGGCTTCAGGACCGGCATCGCGGCCATCGTCGTGCAGTTCGGGTTGGCGATGATGCCCTTGGGGCGGTCGGCGATCGCGTGCGGGTTCACCTCGGAGACGACGAGGGGTACCTCGGGGTCCTTGCGCCAGGCGGAGGAGTTGTCGATCACGACCGCGCCCTGGGCGGCGACCTTCTCGGCCAGTGCCTTGGAGGTGGCACCGCCCGCCGAGAACAGCACGATGTCCAGGCCCGAGTAGTCCGCCGTGGAAGCGTCCTCCACCGTGACACCGTCGACGACCGACCCGGCCGAACGGGCCGAGGCGAACAGACGCAGCTCCTCGACCGGGAAGGCCCGCTCGACCAGGATCCTGCGCATGACTGTGCCGACCTGACCGGTGGCTCCGACGATTCCGACCCTCACGGCGACTCCCTTTGCGTGCGTTTCACGTGGTCCAGCGCTTCCATCATGCGTCTGACCCGGGTCCGCGTGTCCAATCCTTTCGCCGCGCCGCTCGAGGAATGGGACACCGGGAGACGCGCGGATGAGCCCGATCCTGCGGCGGCCGGGCGTCCCCGTACGAAGAAATCGCCCGGCGACGGAAGGGAACCGCAAGCCGTACGGTGTGGGCGCCGTCATGGTTTCGGGCCCGGTGTGACGTACGACTCGAACCGGGCCGAACGTTTTGGCCCGCACCGGCGTCGTAGAGGAAACGCGGGAGGGGAGGGGTGGCTGTGCTGCGCAGAAAGCCACGTCGCGCACCGGGGGCGGACGACCCCTTGGACGCGGCGCAGGAACGCCGGGTGCGTGCGGTGCTCGCGCTCGGCGGCGTACCGCAGGCGGACCTGCCGGACGGAGTGCAACAGGTCCGGCTGCGGCTGCTCGAGCGGGCCGCCAAGGGGGACGAGGCACCGCGCGACGTGTCCGCCTGGGCGGCGGTCGTCGCCTCGAACCTCGCGATGGACTGGCACCGGGCCAGGAGCCGGCAGGACCGGCTGGGCGAACGTCTCGCCTCGCTGCGTCAGCTGGAGCAGCCCTCCGACGAGGAATCGAGCGTGCTCTCGCTGGCCGTCGCCCAGGGTCTGGACGAACTGCCCGACGCCCAGCGTCAGGTCCTCGTCCTGCGGTTCTACGCCGACCTGCCCGTGCGCGACATCGCCGACGAACTCGGGATACCCGAGGGCACGGTCAAGAGCAGGCTGCACACGGCGGTCCGCGCGCTGCGCGTCCGCCTGCACGAGGACGAGGTGGTGTGACGTGGCCGAGTACGAAGGTGTGGACGCGCTGCTGGCCGCGATCACGGACGCTTCACTGCCCGAAGGCGCTCGCGACGATGTCGCGTTCATGGCCGAGCACCGGTCGGCACGCGAGGACGTGGACGTGCTCCGGGAGCAGCTGATCATCATCGGGGACGCGCTGGCGGACTCCGGGAAGGCGACCGAGCCGGCCCGAGCGGCCCAGAAGTCCAAGGGGTCCAAGAGGTCCCGGGGGCCACGGAGGTCCGGGGACGGGCGTCCGGAGGGCACTCCGAAGAAGCGCTCGAGGCATCGAGGCGCCCTCGCGGTCGGCTTCGGCGGTCTGGCGGCGGCCGCGGCGGCCTCGCTGGTCGTCGGGATGGGCTGGCTGGTCGCGCACAACGGGATGGGCGGAGCGAGCGACCAGGGCGCTTCCGACGCCAAGGCGGACAGCAACAGCCTGCTCAGCGGGCCCGGCTACATCGCCTGCTCCCGGCTCATCGCGGAGGGCACGGTCACGGAGGTGCTCCAGGTCCCCGGCACCGAGCAGGACCGGATCACCCTCGACGTGTACCACTACTACAAGCCGGCCAAGGGCGAGAAGGAGGTCGCCTTCCTGATGGACCGGAACGTCGATCCGCGGCTGCACCGGGGCGACGAGGTGCTGGTCGGCATCCAGCAGCACGCCTCGACTCCCGACACCTGGACGACCGGGGAGAAGAACATCGCCCGCGAACGGTCCTGGATCCTCAAGGCGCTGCCCGAGTCCCGGGCCATGAGGTGCGCGCGCTGAGGCGCGGCACGGGCCGGGCGGCACACGAAAGGGCGGGCGCCCGTTTCCGGACGCCCGCCCCGTGCCCCGGGACCGCTCACGCGGCCGGGGTCCACTTTGTTACGGCGTGACCTTCTCGATCTTCACGCTGCCGAGGCCCGCGACCGTGCCGCGCGCGTTCACCAGCTGGACCTGTCCGAAGAACTCGCGTCCCTCGGGCGCCGCCGCGGCGGCGGTGACCGAACCGGACACCGTGGCGGAGGCGCCGGTGGCGAGCTTCACCGCGGTGGAGTCGTCGACCGTGACCGTGCCGAGCGCGGTCGAGAAGAACACGTCCTGGTAGTCGTACGCCGTCGAGCCCGACGGGACCGAGTAGCCCGCGACCTCGATGGTGTACGTCCCGGCGGCGGGGGAGGCGACCGAGACCGCTTCCTCCGAGTCGCCGTCCGCGGACTGTCCGACGACGGTCCCGGCGGCGTTCTTCACCGTCAGGTCGAGGTCGGCGGCGTTGTCCGAGACGTTGCCGATGACCACGTCGAGCGACGCTGCGCCCGCGGGCACCTCGACCGTGGTGGTCTGCGTCGCGCCCTCGGCGATGGTCGGCCGCGCGTTCTTCGAGGAACCGAGCGGGCCGCCCTTCAGCTTGCCGTCGAGCGCGGCGAAGTTGTTCGTCACCTTCCAGGAGGCGGTGGCCGGGGTGCCGACCTTGGCCTCGGGGACGGTCACGACGGCCGGGTCGAAGGCCGCGCCGAGCACGGCGACATCGAGCTTGTACGGGTTGTCGAGCAGCGGCGAGGTGCGGCGCGCCTCGACCTCGATCTCCCAGACGCCGGACTGCGGGTCCGCGTACGAACGCACGTCGGGCTTGCAGCCGTTGCCGTCGAGGTAGTTGTTGTAGCAGTACGGGGTACCGGTGTTGTCGACCGGAACGCCGTACGGGTGGATCGCGATGAACCGGGTCTGGCTCTTGTCCTTCAGCCCGCCGATCGCGACCTCCAGGGACTTGGCGCCCTCGGGGACCGTGACGAAGTACGAGGTGGTGCTGTTGCGCTGCACCGAACTCGACGCGGCGTAGGTGTACTTGACGGGGGCCGAGACCACGACGGTCGACAGGATCTGCTTGTCGACGCCCTCGGTCCGCGGGTCGTCGACCTCGAGGATCGCGCTCTTGAGACCGGCCGACCGGGGCGCGGCCTGGACCTTGACGGTCACCGGCTGGTTCAGCGGGAGCTTGACCTCGTCCTTGCCGATGATCCGGAAGGTGTCGGCGGCGTTGTTCTCGAAGGAGAGCTCGTGCCGGATCGCCCGGTCCGCGCCCGACGTACGCGTGATGGTGATGTCGTACGTCTTGCGCTCGCCGGCCTTGAGGCCGCCCTCGCGGTCGTACAGGCCGGTGCCGAAGCCCGGCGTCTTCAGCGCGAAGTCGATCGCGGTGTCGACCGGTGCCTTGACCGCGTAGTCGGAAGACGCGGCGTCGTGGGCGGTGGCGCCGTCCTTGATCGAGTCCCAGGCGTCACCGATGTTGATGAGGCCCGCACCCTCCTCGTACGCCTGAACGCCCTTGATGTGGTCGGCGGTCGACGTGAGCGCGGTGCGCAGGGTGGCCGGGGTGAGATCGATCCCCTTCTGCTTCGCCGCGCTCAGGAGCAGCGCCGAGGCGCCCGCGGCCTGCGGGGACGCCATCGAGGTGCCCTGGAGCATCGAGTAGCCGGCCGGCAGGGTGTAGCCCGCCTCGGCGACCGGGGAGCCCGGCAGCCAGGTCTGGGTGGAGTTGATGGAGGCGCCGGGCGCGCTCAGCGTCGGCGTGAAGCCGCCGTCCTCACGCGGGCCGCGCGAGGAGAAGGGCAGCATCGCGTACTTCTTCTCCACCTGCGAGCCGTAGTTGGCGGCCCAGGTCTCCTTGGAGATGGTCGCGCCGACCGAGATGACCTTGTCGGCCAGACCCGGGTCACCGATGGTGTTCGCGCCGGGGCCGGAGTTGCCCGCGGAGATCACCAGCTGGACGCCGTAGGTGTCGATGAGACGCGTGTAGAGCAGGGCGCGCGCGTTGTTGCCGTCGTTGAGCGCGGGCAGACCGCCGATGGACATGTTGACGATGTCGACACCGCGGTTGGCGACGAGGTCGATCATGCCCTCGGTGAGCGCGACGTTGGTGCAGCCGCCGGTCCAGGTGCAGGCCCGCGAGGAGACGATCTTCGCACCGGGGGCCGCGCCGTTCATCTTTCCGCCGAACAGGCCGTTCGCGGAGGTGATGCCGGCGACGTGGGTGCCGTGCTCGGACTCGATGACGCCGATGTTGACGAAGTCCGCCGTCTTGCCGACCCAGGTCCCGCCGTACGGGTCCATGGGTACGTCCTTGCGGATCTCCACGACGAACGGCTGCCGCTCGACGACGTCCGTCGCCGGGTTGTCGGTACCGAAGTAGCCGATCTGGAAGCCGTTCTTGTACGGCTTCATCGGCGCGTCGTCGGTGAAGTCGCTGTTGTTGTTCAGGTCGACGGTGACCGTGCCCGCCGCCGCGTCGTAGAGCACGCCCCACGCGTCGGTGGTGTCACCGTCGCGGTTCGCGTCGCCCGCGGCGTCGCCGCCAGTCGTCGCCGACTCACGGAACGTGCTGATCTCGTACGAGCCCGCCGGCGCCGTCCACGTCCTGCCGCTGTACGTGAAGGTGGGCCCGGCCACGGGGGTGATCATCGGGCGCCAGGTCGCGTCGCTGTCGAGGATCGGGTCGGTCGAGGTGACCCAGTCGACGATCTTGCGCTCTCCGGTGGTGGTCTTCTGCAGGGCGGGGTGGCCCAGGTCGACGCCGGAGTCCAGGATGCCGATGGTGATGCCCCGGCCGTCCGCCTTCGGGTGATCCTGCACGAAGTCGACGGCACCCGTCTCGAAGGACGGGTTGTACGGGTTCTCGGCGGGGGTCTTCTTGCCGGGACCGGAGTATGCGGCGGCCGTGGAGGCGTTGTTGCCGTGCTTGGCCGTGTCGGCGCTCGGGGTCGGGTCGTCCAGCGCGATCTCCTGGCGCAGGTCGATCCCTTGCACCGAGGACAGCTTCGCGGCGGCGGCGATGGCCGAGTCCGCCCTGCCCGTCGGGACGGTCGCCCGGACGTAGCCGAGCTTGTCGTAGGTGCGGCCCACCGAGCCGCCCTTGACCGCGTCCAGCTCCTCGGCGACCTGCTCGGTCTGGCCGGGAGCCGTGGCGATCATCATCGTGACGTTCTTGTCGCCGTTGGCCTTGGCCTCGGTGAGGAGGTCGGCGTCGGACGAACCGAGCTTGGCGGCTGCGGACTTGGTGCCCGGGTCGGTCGTGGGCGCGCCCGTGTCCGCGGAGAAGGCCATGGGTATCGGCCCGGCCGCGGAGAGCGCGGCCACCAGGCCCGCGGCCACGGCAATGCGGGCCACGCGTCTCGCGCCCGATATCGGAGCGCGCTGAGGGTCGGAGGTCATCTGCATCCCTTGTAGGTAAAGGAACGAGCGTGGAGCGGCCGGTTCCGGCGTTGATGACGGACCGGTCGTGTCAGTCCGGTATGTGGACCCGGATGACCGCTCAGCTTTACCCAAGGGACAGTTGTTTGGGGAGAGTTGACCGTGGCGGGATGGAGCCATGGCGCACTTCCGCCATGCGTCACGTCGGTGATAGCGCCCTATGCGCGGATATCCAGGACAGGGCGGATGTCTCCCTTTGTCGATTCAGCTCTCTTTTGTGCGCGCGTAGTGGCGGGACGCCTTCGCGCGGTTACCGCAGGCCGCCATCGAGCACCAGCGGCGGGTGCCGTTCCGCGAGGTGTCGAAGAAGTGCAGGATGCAGGAGTCGTGGGCGCAGTGGCGGATGCGGTCCGGGGCGGTGTCCAGCAGTTCCAGGTAGTCGCGCGCGGCGAGCCAGGCCGGCCCCCAGGAGGGGTCCTCGAACTCGGGTGTCTCGCCCGGCCCCTGGGCGGTGAGCGTCAGCCGGACGCGCCCGTGCGCGAGGAGGGCGTCGACGCGGGCGGCGGCTTGTGCCGGGAGACGGAGGGCGGTGCCCGCCGGACCCTCGTCGTCGGCGGTCGCGCCCCGGTCGTGGGGTCCGTCGATCGCGGCGCGCAGGGCGTCGCGGGCTTCGAGCGTGTGCCGCAGGACGGTGTCGTCGGCCGGGAAGTCGAGCCCGTTGCCCGCCAGCCACACCGCGAGGCCCTCGGTGCCGGTCAGCAGGTCCCGCACCACGCCCTCCTGGTTCCAGCGGGTGTTGAGGAGGTCGAGCGAGACCGGCTCGCCCGTGAGGGGTCGGGGGTCGGGACGGGTGGGCATGGCGGGTCTCCCTTCACTGCTAACCGCTCAAGGGTAGGTCACCGGTTGACGCTCTCGATTCTAACCTTTAATGTCAATAACAAAGGTTAGCCTCTCGGGGGCGGCCGACGACAGAAGGGGACCGTCATGACTCCGCGCACCGGCCACATCGGCCTGAACGTCACGGACCTCGACCGCTCGCTCGCCTTCTACCGCGACGTCCTGGGCTTCGGCGTCCTCGGCGAGGGCAAGGAGGGCGACGACGGGGAGCGGCGGTACGCGTTCCTCGGCTCCCCGGCCGGGGACGGCCGCCCGGTGCTCACGCTCTGGCAGCAGGCGCGGGGCGCGTACGACACCGGCCTGGCGGGCCTGCACCACCTCGCCCTCGAAGTCGACTCCGTCGAACAGGTCAGGGAGCACGAGACGGCCCTGCGCGCCTACGGCGTGACGTTCGCCTACGAGGGCGTGGTCGCCCACCGTGAGGGCGCCGCCTCGGGCGGCATCTTCTTCCACGATCCGGACGGCACCCGTCTGGAGATCTTCGCGGCGAGCGGCGCCGAGGACTCGCCGGTGCCGAACGCCTCCGCGCCTACCTGCGGATTCTTCTAGAGCGGGGAGCGGTCATGACGTATCACTCGGGCTCGCGGGCGATGCAGGACCGCGTCGGCGTCCGTGATCTCGCCGATCACATGGGCCGGGCCATCGGCCAGGGCATCCGCCCGGTGGCCGCCGCCTTCCTCGAACTGCAACCGATGCTGGTCGTCGGCGCGGCGGCTCCGGGGAGCGGCGCGCAGGCGGGAGGAGGCCGTGGCTCCCGGGCCGGTGCCGAGCCGGGAGACGGCATCGGTGCCGCGGGCGGCGCGACCGCGGGTAACAGCAGTGTGTGGGCCTCGCTGCTCACCGGGAGGCCCGGATTCGTGCGCGCCACCGGACCTCGTCAGATGTCGGTCGCGGGCGGGCTCCGGGCCGGCGATCCGCTCGCGGCCGCGCTCGCCACCCCGGGCACGCCCGTCGGCACCCTCGCCCTCGACCCGCGCACCCGTCGCCGCATGCGCCTCAACGGCCGGGTCCGGCCGACCCCGCGCGGCTTCGCGGTCGAGGCCGACCAGGTCTTCGCCAACTGCCCCAAGTACCTCCAGAAGAGGGAGGTGTACGAGACGGTCGACCGTACGGCGGGCGTTCCCCGGAGCGGCACGGAACTCACGCCGTCCCAGCGGGAGTTCGTCGAGACCGCCGACACCTTCTTCCTCGCCACGGCCCACCCGCACGGCGCCGACGCGAGCCACCGCGGCGGCAACCCCGGCTTCGTGCACGTCGACGCGCCCGGCGAACTGAGCTGGCGCGACTACGCCGGGAACTCCATGTTCCTCACCCTCGGCAACCTGGCGGCCGACCCGCGCGCCGGTCTGCTCTTCCTGGACTGGTCATCGGGGGCGGTGCTCCAGCTGACCGGCACGGCCCGCACGGAGTTCACCCCCGACGGGGAACGGACCGTCCGGTTCACCCTCGCCGAAGCCGTCGAGACGCCCGCCGCCAGCCCCCTGCGCTGGTCCGCGCCCGCCTACTCGCCGGCCAACCCCTGAACGGGGGGCGACAGCCCCGGAATCACCTCCCCTACCCCGGAAGATGAACGCGGAGTGACCGGCCACCGGCCGTTCGGACAGGACTCCATGGACGGGCAGGGTGCGCAAAGATCCACGTACGGTGATCGGCGCTGCCCGTTGCCGCCCAGTTAACGCACAGGTCATCCCCAATGCCAACGATCCAGTATGAGCGGGGAGTTCGCCAGTCGAGCACCCCGCGGCCACTGCCGACGCGTTCGTACTCGGGGAGACCGCGCCATGCCGCGCATACGCTCTGTCGCTGCCGTACCCGCCCTCAACCGCCGCACCCTGCTGGCCGCCACCGGAGCGGTGTCCCTTTCCGCGGGGATCGGACTCGCGCTGCGCCCGGAGTCCCCCGCGCACGCCGCGGTTCCGGAGCAGGCGACCGTCGCCGACTCCGTCGCCCGCTCCAAAGCCCAGGCCGTCGCGGCCGGTCCGCAGGCACCGGCCGAGCTGGTCCCGTACACGCGCGGCACCACACTGAGCGGCGTCGCCGCTCCGCGCTCCGGCTCCTCCGGGTACCGCCGGCTCGGTGACGGCGCCGGCTGGAAGCGGGTCGTGCGCGACGAACTGGCCGCGGGCAAGAACGGCCGCGCCGACCGGCGCACCGCGCTCGCCGCGTTCGTGCAGCTCACCGACCTGCACCTGACCGACACCCAGCACCCGCTGCGCCTGGAGTTCCTGCGCTCCCAGAACACCAGCGCCTGGCGTCCGCAGGAGACGCTGACCGTCGCGGGCGCGGTCTCGCTGGTGGAACGCGTCAACTCCCTGCGGGGAGCCCCCGTCACCGGCTCTCCGCTGCACTTCGTCATGACCACCGGGGACAACACGGACAACAACTCCAAGACGGAGCTGGAGTGGTTCCTCAAGGCCATGAGCGGTGGCCGCATCAGCCCGAACAGCGGCGACCCGCGGCACTACGAGGGCGTCCAGGCATCCGGCCTCAAGACGTACTGGCAGCCCGACGCGGCCCTGCGCGACGCCGACAAGCAGCGCGGCTTCCCACGCATCCAGGGCTTCCTGGAAGCGGCGATCCGCGAGCTGCGCAGTCCCGGCCTGAGCCTGCCCTGGTACTCCACCGTCGGCAACCACGACGCGCTCCCGATGGGCTGCTACGCCACACGCGGCGACTCGTACCTCACCGAGTTCGCCGTCGGCGGCAAGAAACTGATGTCGGTCGGCTCGGCGGAGTGCGCCGCGCTCGCCAAGAGCCTGAAGAAGGGCACCAGCCCGAAAGGCAAAGAGGTCCACGACCTGCTCAAGGCGCACAAGCGGCAGATGCGCTCGGTCACACCCGACGAGAAGCGCGCCCCGTTCACGCCCGCCGAGTACGTCAAGGCGCACCTCGACCCGGCGTACACGGGACCGGGCCCGATCGGTCACGGCTACTCCTCCGCGAACCTCGCTGCGGGCACCCAGTACTACTCCTTCCGTATCGCCGAGGACGTCATCGGCGTCAGCCTCGACACCACCGACCCCGGCGGCCACTACGAGGGCTCCGTCGGCACGGCACAGCTGCGCTGGCTGGAGAGGACGCTGCGCGAGAACGAGGACAGGTACGTCATCGTCTTCAGCCACCACACCAGCAAGACGATGCGCAACACCTACGCGGACCCCGCCCGTCCCGCCGAGAGGCGGCACGGAGGCGACGAGGTCGTCGCCCTCCTCGCCCGTTTCAGCAACACCCTCGCCTGGGTGAACGGTCACTCCCACAAGAACCAGATCACCCCGCACGCCGCCCCCGGAAACCGCTCCTTCTGGGAGATCTCCACCGCCTCGCACGTCGACTTCCCCCAACTCGCGCGTGTCATCGAGCTGGTGGACAACAAGGACGGCACGCTCTCCCTGTTCACCACCCTGATCGAGTCCGCCGCCCCGCACGCCACGGACTTCTCCGACCTCACCCAGACCGGCCTCGCGGCGCTCTACCGGGAGATCTCCTTCAACACGCCCGGAGCCCGCACCGACCTGTCGGGCACCTCCCGCGACCGCAACACCGAGCTGATCCTGAAGAAGGGCTGAAAACGGCTCAACGCGTCCCGGCCGGGCAACCCGTGAGCGCGCCCTCGTGTCCGTCCCGTCGACCAGGTCCAACGGTGAGATGGGGAAGACATGAGGGTACGTACGGGACTGGTGGGGGCGACCGCCGTGGCGATCGCGGCGACACTGGCGGGACCCGCGGTGGCGGCCCCCGCGAGAGGGGACCACTCGCCGACCCGGCAGGCCGTCGAGGCGGCCGTGCGCGACGGTGTGCCGGGTGTGACCGCGACGGCCGGGGACCGGCGCGGCGCATGGTCCGCCACGGCGGGCGTGGGCGACCTGCGGACCGGCGCACCGCGCTCCGCGGCCGACCGCTACCGCGTAGGCAGCATCACCAAGACGTTCGTCTCCACCGTCCTGCTCCAACTGGAGGCGGAGGGACGGCTGTCACTGGACGACACGGTGGACGAGTGGCTGCCGGGCGTGGTGCGGGGCAACGGAAACGACGGCACCGGGATCACCCTCCGCCGACTCCTCAACCACACCAGCGGAATCTTCGACTACACGGCCGACGAGGACTTCGTCCGCACGTACTTCCTGAAGGACGGCTTCCTCCGGCACCGCTACGACACATCGACACCCGAGCAGCTCGTCGCGATCGCCCTGTCCCACAAGCCGGACTTCGCGCCGGGCACCTCCTGGAACTACTCGAACACGAACTACGTCCTGGCCGGCATGGTGATCGAGAAGGTCACCGGCCACTCCTACGCCTCGCAGATCCGGGAGAGGATCATCAAACCCCTCGGCCTGCACGCCACGTCGGTCCCCGGCACGCGGGTGACACTCCCGCGCCCCAGCAGCAGGGCGTACTCCAAACTGGCCGAGACGACGACCGGACCGACGTACGACGTCACCACGCTGAACCCCTCCCTCGCCTCCTCCGCGGGGGAGATGATCTCCGACAACGCCGACCTGAACCGCTTCTACACGGCGCTCCTGCGGGGCAGGCTCCTGCCGCGCGAGCAGCTCAAGGAGATGAAGACGACGGTCGAGGTCGACGGCATCCCCAACGCCGGCTACGGCCTCGGCCTCATCGACCGCGAGCTGAGCTGCGGCGTCCACGTCTGGGGCCACGACGGAGGCATCCACGGCTCGGTCTCCTCGGCCGTCACCACGGCGGACGGCCGCCACTCCCTCTCCTTCAACTTCAACGGGGACTGGTCGGGCGACAGCGACGCGGTGATCGAGGCCGAGTTCTGCGGGAAGTAGGCGGTCCCGGCGAGCCGTTCGCGCCGCCCGGACCCAGCTCCCGCCCCGGCCGCGGCCCTTCGGACTGGTCCTAGTCCGCGGCGCCCGCCGCGAAGCTGACCTTCGCCGTCTCGACGGTGTTCCCGCGCCGGCCGGGCGCGCTCTGCCACTTCCAGTAGAGGTTGGTGTGCGCGACAACCTCGGCCGGGGCGGGGGCGCCGTACGCGGTGAGGTCCTCCGTGGTGTGGGCGTCGCCGACCAGGGTGACGTCGTACCCGCGGGTGAAGGCGCCGTGGAGGGTGGAGCGGACACAGGCGTCGGTCTGGGCGCCGGTGACGAGGACATGGCCGACGGCGCGCTCGGCGAGCAGGTCCTCCAGGTCGGTGGCCTCGAAGGAGTCGCCGTAGTTCTTGTGGACGACGGGCTCCCCGTCGCGGCGGACCAGCTCCGGCACGTACTGCCAGGCCTCGCTGTCCCGCTTCATCCCGTCGTCCGAGTGCTGCACCCAGATCACCGGCACCGCCCCGTCGCGGGCCTTGGCGACGAGCGTGTTGATGTTCGCGATCACGCTGTCGAGGTCGTGAGCGCCATCCACCGCTCCGTGCTGCATGTCGATCACCAGCAGTGCGGTGTTCGGGCGATCGGTCAGGGTCGTCATCAGGCTCTCCTGTCTCTCGTCTTGCTCGTCACGGCGACGCGTCCGGCCATGGATCTCCTGTTCGCCCCCACAGTAGATCGGGGCACTGACAACGCCACCGGAACGCGGGAAAGGGGCCGGCGGGACCACCTCGCGGACCCTCGCCGGCCCCTTCCCTCCCCTCTGGCACCACCCGGTCCGTCACTACCGGGGCAGCACCACGACATACGCCGCCGGATCGCGGTCGTTCGAGGCCATCAGAGCGGTGCGCACGACCGTGGCCTGCTGTTCCATCGCCTCACGGAGCTTCTTCGGGGTGATGTGGACGACGGTGACGCCGAGCCGCTCCAGGTGCTCGCGCTTGCGGGCGTACTCGGACCACACGGCGTCCTCGCTCTGACGCGGGGTCCGGGTGTCCAGCTCGACCGCCACCGCCTGCTCGGGCCAGTAGGCGTCCAGACCACCGAGGTGCGGGCCGCCGGGCAGCCGCAGGTCGACGTTCCAGACCGGGTCGGGCAGCCCGTGCTCGTGGACCATCCGGTACAGGTGGGTCTCCGCGATCGCCCTGCCCTCCGCCTTCAGCGAGTCCACGGCGTCCACCACGTGCGGGCGGCCGAGCAGCCGCGCCGCCGTCAATTCCTTGACGATCGAGGCCGGTTCGCAGTGGCCGCCGCGCACCGCCTCCGTGAGCAGCCGGCGCACGGCGCCCGCGTCGGTCAGTTCCGCGACCGCGTCGGCCAGGGCTCGGGGGACGGCGGCGACCGGGACGCCGGTCACGAAGGCGGGGGCCGGCAGCGAGGTCGTGCGGACGATGCGGACACAGCCGGTCGAGCGCAGTCGGCGCATGCGGGGGACCAGTACGTCGATCGTGTCGAGGGAGAGCAGCGGCGCGGCGGAGGTGAAGCCGTGCAGGGCCAGCGCGGCCACGCCGGTGATCAGCGCGTCCGCGTACGGCTGGGCGGTGTGCGGCTCCTCGGCGCCCGGCTGGACGGGGATGTGGAACGCCCGAGCGGGGGCGGGGGAGCGGGCGGCGTACAGCAGCGCCGCGTGCAGCCGTACCTCGGCGGTGGGCGGGCCGGGGTGCAGGAGGAAGACGCCCGGAAGGATCCGCTGCCAGGGTCCGCCGGGCCGGCAGCGTTCGTTGGCGTCGGCGCCGGCCACGCCCTGGCTGCGCAGCTGGGCGGTGGTCAGGACCCGGCGCCGTACGTGGGACAGGTGGCGCAGGGGGCGGGGGGAGAGCGGGGGGATGTGGTTCATGACCCGGGGTTTCCCGCCGGGGAGCCGCCCTCTAACCGCTGTTACAGGCTCGTCGGCAAATCGGGACAAGCGCGCCCTAAAGTACGGACGTTCGACTGCCGAAAGACGCTGGTCCGGATGGAGATTAATAGGGGTTACGGCTCTGAATACCTCCATTTCGTAACCAGTGGACGCATCGGATCAGTTCACCGGCGAGGGCACCGGACGCGCGTCGCGCCGGTGCCCTCGGGGTGGTTCGCGCGGAGCGGGTGCTCAGCCCGCCGCGGCGGTGTCGCAGGCCTGCCCCCGCAGTGCCCGCGCCAGATCGTCACGTGACTCCAGCACCAGCCGCCGCAGCGCGGGCGGCGCGTCCTCGTGCGCCGCGAGCCAGGCGTCCGTCGCCTCCAGGGTCTCCGGGGAGTCCTGGAGCGAGGGGAACAGCCCCCTGACCACGTCCATGCCGATCTGGATGGACCGCTCCGCCCAGACACGGTCGATCGCGGCGAAGTACTTGGCGGTGTAGGGCGCGAGCAGCTCCCGCCGGGACGGCTGGATGAAGCCGGAGATGGTCGCCTCGACGAGGGCGTTGGAGAGCGCGTCGGACTCCACGACGGCCGCCCAGGCCTGGGCCTTGACCGCGGCCGAGGGGCGGGCGGCGAGACAGCGGACCTGGTGCCGCTTGCCGGACGCCGTGTCGTCGCGGGCGAGTTCGGCGGCGAGGACGGACTCGTCGGCGGCCCCCTGCGCGGCCAGCGGCTCCAGGAACGCCCAGCGCAGCTCCTGGTCGACCTCCAGCCCGTCGATCTTGGCGGTCCCCTCCAACAGGCCCTGGAGCAGCTGGAGATCGGCCTCGGACGACGCGATGTCGGCGAAGAAGCGGGCCCAGGCGAGCTGGTGCTGGCTGCCCGGCTCGGCGAGCCGCAGCTCCTTCAGCGCACCTTCGGCGAGCAGCTGTCCGCCCTCCGCGCGCCAGTCGGGCGCCACGTAGTGGACGAGCGCGGAGTTCGCCCAGGCCTGCAGCATCTGGAGCACGCCGATGTCGGACTCGCGGCCCGCGAAACGCAGCACCAGACCGATGAAGTCCCGGGCGGGCACGATCGCGTCGCGCGTGAGGTTCCACAGTGCCGACCAGCACAGCGCGCGGGCGAGCGGGTCGGTCATCTCGCCGAGTGCGTCCCGCAGCGTGGCCAGCGAGCCCTCGTCGAAACGGATCTTGCAGTACGTGAGGTCGTCGTCGTTGACGAGGACGAGCTCGGGGGCCTCCGCGCCGACCAGCTCGGCGACGACCGTGCGCGGCCCGTCGACGTCCACCTCGGCGCGCGCGTAGCGGACGAGCGAGCCGTCCCCGCCCTCGCGCAGCGACTGCCGCCGGTAGAGGCCCACGGCCACGCGGTGCGGGCGCAGTTCGGGATGGGACTCGGCGGCCTCCTGGACGATCGCCAGCTCGGTGACGCGCCCTTCGGAGCTCAGGATCACCTGCGGGGTGAGGGAGTTGACGCCCGCGGTCTGGAGCCAGGACCGGGACCAGGCGGCCATGTCCCGTCCGCTCGTCTCCTCCAGGGCCGACAGCAGATCGCCGAGGCGCGTGTTGCCGTACGCGTTCCGCTTGAAGTAGCGGCGGGCGCCCTCCAGGAAGGCGTCCTGTCCGACGTACGCCACCAACTGCTTCAGGACCGAGGCGCCCTTGGCGTAGGTGATGCCGTCGAAGTTGAGCTTGGCGTCCTGCAGGTCGCGGATGTCGGCCGTGATCGGGTGGGTGGACGGCAGCTGGTCCGCGCGGTACGCCCAGGCCTTGCGGCGGTTGGCGAAGGTGATCCAGGCGTCGGTGAAACGGGTCGCGCCGACGTTGGCGAACGTGCCCATGAAGTCGGCGAAGGACTCCTTCAGCCACAGGTCGTCCCACCACACCATCGTGACCAGGTCGCCGAACCACATGTGCGCCATCTCGTGCAGGATGACGTTCGCCCGGGCCTCGTACGACGTCTGCGTCACCTTGCCGCGGAAGATGTACTCCTCGCGGAAGGTGACCAGACCCGGGTTCTCCATCGCGCCGAGGTTGTACTCGGGCACGAACGCCTGGTCGTACTTCCCGAAGGGGTACGGGTAGTCGAAGTGGTCGTGGAAGAAGTCCAGCCCCTGCTTGGTCACCAGGAACACGTCGTCGGCGTCGAAGTGGGGGGCCAGGCCCTTGCGGCACATCGCGCCGAGGGGGATCTCCAGCGTCGTACCGTCGTCGAAGGTACGGGAGTAGGAGTCCGTCACATAGTGGTACGGGCCCGCCACGACCGCCGTGATGTAGGTGGAGATCGGCTTCGTCTCGGCGAACTTCCACACACCGTCGGCGAGTTCACCGGCGCCGTTGCTCCAGACGGTCCAGCCCTCGGGGGCCCGCACCTCGAAGCGGAACGGTGCCTTGAGGTCCGGCTGCTCGAAGTTGGCGAAGACGCGCCGCGAGTCGGCGGGCTCGTACTGCGTGTACAGATACACCTCGCCGTCCTCGGGGTCGACGAAGCGGTGCATGCCCTCACCGGTGCGGGAGTAGGCGCACTGGGCGTCCACGACGAGTTCGTTCTCGGCGGCGAGGTCCTCCAGCCGGATGCGGGAGCCGTCGAAGACCTCACCCGGGTCGAGGTCCCTGCCGTTGAGCGAGACTGCCGTCACACGTGGAGCGATCAGGTCCGCGAAGCTCGCCGCGCCCGGCTCGGCGCAGCGGAAGCGGAGCGTGGTGACCGAGCGGAAGGTGCGGGGCTCGCCGGCCGCCTCGCCGGGTTCCGTCTCCCCGACGGCCGAGCGCAGGTCGAGGGAGACGTCGTAGCTGTCGACGGACAGCAGTGCCGCCCGCTCCTGGGCCTCGTCGCGGGACAGATTCTCACCGGGCACGGCTGCACTCCCTCATGGCGTCATAGACATGTCCGAACAGGACCGATCCTGCCATGTGCCCCTGACGCCGGGCACTGCGACGGCGGGGACACCGGGGAATCGCGCCGCCACGCGGGAATCACACGTACGCGCGGGAATGGTGCGGACGCGTGCCGGTGTTGGCCACGGAAAGACCGCGTTCCGAGGAGAGCCATGCCCGAGCAGACCGCTCAGACCAGTTCCGGCAAGACCCCCGTCGACTTCTGGTTCGACCCGCTGTGCCCCTGGGCCTGGATGACCTCGCGGTGGGTGCTCGAAGTGGAGAAGGTCCGCGACATCGAGGTCCGCTGGCACATCATGAGCCTCGCCGTACTGAACGAGCCCAAGCTGGACGAGCTTCCCGACCACTACCGCGAGATGCTCGCGACCACGGCATGGCAGTCGGTCCGGGTGGTCACCGCCGCCTGGCAGAAGCACGGCGACGACGTCCTCGGCCCGCTGTACACCGCGCTCGGCACCCGCTTCCACAACGACGGCACGGGCCCGACCAAGGAGGCCATAGCCGGCGCCCTCGAAGAGGTCGGACTCCCCGCCGACCTGATCGACTACGCCGACCAGGCGGACTTCGAGTTCGACGCCGAGCTGCGCGCCTCCCACAAGGAGGGCATCGAGAAGGTCGGCCAGGACGTCGGCACCCCGGTCATCGCCGTCCCCGGCGCCGACGGCGAGCAGCTCGCCTTCTTCGGCCCGGTCGTCACCCCGGCCCCCAAGGGCGAGGAAGCCGCCAAGCTCTGGGACGGCACGCTCATGGTCGCCTCGGTACCGGGCTTCTACGAGATCAAGCGCACGCGCACGGCGGGACCGGACTTCAGCAACCTGTAGGCGGCTCCGGTCCGGCGCGGGTCCGGTGCCGCTCGGCCCGGGGTGCCGGTCCCTGGGGGCCGCCCTCGGCGGCGTACTACTTGGCGTCGGGCTCGGGGAAGTTGTCGCCGTCGCGCCAGTTGCTCCAGCGCTGGAAGCGACGGCAGCCCGGACGGGTGCAGCGCTGGTAGGCCGCCGGGTCCTCCACCTTTTTGATCTTGCGCACCGACTCTTCCTCGTCCTTGGTGAGCTTGCGGAACTTCTGCAGCGGTCCTCCGCAGTTCGGGCAGCGCACGTCCACGGCGACACCTCCGTGTGAGAACGGACGGGAAAGGTCGAGAAGCATCCGGGTGCCGAACGCCGGCCCTGCGAGCGTAAGCGCTCGCGGGGCCGCCGACGGGTCCGGAACCGGTCCGGCCGCGTCCCGGGCCCGTCCACTCGTCTCGTCTCGTGCCGGCTCGTCCCGGTTCGGATCCCTCATGCAGGTGAAAAGCTCGGCGCGTGCTGAGATTTCGCCGCCCGGAGTGCGTGATAACAGGTGCGGACGGCATGCGGGGCGATGGTGTGGGAGGTCCGGATTGCGTACGAGGACGACAGCGCGGGAGGTCCGGACCGTGTACGACGGCGACGCGTGGCCGGGGGTCGGCCCGGGACTGGATACTGCGGCGTCATGAGTACTACGAGCCGCAGCACGACGCTCCTCCTGGCCCGGCACGGGCAGACCGTCTGGCACGCGGAGAACCGCTACGCCGGAGTGAGCGACATCCCCCTCACCGACGAGGGCCGCGCCCAGGCGGAGGCCCTCGGGCGCTGGGCCGCCGCGCACCCGGTCGACGCGATCTGGACCTCGACCGTGTCGCGTGCCGTCGCCACCGCCGAGCCGGCCTGCCGCGCCCTGGGGCTCGTTCCGCAGCGCGAACCCACCCTGCGCGAATGCGACTTCGGCGTGGTGGAGGGCCGTACGCTCGCCGAGTTCGAGGCCGAGAACCCGGTCCGGGCCAAGGCGTTCCGGGCCGATCCGGTGTCCTACCCCTTCCCGGAGGCGGAGGACCCGCGCACCGCGGCGGCCCGTGGAACGCGCGCACTGCGCCACATCGCGGCGGCCCACTCCGGTGAACGGGTGCTGGTCGTCGCCCACAACACCCTGCTGCGTCTGGTGCTGTGCTCCGCCCTGTCCATCCCGCTGGGCGAGTACCGCCGTGTCCTGCCGAGCCTCGGCAACGCGGCGATCACCGAACTCCGGGTGGAGGACGGGTCCGCCGCCCTGCTGTCGCTCAACGTGCCGTGCGTGCCGTGACGGGAGGGCCCCCGCGAGTCATGTCCTCGCGGGGGCCGTCCTTTCTTCCGCCTGCCACGTGAAGGGTGAGAAGACGATCACGAGCAGGACGTTCATGTTCCCTCTCAGGGGGCCAGGAGCAATACGTCCCGGCGGGCCGTGGCCGCTTCGTGACGCCGGGCCACGTCCTGCCAGTTCACGACCGCCCACATCGCGTCGATGAAGTCGACCTTCTGGTTCCTGTACTGCAGGTAGAACGCGTGCTCCCAGGCATCGAAGACGAGGAGTGGCACCGAGCCCTGGCCGACGTTGCCCTGGTGGTCGTAGACCTGCTCGACGACGAGCCGGCCGCTCAGCGGTTCGTGGGCGAGGACGCCCCAGCCGGAACCCTGGGTGGTCGCCGCGGCCTTGGTCAGCTGGGCCTTGAAGCCCGCGTACGAGCCGAACGACTCGGTGATGGCGTCCGCGAGATCGCCCACCCCGTCGGCGGCCAGGGGTTCGCCGCCGCCGTTCCCGGTCATGTTCGTCCAGTAGATGCTGTGCAGGATGTGGCCGGAGAGATGGAAGGCCAGGTTCTTCTCCAGGCCGTTGACCGACCCCCACGACTCCTTGTCCCGCGCCTCCGCGAGCTGCTCCAGCGTGTCGTTGGCGCCCTTCACGTAGGCCGCGTGGTGCTTGTCGTGGTGCAGTTCGATGATCTCGGGGCTGATCACGGGCGCGAGCGCGGAGTAGTCGTACGGCAGTTCAGGGAGTGTGTAGACGGGCATGACTGGGGGTTCCCTCCGACCTCTTATTGCAAGCTACTTGCAACTGCACGCTAGCAGCAAGAAGATGAGGGCGCGTGTCCGGGCCCGTACCGGGTTCCGAGGGCGCCGGGGCCCGCGTCCGGACACGCGAAAGGGCCCCCGCGCGACACCGTCCTTCGCGCGGGGGCCCCTTCGGTGAGGTGGAGTACCGGTCAGGCGCGGGCGCGCGCCCTCTGCCGGGTGTAGCCGACGGCCGCCAGGAACAGCGTCATGGCGCCCGTCGAGTACAGCTGCACCCGGGTGTCCGGCTCCCGGGCCATCAGGACGAAGATCGCCACCATGCCCGCCAGCGCGACCCAGGTCAGTGCCGGGAACACCCACATCCGGACGACCAGCTTCTGCGGGGCCTCCCGGTCGAGACGGCGCCGCAGCCGCAGCTGCGAGACCGCGATGAACATCCAGACGACCAGGATCACCGCGCCGATCATGTTCAGCAGCCAGGGGAAGACGTCGTCCGGACGCCAGTAGCTGAGAACGACACAGCCGAAGCCGACGACGCAGGAGACGAGCACCGCGACACGCGGCACCCCGGACGAGACCCGGCCCAGCGCCTTCGGGCCCTGGCCGCGCTGGACGAGGGAGTAGGCGATGCGCGAGGAGCCGTAGATGTTGGCGTTCATCGCCGACAGCAGCGCCACGAGGACGACCACGTTCATCAGCTGTCCGGCGCCGGGGATGCCGAGGTGTTCGAGGGCGGCGACGTAGGGGCCCTTCTCGACGACCGCCGCGGAGTCCCACGGGACGAGGGTGACGATGACCGCCATCGAGCCGATGTAGAAGAGCGCGATGCGCCACATGGCGGTGCGGACGGCGCTCGCGACGCCCTTGACCGGGTCCTGCGACTCGGCCGCCGCGATCGTCACGGTCTCCAGACCGCCGTACGCGAACACCGACGCGAGCAGACCGATCACGAGCCCTTCGCTGCCGTTCGGCAGGAAGCCCCCTTCGCCGGTGAGGTTCGCGGTGCCCGGCGCGTCCGTGCCCGGCAGGACACCCGCGATGGCCAGTACCCCGAGCACCAGGAACAGCGTGATGGCGCCGACCTTCAGCGCCGCGAACCAGAACTCGAACTCACCGAAGTTCTTCACGGCGGCGAGGTTGGCCACACAGAAGACGACCATGAACAGTGCCACCCAGGCCCACTCGGGCGTGCCGGGCAGCCAGCCGGTGACGATCTTCGCGGCGCCGATGCCCTCCAGGCCGACGGCCGTGCAGAGCAGCACCCAGAAGGACCAGCCCGCCGTGAAGCCGGCCCAGGGGCCGATCGCCCGCTCGGCGTGCGCGGAGAAGGAACCGGACGACGGATACGCGGCCGACATCTCGCCGAGCATCCGCATCACCAGCATGACGAGCAGACCGGAGACGGCGTACGCGATGACGATCGAGGGACCGGCGGCGGCGATGCCGGCGCCGGAGCCGACGAACAGGCCGGCGCCGATGACGCCGCCGAGGGCGATCATCGACAGATGGCGCTGCTTCAGGCCGTGAGAGAGGGGGGCGTCCGCGGCGGCGGTGCCGGGCGGCGCGTCGAGGGTGGTGCGGGACATGAGAGTGGGGGGTCCCTTACAGACGAGCGGCAAAAACGCCCACAGTCTGGGCAGCCCCTCCGACCGGGAGAAGGGGCCGCCCAGCATGCGGACGTGCTGCATACGGAGTGTAAGGGTCCGTTTACGCCCGGGTTCCGGGCGTCCTGGGGGCGGTCTGCCCCGTTACGTCATCCGCGTCAGGCCACCGACGTGTAGTGCGAGGCGTCGCCCGCGATCGAGTGGCTCTCCTTGCCCTCGATGCCGACCGGCACGTCACCGGCGACCGTCACCCGGTGCAGCCGGCGCGGCAGTCCGTCGTAGTTGTCGATGGCGTAGTGCTGGGTGATCCGGTTGTCGAACAGGACCAGCTGGTTCGGGGACCAGCGCCAGCGCAGGATGTTCTCGGGCCGGGTGACGTACGCCTGGAGCAGGTCGAGGATCTTGCGGGACTCGCCCACCGACAGCCCGACGATCCGCTGCGCGAACCCGCCGATGAACAGGCCGCGTTCGCCGGTCAGCGGGTGCACCCGGACGACCGGATGCGCGGTGCGGTACTTGATGGACGTGAACTGGGCCCGCTGCGCGGCCTGTTCCTCGTCGATGTTCTCGTCCGGTACCGCGTAGTCGTAGTCGTTGGTGTGCTCGGCCCACAGGGTGTCGGCGAGCGCGCGCAGCGGCTCGGGCAGATCGCGGTAGGCGGCCGCGGAGTTGGCGATGAGCGTCTCGCCCCCGTACGGCGGGACGGTGATGCTGCGCAGGGTGCTGGCCTGCGGGGGGTTCAGCACGAAGGTCACGTCGGTGTGCCAGTGGTTGGCGCGGCCCCGCTCGCTGTCCACGGGCAGCACGTTCGGGGCGCCGTCCACGGCGGGCACGGTGGGGTGCGCGGTGGTGAGGTCGCCGAAGTGGCGGGCGAAGGCCTGCTGGCCCTCGTCGTCGAGGTCGACGTCGTCGAAGACCAGGGCCTTGTGCTCGTTGAGGGCGGTGCGCAGGGCGGCGGCTGTGATGTCGTCGAGCGGCTTGGAGATGTCGACGCCGGAGACACGGGCACCGATGTGCGCGGTGACCTTCTGGATCTCGATGTCTGCCATGAGGTGCGGGTCCTTTCGGATCGGCGGATCGGCTGATCGGGCAGGGGCGGTGCTGGTCGGGGGCGGTTCAGGCGAGGGCGGCCGCGGGCGCGTCGGCCGTGGGTACGGTGGGCGGGACCGCGTACTGGTTGGCCGGGCGCGGGAGGCCGTAGCGCTCCCGCAGGGTCTGCCGGGGCCCGTACTCCCGGCGCAGCAGGCCCCGGTCGCGCAGGATCGGCACCACGTGGTCCACGAAGAGGTCGAGGCCGGAGGGCAGCACGGCGGGCATGATGTTGAAGCCGTCGGCGGCGCCCCCCAGGAACCACTCCTCGATCGCGTCGGCGACCTGCTCGGGCGTGCCGGCGAAGGTCAGATGCCCTCGCCCGCCGCCGAGCCGGCCGATCAGCTCGCGGACGGTGAGCCGCTCGCGCCGGGCCAGCTCCACGACGAGGGTGTAGCGGCTCTTGGCCCCCTCGATCGCGTCCTCCGGCGGCAGGTCGGCGGGCAGGTGCGCGTCGAGGACGAGGGTGCCCGGCTCCAGGTGGAGCAGGTGCTCCAGGCGGTTCAGTCCGTGCTCGTAGACGATGTGGTCCTCGAGGACGCGTTCCTGGGCGAGCGCCTCCGCCTCGGTCGAGCCGATGACCGGGACGATACCGGGCAGGATCTTGATGTGGCCCGGGTCCCGGCCGGCCTGCGCGGTACGGGACTTGAGGTCGGCGTAGAAGTCCTGGGCGTCCGCGAGGGTCTGCTGGGCGGTGAACACCGCTTCCGCGTACCGGGCCGCGAACCGCTTGCCGTCCTCCGACGAGCCCGCCTGCACGAGGAGTGGGTAACCCTGCGGTGTGCGGGGCACATTGAGGGCGCCCTCCACGCTGAAGTACGTCCCCTTGTGGCGCGCGGGATGGATTTTGTCCGTGTCGCCCCAGACACCGGCCGCCTTGTCCGCGACGACCAGATCGTCCTCCCAGCTGTCCCAGAGCTTGAGCGCCACGTCCAGGAACTCGGCGGCGCGCTGGTAGCGGGTGGCGTGCGCGGGCTCGTCGTCGAGACCGAAGTTGCGGGCGGCCTCCGCGCCCGCGGTGGTGACGATGTTCCAGCCCGCGCGGCCACCGCTGATGTGGTCCAGGGAGGCGAATCTGCGGGCCAGGTTGTAGGGGGAGTTGTAGGAGGTGGAGGCGGTGGCGATCAGGCCGATGTGCTCGGTGGCCGTGGCCAGCGCGGTGAGCAGGGTGATGGGTTCGAGGGCGCCGGCCGGGCGCTGGCCCACGCTGTTGAAGAGGACCGGGCCGTCGGCGAGGAACAGGGAGTCGAAGGTCCCGCGCTCGGCGATCCGGGCGAGACGCACGAAGTGAGCCGTCTCGACATGGGCGTACGGGTCGCTCTCCGGGAGCCGCCAGGATGCCTCGTGGTGGCCGGTGTTCATCAGGAAGGCGTTGAGATGGAGTCGGCGCGGGCTGGTCACGGGTGCTTCTCCTCGTGGTGCGCGGGCACGTCGTGCCCGGCTGTGTCGTCCGCCGCCGCGTCCCGTCCCGCGACGGGGTGTCCCGTCGCCCCGTCCGGTTCCGCGACGGTGTGTTCCGCCGCTCCGTGTTCTGTCGCTCCGTGGTCCGTCCCTTCCGGTGCTCCCGTCACGTCCTCGGTCACCCCGAGGGCGCTCAGCAGGCGCTCGCGGTACTCCCCGAGGCGCGGATCGCGGTACGAACGCGGGTGCGGGCGGTCGATGGTGAGGTCGACGCCGATGCGGCCCCGGTCGAGCACGAGCACGCGGTCGGCCAGCACGATCGCCTCGTCCACGTCGTGCGTGACGAGCAGGACGGACGGCCGGTGGCGCTCCCACAGCTCGCGCAGCAGCACATGCATCCGGATCCGGGTGAGCGCGTCCAGCGCCCCGAACGGCTCGTCGGCGAGAAGCAGTTCGGGCTCCCGTACGAGCGAACGGGCCAGGGCGGCGCGCTGGGCCTCCCCGCCGGACAGCTCGTTGGGCCAGGCCCGTTCACGTCCCGCGAGTCCCACTTCGGCGAGGGCGGAGCGGCCCTTCTCCGCCGCCTCCCTGCCGTCCGTGCCGAGCAGGACGTTGTCGAGGACGCGGCGCCAGGGCAGCAGCCGGGAGTCCTGGAAGACGACGGACACCCTTTCCGGGGCGATGAGCTGTCCGCTCCCGGCGACGTTGTGATCGAGGCCGGCGATGGCGCGCAGCAGCGTGCTCTTGCCGGAGCCGCTGTGTCCGAGCAGGGCGGTGAACTGACCCGCGGGGAGATCGAGGTCGATGTTGTCGAGGACCGTACGCCCCTCGAACGACCGCGTGAGGCCGCGCAGTTGGACGGTGTGCTCACGGGTCAGTTGCTGAGTGTGCGTCGCCATGACAGCACCTTCCGTTCGATGAGACGAACCGCGCTGTCGGAGATGAGCCCGAAGATGCCGTAGATCAGCAGGCCGACGAGGATGATGTCGGTCCGGCCGTAGTTCTGGGCCTGGAACATCATGTAGCCGAGGCCGCTGGTGGCGTTGATCTGCTCCAGGACGACCAGGGAGAGCCAGGAGCCGGTCACCCCGAGCCGCAGTCCGACGAAGAAGCCCGGCAGCGCGCCGGGGATCACGATCTCCCGGACGAAGCGGAGCCTCGACAGCCCCTGGACCTCGGCGAGTTCGACGTAGCGGTGATCGATGCCGGACAGGGCGGAGTGCAGGTTCAGGTAGATCGGGATGTAGACGACGATGGCGATGATCGCGATCTTGAAGGTCTCGCCGATGCCGAGCCAGAGGATGAACAGCGGGATCAGACCGAGGGTCGGGATCGCCCGGTTGAGCTGCACGGTCCCGTCGATCAGGGCTTCCCCGACGCGGCTGAGCCCGGACGCGAGGGCGAGGACGACCCCGGCGCTCAGGCCGAGCACGAACCCGTATCCCGCGCGCTCCAGGGACGTCAGCACATCGGTGGGCAGTGTGCCGTCGGTCCACAGATGGCCGGTGGTCTTCAGCACCGTCCACGGCGCGGGGATCGCGCCGGGATCGAGTTGCCCGGCGGCGGACGCGAGGGCCCACAGGGCCAGGAACAGCACCGGCCCGATGAGCCGGGACGCGGGCAGCCGCTTGCCCGGCGCGAGACTCCGGCGCCGGGAACGGCGAGGCCGGCGCGACCGGCGACTGTCCGCGTCGGACTCGACGGGCGTGGCCGGGGCGACCGGGACGGAGACCGGCTCGGTGCCGGTGCCGGTGCCGGTGATTGCACCCGGCTCGGTCGTGGCGTCCGGTTCGGTGCCGGCGTCCGTCTTGGTGGTGGAGCCCGTCTCGGTGGCTGAGGCGGAGACGGGGGCGGTGTCGTCCGTGACCGCGGTCGATGGTGTCGAAGGGGACTGCGTGGTGGTCGTGCTCCTGGTCGCCATCGCCGTCACCTCCGGTATTCCGCGGGTACGGCCTTGGCCGCGAGGGCCTCGAAGCGGCGGTCGAAGAGCGAGTCGACCTTGAAGCCCTTCACGAAGCCGCCCTCCGCCAGCAGATCGGCGGTCTCCTGTTCCCACTTGACGGCCTCGTCCCAACTCGGCGGGAACAAAGGCTTGTTGGCGAGTTCGGTGATGGACTGGGCCTGCGCGAGTGTGAGGTTCTGCGTCTTGACGTAGAACTCCTTGTTCCAGGCGTCGGGGTGCTCGTACGCCCACACCTGACCCTTCGCCCAGCGCGGGATGTACGCGGCGACCGCGGCAGCCTTCGCGCGGTCGGCCAGTACCGAGGTCGGCGCCCAGAGCAGGTTGAGCAGGTCCACCACCTCGGTGTCGATGGTGTGGGCGCCCTTGGACCCGTACTGCTTGAGGTAGGCCGGCGCCTGGCTGTTGGCGAGCGGGGCGATGTCCACCTGGCCCGCCTGGAGCGCGGTGAGGAACTGGTTGCTGGTGAGCGGCACCAGGGTCACGTCGTCGTAGGCGATGCCTGCCTGCTTCAGGGCGCGCAGCAGGACGACACCCTGCGCCTGGCCCTGCGAGAAGGCCAGCTTCTTGCCCTTGAAGTCCTGCACGTCCTTGATGTCGCTGCCGGGCTTGGTGGCGAACAGGTAGTTGGGCTTGCGGGTGATGTTGATCGCGACGATCTTCGCGTCGAAGCCCTGGTAGTGCGCCTGGATCGGCGGGATGCCCGCGTTGTTGCCGACGTCCAGGGACTTGGCACGGAAGGCGTTGATGACATCGGGACCGGCGCCGATGTTCACCCAGTCGGAGACGGTGAACGGCAGAGCGGCCAACCCCGCCAGCTTGAACTGGAGTTGCTGGACACCCTGGTACGAGGCGATCTTGAGCTTGGTGCCCTTCGGCACCTTGTCGGACAGAGGCGCGGAGGTGTCCGCCCGGGAATCGGTGTCGGCGGCACTGGCACCCGCGCAACCGCTCAGTCCGGCCGCGGCGGCGACACCGAGCAGGGAGGACAGGAACACGCGCCGGTCGACACCGGACCTGGAGGCGGCGGTCGCGGACGCGGCGGAGGACAAGGGGGACAGTGGTGGCATGGAAGGACTCCGGGGATTCCAAGTGGCGGGACAGCGCGTGGAGTTCCGGGCAGGGCGAAGCCGGAAGAGAGGAACACGCGCCGAAAGGGACACACGCCGAAGGCGTGCCGATGGGGACGAGTCGACTGGGGGTGCGACGGCAGTTGAACGGTCCGCGTCGCTACGACGGCGGACCGGCCCTCGGGGCGACGACGGCCGAGGAGACCACGGCGCGACGACGGCCGGATCGGCCTGGGAACGACGACGGCCGGATCGGCGTCGGGACGACGACGGTCGGCGGACCTCGGCACGACGGCGGCCGAGTGGCCCTCGGGGCGAAGGCTGCCGAGTGAACCTCAGCGCTTCAACGCGTCAGCGACCTGTCGGCGACAAGGGGTCAGCAACAACGTGTGCGTGCGACCCGCATCAGGTCGACCACACGGCACTTGGTGAGCGGAACCTGCACCCGCGCGCTGCTCATGGCCACGATGCTCCTGTCCGGGCACAAGCCCTGTCAACATTCCGAGTTTCTGAATTAATTCGCCCCCGGTGGGGAGCCCGGGGAAGTCCTGAGCGGCCCGGGCGGCCGGGAGGCCTTCAGCGGGCCGTGAAGCCCGCGGAACCCAGCGGATCGCGGTACAGGACATCGAGCGCGACCGATCCGCCCGCCACGGCCAGCACCGAATCCGGGAAGCTGGTCGGGACGACCGCAGCCGCCCGCTCCGGGCCCACCGCCTCCCGCAGCGCGCCGAGGCAGTCCTCCCGGTACATGGCACCGATCTCGGTGACGACGACCATCTCCGGGTTGAGCACGTCGAGCAACAGCCCCGCCGCCCGCCCGACCATCCGGGACCGCTCCATCAGCAGCCGTACGGCCAACGGGTCGCCGGCGGCAGCCGCGGAGACCACGTGCATCGGGTTCGAGCCGTCTATGACACCCCGTTCCCGCGCCCGCCGGCACAGGGTCCGTTCGCTCAGCTCGGCCTGGAGGCATCCCGTCCGCCCGCAGTCGCACCGCTCGGACCCGCCCGCCAGGGGCAGATGGGCGATCGCCCCGGCCTGCGAGCGAGGTCCGTAGTGCACCTGGTCATGGGTGGCGAAGGCGGCATCCACCACATTGCCGGCGAAGAGATGCAACACGCTCCGGCTGCCCCGGGCCTGCCCGAACAGCCGCTCCCCGTTGACCAACGCCCGCGCGTGCCCGTCCACATGGACCGGCAGCCCGGTGCGCGATTCGATGACCTCCCGGACGGCCACGTCGTGCCAGCCCAGCAACGCGTGCTCCACGATCGTGCCGGAGTCCGGGTCGACCCAGCCGCCGGTCGCCACACCGATGCCCAGGGGGGTACGGCCGGGAGCGCCCGCGAGGAGGGCGGCGAGCCCGTCGGCGGCGTTCGCGAGAACGAGGTGCGGCTCGGTGCGGTCGTGCCGCAGACGCTTCTCGGCGACGACACGGCCGCGCAGGTCCAGCAGCGCGACGGTCGTGTACGGCACGGCCACATGCACTCCGCCGACCACGAACCGGGAGCGGTCCAGGTCGATCGGGAGATGCGGCCGCCCGACCCCGCCCGACCGGCGGGGTGCGGCGGCCTCCCGGATCAGGCCCCGCTCGGTGAAGCGGGCGCAGTAGTCGGTGACCGACGCGGGGGAGAGCCCCGTGAGCCGGGCGATGGTGCTGCGGGCGACCGGCCCGTGCTCCAGGACGGACCGCAGGATCACGCTGGCGCTGGTCCGGCGCCGGTCGAGGACGGGGGAGGGCGGGGACGTCGAAGGGGGTGCCACGGTACTGGCCATGGAGATCTTCCTCGGGAGCTGGTCCGGCACTGCGCCGTCACGTACGCCTCGTCACATCGGGTGCGACGTGCGACTGGTGTGGTGTGCTCTGGTCTCGTCTCGGCGAGCCGGATCCGCTCCGCCCCGCCTCAGGACGGGCGGCGACAGGTGGCAGTGCCCTGGCGTCGCAGGTCGACATAGCGACGCGACGAGAAGTTCAGGGCCTGGGGAACCATGGGGTGAAGGGTAGGGGCGGCCCGGGAGACCTGCCAGGTGTGCCCAAGGGCCGGACAGGCCGAGCGCGTTCCCGCTCCGGCCCGCGCACCGGAACGGCCAGGCCCGGTCGGCGTCCCCGACGGGCGCGCGGTGCGGGCCCGGAGTCGTACCGCTCGGCGGAAGTGAGGGGCGTACCGCGGGTCGGAAGGGGAGGCGGAGCGCCCGGCGGAAGTGAGGGGCGGGTCCGGCGGGTCCGAACCCCTGCGGGTCCTGCGGGTCCGGCGGGTCCGCGGCCGAGGGCCCTGTGGGCCCGGCGCGGGTGAAAGCGCCTTTGGTGAGTCTCCACAGTCCCGGCGCGAACCGCCCCGTAGCGGAAACGACTTCACCTCAGTGACCAGCATCACCTTCGTGCGGGTGTACCGGGTCCTCTTTGTAAGGAGCCCACCAAGGTCCGGATCCGCCCTTTGTCGAGCGCGGACGGTGATCACCCGTGCACCCCTGGGATAGCGTCACCGTGTCCTGACCTGCCCTCCCCCGAGCTCCGCATGAGCAACGGGGTATCCCCCTTCGCCGGAGTCCTCATGAGCACCGCTGCCGCCACGCCCTCCCGACCCGGCGAGGTCATCGCCGACCTTCTTCCGGCCTCCCGCGTCCGTGACGTCGCCCTCGTGCTCGGCGGCGCCGTGCTCACCGGCATCGCCGCCCAGATCTCGCTGCCCGTCCCGGGTTCCCCGGTGCCGGTGACCGGCCAGACCTTCGCGGCGCTGCTCGTCGGCACAGCGCTCGGCGCGGGCCGCGGCTTCCTGTCGCTCGCGGTGTACGCGCTGGTCGGCATGGCCGGTGTCCCGTGGTTCGCGGGCGGGAGCTCCGGCGCGGCGGCGCCGTCCTTCGGCTACATCCTCGGCATGCTGCTGGCGTCCACCGTCGTGGGCGCCCTGGCCCGCCGCGGCGCCGACCGTTCCGTCCTGCGCATGGCGGGCACGATGCTGCTCGGCGAGGCGATCATCTACGCGATCGGTGTTCCCTACCTGGGCGTGGTCACCGGCATGTCGGCGAGCGCGGCCCTCGCGGCGGGTCTCACCCCGTTCCTGATCGGCGATGCCCTCAAGGCCGCCCTGGCGATGGGCGTCCTGCCCACGGCGTGGAAGCTCGTCGACAAGAAGTGACGCGCCGCGCCGTGGCATGACGCCCGCGTCGATGACGTCGGCGTTCCGCGCAGAGGCCCGCCGGGTCGGTCTTCGACCTCGACCCGGCGGGCCTCTGCGCGTTCCCGCTCGGCACCGTGCCCCTCCGCCAGGGGTGACGGCGCCGGGCGGTCAGTGTTCCTGCCGGGGCCTACGGCCGGCCCACCACAGCCCCGCCGCTCCGGCCGAGATCAGCGCCGCGCCCGCCATGCCGAGCGGCAGGACCTCGCTTCCGCCCCCGGTCTTCGGCAGCCGGTCGCCGCCGGGTGCCACCGGCTTGTTGTCGGTGCCCAGCAGCAGCGGGGTCGCGGGGGCGTTCGGCGACGGGTTCGTCGTGCCGAACGGAACCGGTCCCTGCTGCCAGTACGTCTTCTTCCCGTCGCTCGTCTGGACCGGGAGGCAGATCTTTCCGGTCTTGCTCAGATCGAACGTCGCGTCGACGTCGTACGATTTCGATTTGCCCGCCGCGAGATTGCCGGTGGAGCAGATGAAACCGCTGTTCGACCCTTCGGGGAGATCCTTTTTTGCCATGGCGGTGCAGCCTTCGACGTTCTTGACCGTCAGGCCGTCGAAACCGACCACCAGCATCCTGATGTTGCCGCTTTCCTTGGTCCCTTCGTTCTTTACCGTGGCGGTAATCGCCGTCTTCTGCGTACTGTTGTCGACCGAGATCTTCTCCGGCAGCAGCGTGGTCACCTTGACGCCCGTCGGCGCCTTGTCCATCGCTTTCCCGCCCTTGCCGCTCCCCGGTCCCTGGTCGTCCGCGACGGCGGTGTGGGAAAGGATCATCACGGCCGAGAAGCACGCCGTGAGCAGCGATCCCGTAATGGTCGTCGTACGACGAGAACTCATGTTCGTCCCCCTTGGCTGCGCCTGAATTCGCAGTACTTGAAGAGGTACCACAAGATTTCTCCGCACTATGCTGGTACGGCCTGAAGTGTGACCATTGTGTTTCTGCTGTGACGGGCGATTGTGGCTGATGTTGAGGGGGTGCAGAGATTGTCGGCGAACGTACAGGGTGGTGTTCCGGGATTACTGGTGACCGGACGTTATCGGCTGGTCGAGAGTATTGGTCAGGGGGGAATGGGGCGGGTGTGGCGAGCCGCCGACGAAATGCTCGACCGGCAGGTCGCGGTCAAGGAAATGCGGATAGACGGACTCGATCCCGAGGACACCCGAACGCGCCGGGAACGCACCCTGCGCGAAGCGAGGGCGACGGCCCGGATCGACCACCCCAATGTCGTCCGTATCTACGACGTCGTGGACGCGGGCGAGCGGCTGTGGATCGTGATGGAGCTCGTCGCCGGCCGCTCGCTCGAACGGGTCGTGGTCGAGGACGGACCGCTGGAATCGCGCGAGGCGGCCCGCGTCGGCCTCCAACTCGTCGGGGCGCTGCGGCAGGTGCACGCCCAGGGAGTGCTGCACCGGGACATCAAGCCGGGCAATGTGCTGATCGAGCGCGCCGGACGGCACCGTGTCGTCCTCACCGACTTCGGCATCGCCGCGCTCCAGGACGCCGAAGCGCTCACCATGGTCGGCATGCTCGTCGGCTCCCCCGACTACATGGCCCCCGAGCGGATCTCCGGCCGACCGCAGGGCCCGCCCTCCGACGTGTGGTCCCTCGGCGCCACGCTCTGCGCGGCCCTCGGCGGCCGCTCCCCGTTCTCCCGCTCCACCACCCTCGCGACCCTGCACGCGGTTCTCTACGAAGAGCCGGAACTCCCATCCGGTGCGGGCGAGTTGCAGGAGATCTTGGCCGCCCTCCTGGAGAAGGACCCGTCCACGCGGCCCGGTCTGGAGGAACTGGAGGCGGGACTGAGGGAGATCATCCGTCCCCCGAGGACGAGTACCACTCCCTTCGGATCCCCGACCGAGGGGCCCGAGTACGACTTCGCCTCCGGATTCGCCTACGGAACCGCGTACGAGACCCTGTACGACCCCGCACCCGAACCCGCACCGGCACACGATCCCGAGCCCGGTCCGGAGCAGGGCCCCGCCCCCGCCCCCGGGCCGGAACGAGCCCCGGGGTTCCAGAGCGAGCCGGGGCACGATCCCGCTCCGGGGGGCGAGCCCGGACAAGGGCGTGAAGGTGAAGCGGGGCGCGAGGGCGCTCTCGGGGGCAACGGTGCTCCGGGGGGCGAGCCCGCGCAAGGTCGCGAAGGTGAGGCGGGGTACGGGGGTGAAGCGGGGCGCGATGGTGCGCCAGGGCGACATGATGACGAGCCGGGGCGCGAGGTTGTGCCGGGGCGGCACGATGGCGAGCCGGGGCGTGAAGATGCGCCGGGGTTCGAGGGCGAGCCGGGGCTCCAGGGCCGCCCCGAGCCCACCCCCCGGCCCTACCCCACGCCCCGACCCGCTCCCGAGCTCCACTCCCCACACCAGCCCGCCCCTGAATCCGAGCGCTTGTCGGAACTCACCCCGGATCAGGCCCGCGACGCGAACCCCGAGCCGGCATCCGGCAGGGCACCCGATCCGGCCTCGGCAGGCGATCCGGCCTCGGAACCTGAGCCGGCCTCGGAACCTGAGCCGACCGCGGAACTCAAGCCGGCCTCGGGACCCGATCCGGCCTCGGCACCCGATCCGGCCTCGGCACCGGATCCGACCTTGGGACCCAAGTCGGCCCCGGGACCCAAGTCGGCCCCGGGACGCGAGTCGACCTCGGCACCCGATCCGACCTCGGCACCCGATCCGACCTCGGCACCCGATCCGACCTCGGCACCCGATCCGACCTCGGCACCCGATCCGACCTCGGGGCCCGAGCTGGCCCCGGGACCCGATAGGGACCAGCCGCCCCCCGGGCGTGACCTGCGGAAGTCGTCCACGTCGGCCCCCGGGCACGACCTGAAGGATTCGGCCACGCCCGCTCTGCTCGACGCCCAGCTCGTGCGGGCGGCGCGGCAGCCCCCGGGTGACCTTCCCGAAGCCACTCCGCCGCCGGACGAACGGCGCGTCGGCACAAGTGATCCGCGCAGGCCACTGACTCGATCCGAAGTCGAAGCCGTACCTGAACCCGAAGCCGGACCTGAACCCGAAGCCGGACCTGAACCCGAAGCCGGACCTGAACCCGAAGCCGGACCTGAACCCGGATCCGGACCTGAACCCGGATCCGGATTTGACCCCAACCCCAACCCCAACCCCGGACGCGAGCCGCAGCATCACTCCGTGCAGGACGCCGTTCCGATCCAGCGCACTCCGACTCGGAAGAGCGCGCCCGACTTCCGGAAGCATCCTCAGGCAGTTCCCCCGGAGCGCTCCGCGGTCCCCGGACTCGAAGCCGTCACCCGGGGCCCCGACCTGCCGGCGGCGGCCAACGCCTCCACCGAGATCCCCTCCGAACCGCGTACGGAGCCCAGTTCGCAAACCCCCTCGGAACCGCGCTCGGAACCCGGCTCGCACCCGGTCTCCCAACTGCCCACGGCACCGGTGCCCGTGGTGACGCCACCGGGTGAACTCCCCGGCCCCGCCGTACCGTCCGGCTCCGACGAGGTCCAGGGGTACGGCCGGTACGACCAGGGGCATCGCCAGGGCCACGGCGACGACCTCGGCGCCCGGGCGGGCTCGCGACGCGGCGGGCGCCGTGTCGGTCTCGCCGCCGCGGGGGCGGTCGCGGCGGGAGCCGTCGCCTGGGCCGTCGTCGCCCTGACGGGCGGATCGCCCGACGACAGCAACGGGGCCTCCCGGGGCTCGACCGCACCGACGGCCTCCGCCTCCGCCACAACCGGCGCTCCCTCGTCCCCGGCGCCCACCGTCGAGGGCACCTCACGCCCGCCCGGCCCGCCCCCGGGCGCGCGCCGGGAGGCCGGCGGCTACGCGTGGGTGACGCCCAAGGGCTGGCGACGCGATCTGAAGACCGGCTCCGAGGTGCACTACACCTCGCCCGACGGCGCACAGGAACTGGCGGCCAAATCCTCCCTCGCCAAGGGGAATCTGATGGACACCTGGCAGACCTCCGAGCAGGACGCCCGCCAGGGTCAGGACTACCGGAAGATCCGGCTGGAGGAGACGACGTTCCGGGGCCGGAACGCGATCGTCTGGGAGTACACCTTCACGCTCAAGGGCGTGAGCTGGCACGCGCGACTTCTCGGCTTCGACGCCGACGGGAAGTCGTACCAGATCAACACCTGGTACCACCGGGACATCGAGGACCGGGCCCTCAAGGTCTACAACCAGGTCAAGAACAGCTTCACCGTGCTGTGAGCAGCCGGCCGCCGGCCGCCGCCACCGCGGCCCGGCGTGAGGACGCGAACGGCGACGCGAAAGGTGGCACGAAGGGCGACGCGAACGGCGACGCGAAAGGAGAAGGGCCCGCGGCGATGTGCCGCGGGCCCCACCTCACTCAGGCGTCGGGGGCGGGTCAGGCGCCGACCTTGGCCTGGGTCTCGTCGCGGGACTCGCCTGCGAGCGTCTGCGCGGACGACGGGGCACCCGCGCCCATCTTCTGCCGGACGAAGGCGATGACCAGCACGATCGCCGCGACGAGCAGCGACAGCAGCACCGTCTCCCGGCCGTCGTGCTCGGTGTCGGTCAGCATGTAGCCGAGCACGAAGACGATCATCGCGGCGGTCGCCCAGGTCAGGTACGGGTAGAGCCACATCCGCACGACGAGCTTCTCCGGCGCCTCGCGCTGGATGATCTTCCGCATCCGCAGCTGCGAGAAGCAGATGACGAGCCACACGAACAGGGCGACCGCACCGGAGGAGTTGACCAGGAAGAGGAAGACCGAGTCCGGGAACTTGTAGTTGAAGAAGACGGCGACGAAGCCGAACACGACCGAGACGACGATGGCGGTCATCGGCACACCGCGGCGCGTGGTCCTGGCGAACGCCTTCGGCGCGTCCCCGCGCTCACCGAGCGAGAAGGCCATGCGGGAGGCGGTGTAGAGGCCGGAGTTGAGGCAGGACAGCACCGACGTCAGCACGATGAAGTTCATGATCTGACCGGCGTGCGCGATACCGAGGGAGTCGAGGGCGGCGACGTACGAGCCCTTGTCCTTGATCGACGGGTCGTTCCACGGCAGCAGGGCGATGACGACGAGGATCGAGCCCAGGTAGAAGACGGCGATGCGCCAGATGATGCTGTTCGTCGACTTGGTGACGGCCCGCTGCGGGTCCTCGGACTCGCCGGCGGCGAGGGTCGCGATCTCGCTTCCCATGAAGGAGAAGACGACCAGCAGGACACCGGTGAGGATCGCGCCGGGTCCGTGCGGCAGGAATCCGCCGTGGTCGGTCAGATTGCCCAGCCCGGCCTTCTCGGCCTCGACACCCGGCAGGACGCCGAAGATCGCGAGGGCGCCGACGACGATGAACGCGCCGATCGCCACGACCTTGATCCCGGCGAACCAGAACTCGAACTCGCCGTACGAGCCGACGGAGACCAGGTTGGTGGCCGTCAGCACCACCATCACGATGAGCGCCCAGCCCCACTGCGGTACGGCGGGCATCCATCCTTCGAGGATCTTGGCGCCGGCGGTGGCCTCCACGGCCAGCACCACGACCCAGAAGAACCAGTACAGCCAGCCGATGGAGAAGCCGGCCCAGCGGCCGAGCGCGCGGTCGGCGTGCGCGGAGAACGAACCCGAGGTCGGGTTGGCGGCGGACATCTCGCCGAGCATCCGCATCACCAGCACCACGAGCGTGCCGACGAGGGCGTACGAGAGGAGGATGCCGGGGCCCGCGGTGGCGATGCCGGAGCTGGAGCCGACGAAGAGTCCGGCTCCGATGACACCACCGATGGCGATCATCGTCAGATGACGGTTCTTGAGTCCGGCCTGGAGGCCGCCACCGGGTTCTCCGGGGCCTCCGGGGGCCTTGGCGGCCTTCGTGGGGGTCGGCTGCGAGGTCATGAGGGGGATTCCTTTGCGCCGGATGAGCAGATTCCCGTACAGAGCGCCCATCCCGTACGAGCGGTGTATGGGGCACGCGCTCGCCCTGGGTGTGGGTCGGCGTACGAGTCGGTCCAGTGAAACGGAGGCAAAGGAATTCGTGAACCTTTGAATCCAGATCGTTACTTGAGGTTTCCTTGAGGTTCTGTAGGCTGGGTCACGTTTCTTTGGCTGCGGCACCCGGCGAGGCCGATCCGAAACGGTCGTGTCACACTCGGACCATGCGCGTGTATCTCGGCTCCGATCATGCCGGTCTCGAACTGAAGAACCACCTCGTCGAGTGGCTCAAAGCCGCCGGGCACGAGCCCGTCGACTGCGGGCCCCACATCTATGACGCCCTGGACGACTACCCGCCGTTCTGCCTCCGCGCCGCTGAGCGCACGGTGGCGGACCCGGGTGCCCTCGGCATCGTGATCGGCGGCTCCGGCAACGGCGAGCAGATCGCCGCGAACAAGGTCGCCGGCGTACGGGCCGTCCTCGCCTGGAGCGAGGAGACCGCGGCGCTGGGCCGCGAGCACAACAACGCCAACGTCATCTCCGTCGGCGCCCGTATGCACACCGAGGAAGCGGCGACGAAGTTCGTCGAGACCTTCCTCAACACCCCCTTCACCGGCGAAGAGCGCCACGTCCGCCGCATCGAGATGCTCGCGGACTACGAGACCACCCGGGAACTCCCGCCGATCCCGGCCCACCACCCGCAGCAGCCGCAGGCGTAGTACCGACGGGCCCACGGGCCCACGGGCCCACGGGCCGTAGGGCGAGAGACAGCAGGAGGACCGGTGCCCGAGGGGCACACCATTCACCGGCTCGCCGAGGACCACCTCGGCGCGTTCGGCGGCCGCGGTGTTCGCGTCACCAGCCCCCAGGGCAAGTTCAGTGACGCCGCGGCCCTCCTCGACGGCTCGGTCCTGACCGCGGCGGAAGCCCACGGCAAGCACCTCTTCCTCGGCTTCCGCCCGGCGGAGTGGATACACATCCACCTGGGCCTGTTCGGCAAGGTCGGCTTCGGCGGCACCCCCGCCCCGCCGCCCACGGACACCGTCCGCCTCCGCCTCACGAACGACGCGGCGTACGTCGACCTGCGCGGCCCCACCACCTGCGCCCTGATCACGGACGACGAGAAGCGCGCGGTACACGACCGCCTCGGCCCGGACCCGCTGCGCCCGGACGCCGACCCGGCGGCCGCCTACCGCAGGGTCTCCCGCAGCCGTACGACGATCGCCGCCCTGCTGATGGACCAGAAGGTCATCGCGGGTGTGGGCAACGTCTACCGCGCGGAGGTCCTCTTCCGGCACGGCATCGATCCGTACCGCGCGGGGAAGGACCTCGGCGCGAGGGAGTGGGACACGGTCTGGGCCGACCTCGTGGACCTCATGCGCGAGGGCGTCCGCAACAACCGCATCGACACGGTCCGCCCGGAACACACCCCCGAGGCGATGGGCCGCCCGCCGCGCGTGGACGACCACGGGGGCGAGGTCTACGTGTACCGCAGGGCGAACCTGCCCTGTCACATCTGTGGCGGCGAGATCCGCACCGCCGATCTCGCCGCCCGCAACCTGTTCTGGTGCCCGGCCTGCCAACAAGCCTGAATCCGGGCCGAGTCGGAGCGCGTCCCGCGGACCATGCCGTGGACGCGGGTCCTCAGAACCCGTGCGGAAGCCAGGGCGCGACCACCGAGGTGAACGCCATCGACGTCTCCGCCAGCGCACCCTGTCGCAGCTCACGCACCCGTCCGCCCGCCGCGAGCGAGGCCAGCGACACCCCGCCGAGGTAGACCGCGGCCAACTCCCTTACGGACAGGGCGAGATCGGGGGCGTCCTCGGTCCGCACGCACGAAGCGCCCTTCGCGTCGCCGGTGAGCCGCCAACGCCCCTCGTTCCAGGGGCAGAAGGAGTCCTCGACCTCGAACACCACGTCCACCGGGGCCTGATAGGTACGCGCCTCCAGCGCGGCCCCGACATCGACGAGCCGCACATGCAGTGAGTCCTTCATCCGCAGCTGACAGCGGCGGATGTCGGAGACCATGCGCTGCCAGGCCTCGTCCACGGGACGGCCCCGGGTCCGCAGCGTGGACGTCAGGTCGATGCCGAAGAGGAATCGCCACAGTGCCGCCCGCACCGCGGGGTCCAGTCCCTCCAGGTCGTCCATCATCACCGTCCCGTTGTGCCCGGACGGCCCCCACTCCGGCTTGACCCGGAAGCGGGTGTAGCCCACGACCTCGCCGTCCCGCTCGGCCACCACGCACTGCAACGGCGAGGCGCCGTTCCGCTCACCCTCCGGGTCGAGCACCCCGAGCCGCTGCCAGCCGGGCCGGCGGGCCAGCATCCCGGGACGCTCCGACACCAGGCCGGCGTACACCGCCTCGCACGCGTCCAGCACGTCCCTGGGCACCGCGTAGCGCAGCTGTACGTCGTCGGTCCCGGGCGGCACGGACAGTCCTACGCGGCTCGTGTCGATCTCCGCGCTGATCTGCAGTGTCCCGATGTCGTAGCCGAACCGCCCGTAGATCGCCGGCTCCGACGCGGTCAGGACGGCGAGCGGCTCGCTCCCGGCACGGATGTCGTCCAGCTGGCGGCGCATCATCGCGGTGAGCACCCCGCGCCGACGGTGCGTCGCCGCGACGCTCACCATCGTGATCCCGGCCGCCGGTACCAGGGCGCCGCCCGGGACCGTGACGTTGAAGGAGAAGGCCCCCGCCGTACCCACGCAGCTCTCCCCGTCCCACACGCCCAGCGAACGGTCGTACTCTGTGAGCGCGTTCCACAGTTCGCGCTCCTCGGACGACTCCGACACACCTCCGAACGCGCGGATCAGGTTCTCGTACCACTTGTCCCAGTCGGCCTGCCGCAGCACCCGAACGTCAGTCGTCATAGCCCATGCCTACCAGGGCAATGCGGTACGAGCGAGGGAATTTCGCCCGCTCGCCGAGGCCCCCGACCGGAACACACCTGTGCAGTTCTCTGTGAAGTTGAGCGCTCGGAGGGGGGACAAGTGGGACCTCCCGTGCCAAGCACCTGGTCCGATGGATAGGGTCCCGAACTAATGGCAGCAGGACGAGAGCGGCGCGCGGAAGCCGATACGTTCACGGCCCGGTTGAAGAAGCAATGGCACCGGGCCCGCACAGGGCTGCGCAGATCCGCTGTCGACTACTTCCGCGGGGACGGTTCGGACTGGATCGCGCTGGCCGGTCTCCTCATCACGATCCCGATCATCGCCTCCACCACCCTGGTCAACTCGGTGTGGTGCTCACCCGCCGCCCTGGTCCTGCCGATCGTGGCCGGCGGCCTGCTGCTCCGCCCCGCGAGTCTGCTCGGGCTGTACGCGGCCGCCGCCACCGCGCTGATAGTCGAGTCCGTGAAGCTCGGCCCGTACACGGAGGGCCCGTCCCGGGTCACGCCGGGTGTGGTCCTGGTGGTCGCGGCCTGCGGCTTCTTCGGACTGCTCATCGCGCAGTTCCGCAGCCGGGTGGGCGTGCCCTGGCGACGCGGCGGAACCATGCTCTTCGACCTGCGCGAACGCATCCGGGTGCAGAGCAAGCTGCCGAAGCTGCCCCTGGGCTGGCACCGCGAGATGGCGCTCCGCCCGGCGGGCGGCCAGTCCTTCTCCGGCGACTTCGTCGTGGCCGCACGGACGAACGGCGGCCGGACCCTCGAAGTCGTCCTCACGGACGTGTCCGGCAAGGGGATGGACGCGGGCTCACGCGCCCTGCTGCTGTCCGGAGCCTTCGGCGGCCTCCTCGGCTCACTGCCGCCGCACGCCTTCCTGCCCGCGGCGAACGGCTATCTGCTGCGCCAGGACTGGGACGAGGGCTTCGCCACCTCGATCCATCTGGTGCTCGATCTCGACTCGGGCGACTACGAACTCTTCTCGGCCGGACACCCGCCGGGCCTGCAGCTCAGCGCGGGCAGCGGCCGCTGGGAGGAGAAGGCGGCGGAAGGCCCTCTGCTCGGTGTGTACGACGGTGCCCAGTTCGACCCGGTGAAGGGCTCACTGCGGCCCGGGGACGTGCTGATGCTGTTCACGGACGGTCTGGTCGAAACCGCCGACCGGGACATCGTCGAAGGCATCGACCGGCTCACCGGCGAGGCCGACCGCTATGTCGCCGGAGGCTTCCACGGCGCCGCCTGGCACCTCATCGAGGCGGTGGCCAGGGACGTCAACGACGACCGGGCCCTCCTCCTGATCTGCCGCGAGGGCCTGACACCGGTACGCTGACCGCGCCCCACGGATTTCGGCAACGCGGCGGCAGCGGCCCGTACCGAGGAGACACTGATCCCGTGACGCAACCTCTCCTGACCCTGGCCGAAGTCGAAGCGCTCGCCCGCACGGCGCACGCCGCCCAGACCGACAAGGCCGGCCGCCCCTACACCGAGCACCTCCAAGCGGTGGCGGACGGCGTCCGCGATCGCGGCGGCGACGACGACCAGATAGCGGCGGCCTGGCTGCACGACGCCGTCGAGGACGACGCCCTCTCCGAGGACTGGCTCGGCGAAGCTGCGCTGACCCCTCGTACGAAGGACATCGTGCTGGCGCTCACCAAACAGGACGGCGAGTCCCCGGAGTCGTACGCGCGGCGCATCCGCACCACCCGGGGCGCCCTCCTGGTCAAGGCGTCCGACCTGGCGCACAACGCCGACCCGAGCCGCCTCGCGGTCCTCGACGAGCACACCCGGGCGCGACTGACGAAGAAGTACGCGACGATGCGCGCCCTGCTGGGGCTGCCGCCGGGCTGAACACCGGCGCTCCCCGCGGTTTCCGCGTGCGCGCCTCCGCGCCGTCGCGACAGGCAAAAGGGGCGGGCCAGGAAATCCTGGACCCGCCCCTCTCTTACGCCCCCCGGCCACACGCACGCGTCGGCCACACGCCCCCCGGCCACACGCCCCCCGGCCACACGCCCGCCGGCCACGCGTCGGCCGGCTACGCGTTGGCCTTCGCCCGCTCCCGTGCGAGGTCCGCCGCGTCCCGTTTGAAGGCCCACGCCATCTCCGGCTCCATCGCGAAGCGGAACACCCGCTGGACGGGCCGTGTGCACAGCACGGTCACGAGCGCGACCGCGGCGAAGGTCACGCACACCTCGCCGAGCGGCTTGTGCACCCACCCGTGGTCGAACCAGCCCCAGAAGTCGGAACCCTTGATCACGAAGCCGTGCAGCAGATAGCCGTACAGCGTGCCCGCGCCGAGCGCCGTGAACCACATCTTCCGCCGCGGCACCCAGGCGAAGAAGCACGCGGTGAGCACCAGCGAGCAGCCGTAGAGCGCGAGCGTCATGACCACACCGGACCACCAGGGAGCGCCCAGCTCCTGTGCGCTGTCGCGGTGGTAGAACCAGGTGGCGTTCATCCGCGGCGCCGCCCAGTAGCCCACGACCAGCGCCGCGGCCAGGATCGGCACCGACAGGACGCGCATCTCGCGGCGGCGCACCAGCTGGAAGTGCTCGGGCTTCATGAGCAGGCCGAGAACGAAGAACGGCAGGAACTGCAGCACCCGCTGGAGGTCCAGGTCGTCACCGATCTCGGGTGAGACGGCCGCGAGCAGGGCGAGACACAGGGCGATGGGAAGCGGCCAGCGGACCACCTTCCACAGGGGGGTCGTCAGGCGCCAGACGAAGAGTGCGATCAGGAACCAGGTGAGGTACCAGGGGTCGAGCAGGCTGATCTCCTGGTCCGTCACGCCGCCGGCCCAGCGGTTGAAGAGGGAGTACGCCGTCTCGAACAGGACGTACGGTACGACGACGCCGGTGACCAGCCGCCTCAGGCGGTCGGGGCGCATGTCGAAGCTGCGCGAGAAGTAGCCGGAGATGATGATGAAGGCCGGCATGTGAAACGTGTACACGACCGTGTACAGCGTCTCCGCGAAGCGGCTCTGACTCTTCAGCGGCTCCCACACGTGCCCCATGGCCACGAACGCGATCGCCAGGTACTTGGCGTTGTCGAAGAACGCGTCGCGCTGCTTGGCGGGCTTGGTGCCCGGCGCGGCACCGGTGGCGGTCGCGGGGACCTGGGGCGAGCGCGGGGCGGGCACCCCGCCCGTCAGCTGCTGCGCCGGAGGGAGCGGCGATCTGCGGTGGTCATGGGGTCGGAGCGAGTTGGTCACAGGCCCTCCCGCCAAGAACTCCGGGAGACGACCCTGGACCTCGCTGCGCGTTCGGGGGACGTGGCGGCGTGGAACATCTGAGGCACCCTAGCCTTGTCTGTGCGTTCTCGTAAAACGCCCGATGTCATTCCTGCTTATCGCCTGCGCCTACCCCGGATTTGGAGATGTGTGCCTACCCGTTCGCAAGTAGTTCCGGATACCGATTCGCTTACCAGGATGGGGCGTTCTGTCCCACTTCATGCTGACTAAGTAGTGCATAGCACCCGCGGGCGACTCTGGGGTTATGTCCGGTTCGGTAGGCTTTAGTTACCCGTCCTCGGTGTTCGCCGTGTGCCTGTGGCAACAATTCGAATTACCTGCGAACAAGATGTGTGGACACGGCAACGGTCGCTCTGAATTCCCTGTGTGACATGCCTTCGAATTGCGCTGCGGGGGCGCGCGTTCGACGTGTTCCGCGGGAGCCGGGGGACGGCTGCGCCGGTCCGTGCCGACGGGTCCCCGGTCCGTCCCCGGGTCTGTCCTTGGCCAACGATGCGTCACCTGTCGCATACGAGTGGCCTGTTGGTGGCACGATGGTTCTGGCGGGGGTGTGCGGGGCTGCACCTCCGGGCCGGGAGAGCGGACCGACCGTAGGGTGTGATCAGTTGTGGCCATTTCGCTGTCAGTGGTGCTGCTGTTGGCGATCATCCTCGTGGTGCTGATCCGAGGGGGATCGATCAAGGCGGGACCTGCCATCGTCGCGGTGCTCTTCGGCTTCTTCCTCGCGTCGACCGGCATGGCTCCGTCCATCAACCGGTTCCTCGATTCGATAGCGGAGACCATCAACTCGATCAGCTTCTGAACGGGACGCGACGAAACGCCCCACCGCCGGCCCGCGAACGCATGCGGGTCGCGCGGTCCCTGCCGGGCGGGTGCCGCCGTCTCCACCGGCACCGGCCACGGACACCTCTGTCCCCGAAGAGGCGGTGGTCGTGATGAAGGGGATGAAGGTCCGCCACAATGTCCGCGCGGTCCTGCGCGACGGGGAGCACCTGGTGTTCCTGCGCCGGGAATGGCCCGGCGGTGCCCCTTACTGCACCACCGTCGGTGGCGGCGTCGAACCCCGCGACGCCGGCCTGGAGGCGGCCCTGCGCCGCGAGGTCATGGAGGAGATCGGCGCCACCATCGGCCCGGTCGTCGAGTTCCTCACCCTGACCGAACCGGGCGGACGGACGACCGTCGTACGGCACTACTTCCGCGCCGATGTGCTGGAGATGGATCCGGACCGTCGCGACGGCCCCGAACTCGACGACCCCGACACGGGCGACTTCTCCACCGTCCGCGTCGCACCGGAGGCATCGGCCCTGAGGGTGCTCGAACTCCAGCCGCCCGAACTCGCCGCCTACCTGTGCGCCCACGCCGACGACTGGCGCACCTGACGGCCGACGCCTCGCGAAGCCCCCGTCCGAGGCGCGGAGGGCCGAGCCGGCCTCGGCGACGGAGACACGGCGTGGACGGCCGTGGCCGCTCGGAGACGGGGCGTGGCAGTCGCATGGGGGCGGTCAGGACAGAAGTGCCGTGACGCCCTTCACCAGCAGCGCGACCACCGTCACCACGACCGGTACGACCAGGGCCAATTCCACGACCCCGGGCGCCGGGGCCTCGGTCGGTTCGCCGGTGCGACCGGCGTCCGCCCGTTGCTCGCGGGCCCGCTCCAGCTCTTCGATCACCTTCTCGTGGCGGCCGAACGAGGGCCAGCGGCTGAACGCCTCGACCGGGATGCTCCGGTCCCCGTCCAGCGCGAGACTGAGGCTTGCGCCCCTGGCATCCCAGTTCAGGCTCCGCACCGCCTGCCAGGGAATCTCGTACGTCCGGTCGACGTTGCGGATCACCACGGTGGTCCGGTCGTAGCGCACGAGCGGAACGAGCTGGAATCTGCCCACGAACACCATGACGCTCAGCCCGCTGATCAGGCCCGAGACCTTCACGATCGTCACCTCCGGCAGGGAACGGAGGCCCAGCGCCACCGCGCCCGCCACGACCGCGATCGCCAGCGCGGCCAAGACCTGCCGGTCCCGCCAGGGCGCTATTCGATGCACGATCGCTCCCTTCGGTCGTCCCCGGAAACGACAAGGGCCAGGCCGAGGAATGAACCTCTGGCCTGGCCCTACGTCATATGGAGCGGGCGACGGGAATCGAACCCGCGTAGCTAGTTTGGAAGACTAGTGCTCTACCATTGAGCTACGCCCGCACAGGGTGCGCCGCAGGTCAGCGACCGCGGCACAGAAAGCATCGTAGCGGGTCGGACGCCCACATCGCACACCCCATTCCCACCCGCATCGGCGCTCGCGAAATGCGGCAGCCGCACTGCCTGCGGGCATGTACCCTACGTGTCGCACCGACGGGGTGTGGCGCAGCTTGGTAGCGCGTCCGCTTTGGGAGCGGAAGGCCGTGGGTTCAAATCCCGCCACCCCGACCACCGGCAGGAACCCGCCAGGGCTCCGGCCCGGACAAGATCACCTTTTGGGGCGTGTACCGCCTGCGGCTACTATGCAAGCTGCGTGCCCGTATGTCTGCAGTGTTACGTCTCTCAAGGGCCGCGAATCCGCCCAAGGCTCTGCCCGACCGGCAGCAGCACGCAGCAGAACCCCCCAAGAAGTCAGCCACAAGGAGACCGAACCGTGAAGAGCGCCGTGGAGACCCTGAACCCGACCCGGGTTCGGCTCACTGTCGAGGTGCCCTTCGAGGAGCTCAAGGACAGCCTCGACGCGGCGTACAAGAAGATCAACCAGCAGGTCACGGTGAAGGGGTTCCGGAAGGGCAAGATTCCGGCGCGCATCATCGACCAGCGGTTCGGTCGCGGCGCCGTGCTCGAAGAGGCCGTCAATGACGCGCTCCCGAAGTTCTACACCGAAGCGGTCAACGAGGCTGAGCTGAATGTCCTCGGACAGCCCGAGGTCGACATCACCGAGCTGAAGGACGGCGAGACGCTGAACTTCACCGCCGAGGTCGACATCCGCCCGGCCATCGAGATCCCGGACTACTCCGGCATCGAGGTCGAGGTCGACGCTGTCGAGGTCAGCGACGAGGACATCGAGAAGGCCGTCTCGGACCTGCGCGAGCGCTTCGCCTCGACCTCCCCGGTCGAGCGCGCCGCCCAGGACGACGACGTCGTCACCCTCGACCTGGAGGCCAAGGTCGACGGCGAGGTCCTCGAGGACGGCATCGCCAGCGGTGTCTCGTACACCATCGGCTCCGGCGAGCTGCTCGACGGCATCGACGACGCCGTGAAGGGCCTGGAGGCCGGTGGCGAGACCACCTTCGCCTCAGAGCTCAAGGGCGGCTCCGCCGCCGGCAAGGCGGCCGAGGTCACCGTCAAGGTCACCCAGGTCGCCGCCCGTGAACTGCCCGAGCTGGACGACGAGTTCGCGCAGCTCGCCTCCGAGTTCGACACCCTCGAGGAGCTCAAGGCGGACAGCCGCAAGCGCCTCGAGAACATGAAGCAGTACGACCAGGCCACGCAGGCCCAGGAGCGCGTCCTGGAGAAGCTGCTCGAGCTGGTCGAGGTGCCCGTCCCCGAGAAGCTGCTCGAGGACGAGATCAACACCCGCAAGCACAACCTCGAGCACCACCAGCTCGGCCAGATGGGCCTCGACCTCGCGAAGTACCTGGAGATCCAGGGCAAGACCGAGGAAGAGTTCGACGCCGAGACCAAGGAAGCCGCGGTCAAGGGCATCAAGACGCAGTTCGTCCTCGACGAGCTCGTCAACAAGGAGAAGCTGAACGTCAACCAGGAGGAGCTCACCGAGCACCTCATGCGGCGCGCCGCCTCCTCCGGCATGTCCCCCGACCAGTTCGCCCAGGCCGTCGTCGAGGGCGGCCAGGTTCCGATGCTCGTCGGCGAGGTCGCCCGCGGCAAGGCCCTCGCGGTCGTCGTCGAGGCCGCCACGGTCAAGGACACCAACGGCGAGGTCGTCGACCTCGACGACGAGGAGGACGAGACGGCCGAGACCGTCGCGGCCACCGAGGGTGCCACCGAGGCCGAGGCCGAGGACAAGCCCGAGGCCTGATCGCCTCGCCAGTACGCCCTGACGGGCCCCCGGGGGACTTCATGTCCCCGGGGGCCCGTCTGCGTTTTGGGGGCGCGAGGAACCGCGTGAGCGACCCCCACCGTGCCGCAGCCGCGTTCCCGGCCCCCGGCGCCCCGACGGGTGCGGCTTTTCACGGGTCGGGCGCCGCCGTCCGGCCCCTCGGACGGCGGCGCCCGAGACCCCGGTCGGACCGGCGCAGCGCATGCGCTCACAGCGAACAGTTCCCTCTGCGGGATTCCCCGGAGGGACCCGCGCGTTAGGGTCCATGAATACGAGGGCAGGGGAGACCCCGGACGCCGTCGGGAGGCGGCGCGGAACCCGGGGTCCCAGGCCCTGCAGAAGACGTGAGACGGCCCGGCGCCGTCGTAAGACGAGCAGGTGGATACGTGACGAATCTGATGCCCACAGCTGCCGGCGACCCCATCGGTGGTGGCCTCGGCGACCAGGTCTACAACCGACTGCTCGGCGAGCGGATCATCTTCCTCGGCCAGGCGGTCGACGATGACATCGCCAACAAGATCACGGCACAGCTGCTGCTCCTTGCCTCCGATCCGGACAAGGACATCTACCTCTACATCAACAGCCCCGGCGGATCGATCACGGCCGGCATGGCGATCTACGACACCATGCAGTACATCAAGAACGACGTGGTGACGATCGCCATGGGCATGGCGGCCTCGATGGGCCAGTTCCTGCTCAGCGCCGGTACCCCCGGCAAGCGCTTCGCCCTGCCGAACGCCGAGATCCTGATCCACCAGCCCTCCGCTGGTCTCGCGGGTTCGGCGTCGGACATCAAGATCCACGCCGAGCGGCTGCTGCACACCAAGAAGCGGATGGCGGAGCTGACCTCCTTCCACACCGGTCAGACCGTCGAGCAGATCACTCGTGACTCGGACCGCGACCGCTGGTTCGACCCGATCGAGGCCAAGCAGTACGGCCTCATCGACGACATCATGCCCACCGCTGCCGGTATGCCGGGCGGCGGCGGCACCGGGGCGGCGTAAGCCCCTCCAGTGCCCCCGAGGACGGCGCAGGGCCCTTCCCCGCCCCCGGGCGGCACAGGGCCCCTGCCGGGCCCTCAGCCGACCGCTCAGCCCTTTTCAGGCTTTTCAGGAGACACAGTGAACGACTTCCCCGGCAGCGGCCTCTTCGCCCGCACGCAGGCCGAGTACACCGGTCCTCGCGCGGAGTCCCGCTACGTCATCCCGCGCTTCGTCGAGCGCACCTCGCAGGGCGTGCGTGAGTACGACCCGTACGCGAAGCTGTTCGAGGAGCGCGTGATCTTCCTCGGCGTGCAGATCGACGACGCCTCCGCCAACGACGTCATGGCACAGCTGCTGTGCCTGGAGTCGATGGACCCCGACCGTGACATCTCGGTCTACATCAACAGCCCCGGTGGCTCGTTCACGGCCCTCACGGCCATTTACGACACGATGCAGTTCGTGAAGCCGGACATTCAGACGGTCTGCATGGGACAGGCGGCCTCGGCCGCCGCGATCCTGCTGGCCGCCGGTACGCCGGGCAAGCGCATGGCACTTCCGAACGCCCGTGTGCTGATCCACCAGCCCTACAGCGAGACCGGCCGCGGGCAGGTCTCGGACCTCGAAATCGCGGCCAACGAAATCCTCCGGATGCGTGCGCAGCTGGAAGACATGCTGGCCAAGCACTCGACCACGCCGATCGAGAAGATCCGCGAGGACATCGAGCGCGACAAGATCCTCACGGCCGAGGACGCCCTGGCGTACGGCCTGATCGACCAGATCATCTCCACCCGGAAGATGAACAACTCCGCGGTCGTATGACGTATCGCTGTATCGTCTGCCGCTCCTTGGCACGGTTCACGACAAAGTGAACCGCGCCAAGGGGGGCCCGGACGAGGGGCTCGGCAAGGTACCGTCGGACATAAGGCAGCACCAGGAGCCGCTGGACCTAGGCGTCTCCCAGGCGAAGGGGAAGCACACCGTGGCACGCATCGGTGACGGCGGCGATCTGCTCAAGTGCTCGTTCTGTGGCAAGAGCCAGAAGCAGGTCAAGAAGCTCATCGCAGGCCCCGGTGTGTACATCTGCGACGAGTGCATCGATCTCTGCAACGAGATCATCGAGGAAGAACTCGCGGAGACGAGCGAGGTGCGCTGGGAGGAACTCCCCAAGCCCCGCGAGATCTACGAGTTCCTCGAGGGGTACGTGGTCGGTCAGGAGTCGGCCAAGAAGGCCCTCTCGGTCGCGGTGTACAACCACTACAAGCGGGTCCAGGCCGGTGAGAACAGCGCGGGCCAGAACCGCGAGGACGCCATCGAGTTGGCGAAGTCCAACATCCTGCTGCTGGGCCCCACGGGTTCCGGCAAGACGCTCCTCGCCCAGACTCTCGCGCGCATGCTGAACGTTCCGTTCGCCATCGCCGACGCGACGGCGCTGACGGAGGCGGGATACGTCGGCGAGGACGTCGAGAACATCCTGCTGAAGCTGATCCAGGCCGCCGACTACGACGTCAAGAAGGCCGAGACCGGGATCATCTACATCGACGAGATCGACAAGGTCGCCCGTAAGAGCGAAAACCCGTCGATCACGCGCGATGTGTCCGGCGAGGGCGTGCAGCAGGCTCTGCTGAAGATCCTCGAGGGCACGACGGCCTCGGTGCCGCCCCAGGGCGGGCGCAAGCACCCGCACCAGGAGTTCATCCAGATCGACACGACGAACGTCCTGTTCATCGTGGGCGGTGCCTTCTCGGGCCTGGAGAAGCTCATCGAGTCCCGGGCCGGCGCGAAGGGCATCGGCTTCGGCGCGACGATCCGCTCGAAGCGCGAGCTGGAGTCCAAGGACCAGTTCGAGGACGTCATGCCGGAGGACCTGGTCAAGTTCGGCATGATCCCCGAGTTCATCGGCCGTCTCCCGGTGATCACCTCGGTCCACAACCTGGACCGCGAGGCCCTCCTCCAGATCCTGGTCGAGCCGCGCAACGCCCTGGTGAAGCAGTACCAGCGCCTCTTCGAACTCGACGGCGTGGAGCTGGACTTCGAGCGCGAGGCCCTGGAGGCCATCGCCGACCAGGCCATCCTCCGCCAGACCGGCGCCCGAGGCCTGCGCGCCATCATGGAGGAAGTCCTCCAGGCCGTGATGTACGAGGTCCCGTCCCGCAAGGACGTCGCCCGCGTCGTCATCACCGCCGACGTGGTCCTGAGGAACGTCAACCCGACCCTGATCCCGCGCGACGCGCGGGGCCGTGGCCCGGGGGAGCAGAAGACGGCGTAGCGACACCTCTACGACGAAGGGGCGCCCGGCGAGCAATCACCGGGCGCCCCTTGTCATTTCCCGGGACCGCCGTCCGCGGAGCCGAGTACGGCGCATCGCCGTGGGGCCCGGCCGATGGCCGGGCCCCACTCGCCGATTCCGTCCGCGGACGGGCGGCGTCAGATCTTGACGCGGACGTCCTTGCGCAGCTTCGCGGCGATGTCGGCCGCGGCCTCGGGCGTGCTGCCCTTGCCGGCCATCATGCTCGCGTAGTCGATCGGCATCACGAACCCGAGCGTGCTGTGGTCGCCCCAGATGCAGACCGGCATCGTGAACTCGCCGGGGCCGGCGCTGGCACCGGTGTCCGACGAGTCGTTCTTGATCTTGACTTCCTGGCACTTGAGGACGGCACCGTCGAGCGCGCTCGGGCTGTACGCCTTCGGGCTGCCGACGAGCTCGCCGTCCTTGGTTCCTTCCTTCTGCTGGTTCTTCTTCATCTCGGCGAACATGCTGTCGACGGTCGCCTCGGGGTCGTCGATGGTTCCCCAGACGCCACCGAACGAGATCTGCTTCATCGAGAGCGGGTTGCTCTCGTCACCCGACTGGTACGCGGCGCTGACGTCCTTGGGGTTCTTCACGCCCCAGCCCTCGGCGTCCTTCAGGTCGTTCTTGGTCATGCCGCTGCTGTCGCTGCTGTTGGTCGACTTCTTGTACTCGCCGCCGAGGACCTTCGCCGGCGTCGTCAGCTTGTGGGCTCCGTCGTCGGCCACGTCGGAGCCTCCGCCCCCGCTTCCGGCGAAGACGAGGTACCCGCCCACCGCGAGCACCGCCACGACGGCGACGGCGCCGATTATCAGGCCCGTCTTCTTCTTGCCGCCCGACGGCTCGGGCGGCATCGGGACCGTGCCGTAGGGGGGCTGCTGGCCGTACGGGGGCTGGCCGTACGGAGGGGTCGGCGGCTGGGCGCCCTGGGGAGCCTGCTGGGGATAGCCGTAGCCGGGCTGCGCGGGGGGAGCCTGCTGCGGGTAACCGTAGCCGGGCTGGGGGGCCTGCGGCTGCTGGCCGTAGGGGCCCGGCTGACCGTGCGGTCCGGGCTGCTGGGGCTGCCCGCCGTACGGGCCCGGCTGGTTGTAGCTCATTCCTGGGTTCCCCTCCAGATGCTTATGTGTTCCCAACATCCTGACGCACAGGTCACGCGCCCAAGTCCGCGGGGGCCGCACCGTTACGAAGTAATCGCGTTTCGGGACAGGGGCGTGACGCCTCTAAACTGACCCCGTGACCGAAAACGCTCAGCAGCAGCCATCAGAGCCCAACACCGAACTGCCGACCCAGTACGCGCCGGCCGATGTAGAGGGGCCGCTGTACGAGCGCTGGGTAGAGCGCGGTTACTTCGAGGCGGACGCGAAGAGCGACAAGCCTCCGTTCACGGTCGTCATCCCGCCCCCGAACGTCACGGGCAGCCTGCACCTCGGACACGCCTTCGAGCACACCCTCATCGACGCCCTCACGCGCCGTAAGCGCATGCAGGGCTTCGAGACGCTGTGGCAGCCCGGCATGGACCACGCCGGCATCGCCACGCAGAACGTCGTCGAGCGGGAGCTCGGCAAGGAGGGCAAGTCGCGTCACGACCTCGGCCGGGAGGCGTTCGTCGAGCGCGTCTGGCAGTGGAAGGCCGAGTCCGGCGGGCAGATCTCCGGCCAGATGCGCCGCCTCGGTGACGGAGTCGCCTGGTCGCGTGAGCGCTTCACCATGGACGAGGGGCTCTCCCAGTCCGTCCAGACCATCTTCAAGAAGCTCTACGACGACGAGCTGATCTACCGCGCCGAGCGCATCATCAACTGGTGCCCGCGCTGCCTCACCGCCATCTCGGACATCGAGGTCGAGTACCAGGACGACGAGGGCGAGCTGGTCTCCATGAAGTACGGGGAGGGGGACGAGTCCATCGTCGTCGCCACCACCCGTGCCGAGACCATGCTCGGTGACACGGCCGTCGCCGTTCACCCGAGCGACGAGCGGTACAAGCACCTCGTCGGCAAGCTCATCAGGCTGCCGCTGACCGAACGTTTCATCCCGGTCGTCGCGGACGAGCACGTCGACCCCGAGTTCGGCACCGGCGCGGTCAAGGTGACGCCCGCCCACGACCCGAACGACTTCGAGATCGGGCAGCGCCACAACCTGCCCAACATCGCCGTGATGGACGAGCACGCGGTCATCACCGTCCCGGGTCCCTTCCAGGGCCTGGACCGTCTCGAGGCCCGTTCCGCCATCGTCGCCGCCCTGCGCGCCGAAGGCCGGATCGTCGCCGAGAAGCGGCCGTACAGCCACTCCGTGGGCCACTGTTCGCGCTGCAAGACGACCATCGAGCCGCGGCTGTCCATGCAGTGGTGGGTCAAGGTCGGTCCGCTGGCGAAGGCCGCGGGCGACGCCGTCCGCGACGGCCGAGTCAAGATCCACCCGCAGGAGATGGAGAAGCGGTACTTCGACTGGGTCGACAACCTCCACGACTGGTGCATCTCGCGGCAGTTGTGGTGGGGCCACCGGATTCCGGTCTGGTACGGGCCGAACGGCGAGATCGTCTGCGTCGGTCCCGACGACGAGGCCCCGACGGGCGAGGGCTGGCACCAGGACACCGACGTCCTCGACACCTGGTTCTCCTCCGGCCTGTGGCCGTTCTCCACGCTCGGCTGGCCCGAACAGACCGAGAGCCTCGCGAAGTTCTACCCGAACTCCGTCCTGGTCACCGGCTACGACATCCTCTTCTTCTGGGTCGCCCGGATGATGATGTTCGGCCTGTACGCGATGGACGGCACCCCGCCGTTCCACACCATCGCCCTGCACGGCATGGTCCGCGACCAGTTCGGCAAGAAGATGTCCAAGTCCTTCGGGAACGCGGTCAATCCGCTGGACTGGATGGACAAGTACGGCAGTGACGCGCTGCGGTTCACGCTCGCGCGCGGCGCCAACCCCGGTGTCGACGTGCCGATCGGCGAGGACTGGGTCCAGGGCTCGCGCAACTTCGCCAACAAGATCTGGAACGCCACCCGCTTCGCGCTGATGAACGGCGCGACGGTCGAGGGTGAACTCCCGCCCGCCGAGAAGCTGTCGGCCACCGACCGCTGGATCCTGTCCCGGCTGAACGCCACGGTCGCCGAAGTGGACGCCCTGTACGACGACTTCCAGTTCGCCAAGCTGTCGGACGCCCTGTTCCACTTCGCCTGGGACGAGGTCTTCGACTGGTACGTCGAGCTGTCCAAGACGACGTTCATGGCGGGCGGCGAACCCGCGAAGGTCTCCGGCCGGGTCCTCGGCGAGGTCCTGGATGTGACGCTGCGGCTCCTGCACCCGATCGTCCCGTTCGTGACGGAGACCCTCTGGACCACCCTCACGGGCGGCGAGTCGGTCGTCATCGCCGACTGGCCGAAGGCGGTGTCCGTTCCCGGTGCCGAGGCGGCGGGCGGCTTCCGCGACACCGCCGCCGAGGGAGAGATCGAGGCGCTCCAGCGGGTCATCACGGAGGTCCGCCGCTTCCGTGCCGACCAGGGCCTCCAGCCGGGCCAGCGGGTCCCGGCCCGGCTGACCCTCGACGGGACCGCGCTGGCACCGCACGAGGCGGCCATCCGCCAGCTGCTGCGTCTTCAGCCGGAGGGCGAGAGCTTCTCGGCCACGGCGACGCTGCCGGTGGCGGGCGCGACGGTCGCGCTCGACCTGTCGGGCACGATCGACATCGCCGCCGAGCGCAAGCGTCTGGCCAAGGACCTCGCGGCCGCGGAGAAGGAGAAGGCCCAGGCGAACGGCAAGCTCGGCAACGAGGCGTTCCTGGCCAAGGCACCGGACCAGGTCGTGGAGAAGATCCGCACGCGGCTCGCCAAGGCGGACGAGGACATCGCCCGCATCCAGGAGCAGCTGGAGCGGCTGCCGGAGGCGTAGCCCGTCGCCCCGCTGAAGTGAAGGCCCCCTGGACCGTCCGGTCCCGGGGGCCTTCGTCGTACCCGGCCAGGTTCTCTCGCCCCCTCCGCACCCTCCGCCCCCTCCGCCCCTTCCCGTCCCGTACCCGGGGGCGACGACGGCCGGGGACCCGTTCTTCGACTCCTTCCC
>NZ_JBSFYW010000061.1:0-53874 GCF_053599975.1 Streptomyces sp. NPDC005141 | reverse complement strand
CCGCCAGGCCCTACCGCTGGACCTACGACGGCACCCCGCTCAAAACTTCCTGATGCCCCAACGCCCCTCAACGAACTAACGCGGAGCAGCACTAGTCCCAGCCGAAGTGTCTAGTCCCAGGTGATGCCTGACGTTTTGGTCCCGGCTGATGCTTGACGGTGGGCCTAGACAACATCGGAAATTTCACGGGGTTTGTTGGCCTTCACGTGGCGGACGGGGATGTCGGTGGTGCGCTGGATGACGCGGGCCTGGCCGTCCAGCTCGACCGTCATCGTCGACTCCGCCACGTGCACGGTCACGGTCTGCCCCGCGTACGTGCGCCCGAGCGAGACGACCTGCCGGCACACCATGACCGTGCCCGTCGCGCTGACCCGCCGCTGGACACGGACCGGCTCGACACCCGGCCGTGGCGGTGGGCCCGCGGGCCGCAAACCGCGCAGACGCTGCACCTCGTCCAGGGTGAGCGGGTTGGGCCGAGCCCTCAGTAGCTCACGCGACTGAAGATCGAAGAACGACAGCGTGGTCTGGTCAATGCGGATGCCGACCTGCCGTCCGCCCAGGATCTCCGCCGCCAGCACCTGGTGCCCGCCCAGGCCCACCAGTCCGCTGCTGTTGACCACCCGGTCCACCTCGAACGCGACCGCGTCACCGGCCGGAAGCGGGGCCGGTCCGGCCGCACGCCCGCCCCGAGCCGCCAGCACCGCAAGATCGGAGACGGACAGGTGCGACCGCACGGTCTTGATCCGCGCCCCGGCGACCAGCAGATGGATCACGGACGTGTCGGCCCAGAACGTCACCGTCAGCCCCGACCGCGTGGGACCGAGCCAGAACTGCTTGCCCGCGACCTGCAGATTCCCACTCGCAGGCACCACCCGCTCGAACTCCACCGGCACCACACCGGTCGGCACCGCTGCCGGGACTGCCTCAGACGGAGGGCCAGGAACAGGCTCCAGCGCGGCCGGACTCGGCACGACAGGAGCCGTCCGCTGCTGCGGCACCAGCGCCAGCACGCCAGGAACTCTCACTCCCAGCACGTCCCGCTCCTGCTCGGGGACTGGGGCGAAACGGTCGGCAGGGGATTGCATGTCCAGCGCCTGATGCGGACGGTCGGAGTTGTACTCCTGCACCCACGCATCCAGCGCGCCCTGAGCCGCCTGGATGCTCTCGAACGCACCACAGTCGTCGAGGAGTTCACGCCGCAGTGTCTGATGAAACCGCTCGACCTTGCCCGTCGTGGTCGGTGACGCGGGCTGGGTCAGCCGGTGCGCGATCCCGTTCTCCCGGCAGATCCGGTCGAACAACACCTCACCACCCTGCCCGAACCGGTCGGTGAACTGCTTGCCGTTGTCGGTGAGCACCTCTTCCGGCACCCCGAATGCCTGCAAGGCCCCGGCGAACGCCGAGCACACTGCCCGCCCGGTCGCCCGCTCGACCACCGACGCGATCACGCAGTACCGGGAATGATCATCCACACCGGTCACGACCTTGACCTCGGACAACTCCCCGGTCACCGGGTCGACCAGCATCACCCCGCCGACGATGTCCATCTGCCACAACTGCATCGGCCTATCCCGCTGCCAGCGCTTGTAATCCGACCGCTTCCGACGCCGCACCCCCGGCTCCACCAGGCCATGACGGACCAGGATCCGATACACCGTCATCCGCGACGGCGCCAGCGCCACGGCCCCGGAACGCTCCAGCACATGAGCGATCCGCCGCGGACCCCACCGGGGATGCTCACGCCGCAGCTCGCACACGGCCGCCTCCACCTCGGCAGACGCCTGATGCGGACACGAGGCCGGCTTACGGGAACGGTCAGCCAGGCCGGCCAGACCTGAGACGGCATACCGGGACTTCCACCCGCTGACCGTCTGCCTGGAAACACCCAGCCGGGCGGCGACCTCCGTCACCGTCGCACCCGCCAGCACCGCCAGGACAGCCCGATATCTCTGCTCGACAACCGACAACTCCACCAGAGCCAATCCCGGCCTCCCGCCACACGCCGCAACGACGTGCACAGAAAAGCCGATCACGGCCACCGTCAACCATCAGCTGGGATCGAAGTGTCAAGCATCTCCCGGGACCGGACATAGTCCCAGCCGAAGCCTGAGTAACAACTTTCTCTACTGGTTCAAGCCCCGGCTGCGCTCCGCTCCGCCGGGCGGGGCTCCCGTCTCCGCTCGGGGCGCCGCTCCTGCCTTCGGCCCGCTCCGCCCCGGCTGCGCCGACGCCCTCCCATACAGGGTTAGGGCCCCGTAGGCCATGCGGCGAGCACCCGACCTGCGCGGCCCACCGGCGACGAAGATCCCACCGTAGGCGGCCGGGATGCGGCCGAAGTTGTCATCGCTCTGCCAGGTGGCCACGACCCCAGGGCCGAGAGCGATGACGCCCGCGGCGACCCAGATCCAGCCCTTGTGCTCGCGGATGCCCTGCCACACCAGCCAGGCCCCACGACCAAGCGCTCTGCCTGCACGCGATGCGGCCCGTCAGGCGGACAGGGCGCGGGTCAGGGCCCGCGCCGCGGCGCAGACCCGTGCGCCGACGCGGTCCATGTCCAGGCGGCGGGTGCCGCCGGTGACCGAGAGGGCGGCGATCGGGCGCGGCCCCGCGGGCCCCTGTTCGTAGACGGGGGCCGCGACGGCCGAAACCACGATCTCGGCCTCCTCCAGGTTGACGCCGTAGCCACGGGCCCGGGTCGCGGCGAGGTCCCGGGCGAGCTGACCCAGCAGCACGAGGGTGCGCGGGGTCAGCCGGGGCAGGGACCGGTGCGGTGGCCGGGGGCCGTGGGCGAGGAAGATCTTGCCGGTGGCCGTGCAGTGCGCGGGCAGCCGGCCGCCGGTTCGCGAGACGATCGGGGTGGCGCGGCGGCCGGTGATCTTCTCCTGGAAGAGGGTGTCGGACCCGTCGGGCACGGCGAGGTGCACGTTCTCGTGGGTCTCCTCGTGCAGATCGCCGAGGTAGGGCAGGGCGGCATCACGCAACTCCCGTGCGGTCGGCGCCGATTGCCCGAGCGAGCAGCCGGTGCGCGCTCGGCTTGGGAGCCCGGTGCGCAGCGCCAGTTCGGCGAGGCTCAGCGCCTCCTCGGACTCCCGCAGGCACGCAGCAGCGCCGCACCGCGCGCGAGCACCGACTTCGGGACCGCTCCGTCCGTCATGGACCGATGGTCGGGCACCCGGGGCCGGATGCAAGGTGCGGGCCGCCTCGAGCCGCCGACCGTCACCGAAGCGGTACGCCGATCGGCGGCGAACCTACAACTGACCATGTCCAGCAGGTGAGTCCACGCCGCGATCCGTGATCGGAGCAGTACGTCCCGGTCGGCCACCCCCAGCGACGCGTCCCCGTCTGCCACCCAACGGCGCGTCCCCTTCACTCATCGCGCCGCGAACCCCGGTCGGCCACCCCAGAGGCGCGTCCTCGTCGCTCATCGCGCGGCACGTCCCCCGGCACGCGGTCGCGCAGCTGGTCGGCGAGGCGGTCGAGGGAGGGGGCGAGGGCGCCGACCAGCCCGAGGTCGGCGGTGAAGTTGCGGCCGATCTCGTCCGGGTCGGAGTCGAGCTGGACGACGGTGATGCCGGGCGGCCAGCGCGGGGCCCGGGGTGTAGTGGTGCGGGGTGAACGCGTGCGCCCCGGCGATCAGGACGGTGTCGTACGGCCCGAGCGCCTCGCGGACGGCCTCGTGACGCGGTGGCAGCATCCCCGCGTACAGCGGGTGCGTGGTCGGGAAGTCGAGGCAGTCGGCCATCGGCTGGTGGTGGACGGGGGCGCCGCAGGTCTCGGCGACGCGCACGAGCGCCCGTACGGCGTCGTCGCGGCCCACGCCGTCGCCGGCCACGATGGCGGGACGGGCAGCCCGGCCGAGCAGCACGGCGGCGCGGTCGAGGCCGGCGGCCGGACCGGCACGGGGGGTCGGTGTGCGGGGCGGGACCTCGACCTCGGTGTCCTCGGCGAGCAGGTCCATCGGCACGGACAGGAACACCGGCCCGGCGGGCGGCCGTACCGCGAGAGCGAAGGCCCGGCGCGCGGCGAGCGGCAGGTCACGGGCGTGCTGGACGTCGACGGCCGCCTTGACGGCGGGGCGGGCCAGCCCGACGAGATCGCCCGAGAGCATCGGGTCCTGCTGGAGGTGGCGCCGGTCCTGCTGGCCCGCCATCACCACCAACGGGGTGCGGGAGCGACGGGCGTTGAGCAGACCGATGAGTCCGTTGGCGAGCCCGGCGGCGATGTGCAGGCTGACGAAGGCGGGGCGCCGGGTCGCGCGGGCGTATCCGTCGGCCATGGAGACGACGGCGCCCTCGTGGACGCCGAGCACGTACGCGGGTGCGTCGGGGGTCTCCGCGAGGGCGGCCAGGAAGGGGAGTTCGGTGGTGCCGGGGTTGCCGAAGACGCGGTCCACGCCCTCGCCACGCAGGATGTCCAGCAGAGCGAGGGCGGGACGGCGGCCCATAGGGGGGCTCCTCGACGGGGACGGGGACGGGTACCGGTTCGCCGGTCAGCGTCCGGTGCCCGCCCCCGTGGAGCAAGTCCCCCATACCACTCAGCGACACGTCACCTCATGGCCCGGGCCCGAGAGTGGCGTGTGCCCGGGAGTGGCGTGGGCCGGGGCGTGATGCGCCTCCGTCAGGTCGCGTCGGTGAACCGCTCGCCCTTCTCCGCCTTCTCGACGAGCAGCGCCGGCGGGGTGAAACGCTCCCCGTAGCGCTCGGCGAGTTCCCTGGCGCGGGCCACGAATGCGGCCGGTCCGGTACCGGTCCCGCCCTCGTAGCCGTTGATGTACTGCAGGACGCCGCCGGTCCAGCCGGGGAAGCCGATGCCGAAGATGGAGCCGATGTTGGCGTCGGCGACGGAGGTCAGGACGCCTTCCTCCAGGAGCCGGACGGTGTCCAGCGCCTCGGAGAAGAGCATGCGCTCCTTCATGTCCTCGAACGGGATCTCGTGGCCCGCCGTGGCGAAGTGCTCGCGCAGTCCCGGCCACAGCCTGCCGCGCTTGCCGTCCTCCCCGTACTCGTAGAAGCCGCCGCCGCCGCTGCGGCCGGGGCGGCCGAACTCGTCGACCATGCGGTCGATGACCGCCTCGGCGGGGTGCGTCTCCCAGGTGCCGCCCGCCTCCTCGACGGCCTGCTGCGACTCCTTGCGGATCTTGCGCGGCAGGGTGAGCGTGAGCTCGTCCATGAGGGAGAGGACCTTGGCCGGGTAGCCGGCCTGGGCGGCGGCCTGCTCGACGGAGGCGGGCTCGATGCCCTCACCGACCATCGCGACGCCTTCGTTGATGAAGTGACCGATGACGCGGGAGGTGAAGAAGCCGCGCGAGTCGTTGACGACGATCGGGGTCTTCTTGATCTGCCGTACGAGGTCGAAGGCGCGGGCGAGTGCCTCGTCGCCGGTGCGCTCGCCCTTGATGATCTCGACCAGCGGCATCTTGTCGACGGGCGAGAAGAAGTGCAGCCCGATGAAGTCGTCCTGCCGCTCGACGCCCTCGGCGAGCGCGGTGATCGGCAGCGTCGAGGTGTTGGAGCAGAGCAGGGCGTCGGGCTCGACGATGTTCTGGATCTCCTGGAACACCTTGTGCTTGAGCGAGGTGTCCTCGAAGACGGCCTCGATGACGGCGTCGCAGCCCGCGAGGTCGTTCGGGTCGGCGGTGGGCGTGATGCGGGCGAGCAGCTCGTCGGCCTTCTCCTGGGTCGTACGTCCCCGGGTGACGGCCTTGGCGCAGATCTTCTCGGAGTACGCCTTGCCCTTGGCCGCGGCCTCCGCCGTCACGTCCTTGAGGACGACGTCGATGCCCGCGCGGGCGCATGAGTAGGCGATGCCGGCGCCCATCATCCCGGCGCCGAGCACGGCGACCCTGCGGACCGGGCGCGGCGCGATGCCCTGGGGCCGGTTGGCACCGGAGTTCACGGCCTGGAGGTCGAAGAAGAACGCCTGGATCATGTTCTTCGAGGTCTGGCCCGCGGCCAGCTCGACGAAGTAGCGGGCCTCGATGACCTGGGCCGTCTCGAAGTCGACCTGGGAGCCCTCGACGGCGGCCGCGAGGATGTTGCGCGGGGCCGGGTAGGGCGCGCCGTTGGTCTGCTTGCGCAGGTTGGCCGGGAAGGCGGGCAGGTTGGCCGCGAACTTCGGGTTGGCCGGGGTGCCGCCCGGGATGCGGTAGCCCGGCTTGTCCCAGGGCTGCTGGGACTCGGGGTTGGCGTCGATGAAGGCGCGGGCCTTGGAGAGCATCTCCTCGGGGGTGGCGGCCACCTCGTGGACGAGGCCGTTCTCCTGGGCGCGCGTCGCGTTGTACTGCGTGCCCTGGAGGAGGACCTTCAGCAGAGCGTCGGCGATGCCCAGCAGGCGCACGGTGCGGACGACTCCGCCGCCTCCGGGGAGCAGGCCGAGGGTGACCTCGGGGCAGCCGATCTTGGTGCCGGAGGTGTCGAGGGCGACCCGGTGGTGGCAGGCGAGGGCGAGCTCGAAGCCGCCGCCCAGGGCCGCGCCGTTGATCGCGGCGACGACCGGCTTGCCCAGGGTCTCGATGCGGCGCAGGTTGCGCTTGATGGCGAGGCCGCCGTCGAAGAGGTCCTGGGCGGTCTCGGGGGTGACCCGGATGAGGTCGCGCAGGTCGCCGCCCGCGAAGAAGGTCTTCTTGGCGGAGGTGAAGATGACGCCCCGGATCGAGTCCTTCTCGGCCTCCAGCCGGTCGGTGATCGTGGCGAGGGAGGCGCGGAACGCCTGGTTCATCGTGTTCGCGGACTGGTTGGGGTCGTCGAGGACGAGGGTGACGACGCCGGTCTCGTCCTGTTCCCAGCGGATGGTGGTGGGCTCAGTGCTCATCAGGGGATGCTCCGTAGATCCTTGATCCGTTGGGAAGGTCAGACGCGCTCGACGATCGTGGCGATGCCCATGCCGCCGCCCACGCACAGGGTGGCGAGGCCGTAGCGCTTGTCCTGGCGCTCCAGTTCGTCGACGAGGGTGCCGAGGATCATCGCGCCGGTGGCGCCGAGGGGGTGCCCGAGGGCGATGGCGCCGCCGTTGACGTTGACCTTGTCCAGCGACAGGCCCATGTCCTTCACGAAGCGCAGGACGACGGCGGCGAAGGCCTCGTTGATCTCGACGAGGTCGATGTCGTCGATGGTCAGGCCGGCCTTGGCGAGCGCCTTGCGCGTCGCGGGCGCGGGCCCGGTGAGCATGATGGTGGGCTCGGAGCCGGAGACGGCCGCGGAGACGATCCGCGCGCGCGGGGTGAGGCCGTAGCGCTCGCCGACCTCGCGGGAACCGATGGCGACGAGCGAGGCGCCGTCGACGATGCCGGAGGAGTTGCCCGCGTGGTGGACGTGGTCGATCTGCTCGACCCAGTGGTACTTCTGCAGGGCCACGGCGTCGAAGCCGCCCAGTTCGCCGATGTCGGCGAACGACGGCTTCAGCCTGGCGAGCGAGTCGGCGGTGGTGCCGGGGCGCAGGAACTCGTCGTGGTCGAGGACCGTGAGTCCGGCGCGGTCCTTGACGGGGACGACGGACTTCTCGAAGCGGCCGTCCTTCACGGCGGCGGCGGCCCGCTCCTGGGAGAGGGCCGCGTACTCGTCGACGTCGCGGCGCGAGAAGCCCTCGATGGTGGCGATCAGGTCGGCGCCGATGCCCTGCGGCACGAAGTTGGTGGCCAGGTTGGTCATCGGGTCGGCGAACCAGGCGCCGCCGTCCGAAGCCATCGGCACCCGCGACATCGACTCGACGCCGCCCGCGAGCACCAGGTCCTCCCAGCCCGAACGGATCTTCATCGCGGCCAGGTTGACGGCTTCCAGGCCCGAGGCACAGAAGCGGTTCTCCTGGACGCCGGCCACCGTGTCGGGCAGTCCGGCGGCGATCGCCGAGATACGGGCGATGTCGGAACCCTGGTCGCCGACCGGGCCCACGACACCGAGGACGATGTCGTCGATGGCGGCCGGGTCGAGGCCCGGGAAGCGCCGCTGCACCTCGTGGATGAGCCCGACGACCAGGTCGATGGGCTTGGTGCCGTGCAGGGCGCCGTTCTGCTTGCCGCGACCGCGCGGGGTGCGGATCGCGTCGTACACGTACGCTTCGGTGCTCACTGGTAAGCCTTTCGGGAGGGTTTAGCCGAGCAGGGAACGGCCGATGATCTCCTTCATGATCTCGGTGGTCCCGCCGTAGATGGTCTGGATGCGTCCGTCGGTGAAGGCCCGGGCGACCCGGTACTCCGTCATGTAGCCGTAGCCGCCGTGCAGTTGGAGGCACCGGTCGGCCACCCGCTTCTGCAGCTCGGTGGCCCACCACTTGGCCATGGAGGCGTGCACCGCGTCGAGTTCGCCGTCGGAGTGATCGACGATGCAGCGGTCGAGGAACGTGCGGGTGACCGCGCACTCGGTGGCCATCTCGGCTATCTCGAAGCGGATGTGCTGGAGTTTCGCGAGCGGCCGCCCGAACGCCTCGCGCTCCTTCACGTACTGGGTGGTGATCTCCAGCAGGTGTTCGGCGGCGGCGATCCCGGCGACGGCGATGCCCATGCGCTCCTGCGCGAGGTTCGTCATGAGGTGGACGAACGCGCCGTTCAGTTCGCCGAGCAGGTTCTCCTTGGGCACGCGCACGTCGTTGAAGAACAACTCGGCGGTGTCCTGCGACTTCTGGCCGATCTTGTCGAGGTTGCGGCCGCGCTCGAAGCCTTCGGTGCCGCGTTCGACGACGAGCAGCGACAGCCCGCGCGCACCGCCTTCGGGGGTGGTCTTCGTGACCACGATCACCAGGTCGGCGAGGATGCCGTTGGAGATGAAGGTCTTGGAGCCGTTGAGCAGGAAGTGGTCGCCCTTGTCCTCGGCGTGCGTCGTGATGCCCTGGAGGTCGGATCCGGCGCCGGGTTCGGTCATGGCGATCGCCGTGATGATCGAGCCGTCGCAGAATCCGGGCAGCCAGCGCCGCTTCTGCTCCTCGGTGGCGAGGTCCGTCAGATACGGCCCGATGATGTCGTTGTGCAGCCCGAGGGCGAGACCGGCCGCTCCCGCGCGCGTGAACTCCTCGGCGAGTACGGCGCTGTAGCGGAAGTCCGCGTTCCCGCCGCCTCCGTACTCCTCGGGCACGGCGAGTCCGAGCAGGCCCTGCTTCCCTGCCGCGAGCCAGGCGTCGCGCGAGACGATGCCGTCCTTCTCCCACTGTTCGTAGTGGGGCAGCACCTCCTTGGTGAGGAAGGTGCGCACGGTCTCGCGGAACGCGTCGTGCTCGGCGGTGAAGATCTGCCGCTTCATGCGGGAAACGCCTTCCTGGAGTTCATACGGGGGAACACCGGCTCAGAGCCAGCCCTTGACGGTTTCGACGAGCCTGGCCGGTTCCGGGCCGACGGGCGTCACGTTCAGCATCGTCACCCCGGCCTCCCGGAAGGCGGCGACGCGCTCGCGGACGTAACTCTCGGGACCGCACAGCGACATCAGTTCGCAGAACTCGTCCGGCACGGCCGCCTCGGCCTCGGCCTTGCGGCCGGACAGGTAGAGCTCCTGGATGAGGCGGGCTTCCTTCTCGTAGCCGTACGCCACCGCGAGGTCGTTGTAGAAGTTCTTGCCCGGGGCGCCCATGCCGCCGACGTAGAGGGCGATCCTGGGGCGCGCGAGGTCGCGTACGGCCGCCGCGTCCTCGCCGATCGCGAGCAGTCCGCCGGCGACGGTCTTGAGCGGTCCGAGGGCCGGGTCCCGGCGGGCCGCGCCCTCGGCCAGTGCCGCGCCCCACACCTGGTGGGCCTTCTCGGGAATGAACAGCGTGGGGAGCCAGCCGTCCGCGACCTCGGCGGTCATCCGCACGTTGGCGGGCCCCAACGAGGCCACGTACAGCGGGACTTCGGGACGTACGGGCTTGGTGAGGATCTTCAGGGGCTTGCCGAGGCCACCGGGGCGGGGCATGTCGGTGATGCCGTGATGGTCGATGACTTCGCGGCGCAGGATGCGGCGGGTGAGCTCGATGGTCTCGCGGGTGCGGCCGAGCGGCCTGTCGTACGCCTTCCCGTGCCAGCCCTCGACGACCTGCGGGCCGGAGGCGCCGAGCCCGATGAGGGCGCGGCCGCCGGAGATCGCGTCGAGCCCGGCGGCGGTCTGCGCGATGAGCGCCGGGGTGCGCGAATAGACGTTCAGGATCGCGGCACCGATCTTCATGCGCTCGGTGCGGGCGGCCAGGTAGCCCATGATCGTGGGCGAGTCGAAGCCGTAGGCCTCGGCGACCCAGACGGCGTCCAGGCCTGCGGCCTCCAGGGCCGCGACCTCGTCGGCGGCCTTTCGCGTGTCGCCCGCGTAGTCGAGCGGGAGGGAGAGCTCCATCAGTCGCCGTCCTTCGTCAGCCGGGGTACGTCCCAGTCGCGGGCCACGTCCGCGGTGTCGGCGCCCGGGAGGGCGGGGCCGCCGCGGACCGAGGTGGGGGTGGTCGAGAAGCGCGGCGCGGGGGCCGGCTGGGTGATGCCGCCGTGGTCCACGAAGGTGCCGCGGGCGGCGAGGTGCGGGTGGCCGGGCGCCTCGCGCAGTGACAGGACCGGCGCCACGCACGCGTCGGAGCCCTCGAAGACGGCGGTCCACTCGTCTCTCGTACGGGTCCTGAAGCGGGCGGCGACGCTCTCGCGCAGTTCCTCCCAGCGGGCCAGGTCCTTGCGGGCGGGGCCGAGTTCCGGGATGCCGAGCAGGTCGACGAACTCGTCGTAGAACTGCTGCTCCAGCGGGCCCACCGCCATGTGCCGGCCGTCGGCCGTCTCGTAGGTCCCGTAGTAGGGGCAGCCGCCGTCGAGGAGGTTGACGTGGCGCCGGTCCTGCCAGCCTCCCGCGGCCATCATCCCGTGGATCATCGTGGAGAGGTGCGCGGTGCCGTCGACGATGGCCGCGTCCACGACCTGCCCGGCGCCGGTCGCGCGCGCGTGGTGGAGCGCGGCGAGGACACCGACGACGAGATAGAGCGAGCCGCCCGCGTAGTCGCCGAGGAGGTTCGCGGGGACCGCGGGCGGCTCGTCCGGCTTGCCGATCATGCCGAGGGTGCCGGTGAGCGCGATGTAGGCGATGTCGTGCCCCGCGCGGTGGGCGAGCGGGCCTTCCTGGCCCCACCCGGTCATCCGGCCGTAGACGAGCTTCGGGTTGCGGGCGTGACACGCGCCGGGGCCCACACCGAGGCGCTCCGCGACGCCGGGGCGGTAGCCCTCGATCAGGATGTCGGCCCGTTCAGTCAGGTCGAGGACGCGGGAAGCGCCGTCCTCGGCCTTGAGGTCGATGATCACGGACCGCTTGTTGCGGTTGGTGATGTCGTAGGCCGGATCGACCGCGAGCCCGGCGCCGCCGGGCCGGTCCACCCGGACGACATCCGCTCCGAGGTCGGCGAGCAGCATGGCGGCGAACGGGCCGGGGCCGATGCCCGCCAGCTCGACCACGCGCACCCCGGTGAGGGGGCCGTGCCCCGGCGTTCCTGCCTCTGCCATCAAGCCCCCAGGACTGTGACACTACTGATGTGACATCAGCGATGTTAAGAACGTGTTCCACTTCGGGCAAGCCCCTGACGAGCAAGCGCTTAGTTAAATTCCCGGTGCCGGACCATGACCAAAGCGGTCGTACCAGGCCAGGGGGCCGGAACCGGACCCGTACGGCCGGAAGACGTGCCTGCCGGCCCACTCCGGGCGGACCGGCAGCCGACCCGGGCTGACCAGCAGCCGACCCGGGCACGCGCCGAGCGGATCTGCGGGGTCAGCGCTGGTCCAGCTCCGCGATCAGCTTCTTGGGGGCTATGACCCGGTAGCTCTCCTCGACCCAGTCGCACAGCAGCTCCGCCGCGGGAGCCCCTTGCTCCTCCAGGGGCACGCGCACCCAGCCGGCCCTGCCCAGGCCGTATCCGGCCGGCTCGGCGCCGGGTGCGGTCAGCGCGTGGGCGTGCGCCGCCTCGTCCTTGAGCTTCACCGTGATGCCCATGGGGTAACTGCCGTCGTCGAGGCCGAGGAAGACGAAGACCTTCTTGTTGACCTTCGCTACGGTCTCGCCCCAGGGGAAATCCTCCGCGGCGCCGGGCAGGCCGAGCGCGAACTCGCGCACCTTCTGCCACTTTTTCAGCGCGTTTTTCGACACGGTCACGGCTACCTCCGGCCTGTTCCTGCGACCTCGTCGTCCGACTGTGCGTACCTCACGCTAGCCTCAGCCACCGACAACGGCGCTTCGCGCACGACGTGGCGGGCACCGCACGATCGAGCGCAGCCCACAGTGCGGAGGGTGTCATGAGCAGGCTGAACGGGACGGACCGCGCGTACGACATCGTGCTCTTCGGAGCCACGGGGTTCGTCGGGGAGCTCACCGCGGAGTACCTCGCCGCGCACGCGCCCGAAGGGCTGCGGTGGGCGATCGCCGGGCGCAGCGCGGAGAAACTGGAGCGGCTGCGGGAGCGGCTCGGCGGCGCCCCCGGTGTGCTGCGGGCCGACGTGACGGACCCGGACTCGGTACGCGAGCTCGCCGGGCACGCGCGCGTGGTGGCCACCACGGTGGGGCCGTACATCACCTACGGCGAGGATCTGGTGGCCGCCTGCGCGGATGCCGGGACCGACTACGTGGACCTCACCGGCGAGCCGGAGTTCGTGGACCTGATGTACGTCCGGCACGACGCCCGGGCGCGGGAGACGGGCGCGCGGCTCGTGCACGCCTGCGGCTTCGACTCGGTTCCGCACGACCTGGGCGCCTACTTCACCGTGCGGCAGCTCCCGGAGGGCGTGCCGCTGAGGGTGGACGGGTTCGTGCGCTCCCAGGCGATGTTCTCGGGCGGCACCTTCGCCTCCGCGCTGAACCAGTTCGCGCGCGGCCGGCACATGCTCGCCGCGGCGCGGGAGCGCAGGCACCACGAGCCGCGCGTGATGGGGCGGCGTGTCGAGGCCCCGCTGGGCGCGCCGCGGTTCGCCAAGGAGGTCGGGGCGTGGGCCCTGCCGCTGCCCACGATCGACGCCCAGGTGGTGCAGCGCTCGGCGCGCGTCCTGGAGCGGTACGGGCCGGACTTCCGCTACCGCCACTACGCGGCCGTCGAGCGGCTGCCCATCGCCCTCGGCGGAGTCGCCGGGGTGAGCGCGATCTTCGCGGCCGCCCAGTTGCCGCCCGCGCGCCGCTGGTTGTCCGACCGGATCAAGCCGGGCGAGGGGCCGAGCGCCGAACTGCGGGCGAAGAGCTGGTTCTCGGTCCGCTTCGTGGGCGAGGGCGGCGGCCGGCGCGTGTACACCGAGGTCGCGGGTGGCGACCCCGGCTACGGCGAGACCGCCAAGATGCTCGCGGAGTCCGCGCTGTCCCTCGCTCTCGACGAGCTGCCGAAGACGTCGGGACAGGTCACGCCGACGGTGGCGATGGGCGACGCGCTGATGGAACGGCTCACCGCGGCGGGGATCACCTTCCGGGTGGCGGCGGTCCGGTAGGGCCGGGACCACCACCGGAGCCCGGCAAGGGGGCTCCGGTGGGTACCGCGCGGTGTCTACGGCGCCGTCGTGAGGGTCCCGCGACCCTCACGACGCCCAACCGATCATCGTGTAGACCATCCCGCCGATCCAGGCGAGACCGGCCGACATGGCGAGGACGAGTGCGCCTGCCACGGCGCGCTCGACGGGCCGGGCGGGGTCGGCGGCGGGCTTCGGGGCACGATGCGTCGTCATGCGGACCAGCCTGCCGATCACGACGGAGCCGTACATCCGTACGGCTACTCAGAACACGTACTCAGTGCGCCCCGGCCGAGGGGTGCGGGACGCCCGACGCAGCCTCCGGCGGGCGGGCGGCGTCGGGCGGGCCGGTGGACGGGCGGGAGACGTCAGGCCGTTGCCTCTTGGAGGGCCCGCCTGCACAGGGAGTCCGCGTGCCGGGTGGATTCCGGCAGGCGGTACTTCGGGGCGAGGGCGAGCGTGTGCGCGCAGGCGTTGTCGAGGTCCACGCGATGGCCGACGGACACGAACACGGGTTTGATCCCGTCCTGGGTGCGCAGCGCGCGCCCCACCTCGTCGGTGCCGGCGAGCAGCGGTGAGACGCTGCCGCGCCGGACGCCCGGCTCCTCGTAGGAGAAGGTGAACGGGTTCTTGGCGACCCCGATCGTGGGGTGCCCGGTGAGGACGCCGAGGTGACTGGCGAGGCCGAAGCGGCGCGGGTGGGCGAGGCCGTACCCGTCGCACACGACCAGGCCGGGCGGGCAGGGCAGGGCGTCCAGCGCGGCCAGGACGGTCGGGATCTCGCGGAAGGCGAGCAGTCCGGGAACGTACGGGAAGGAGACCTGGCCGACGGCGGTGGCCTCCGCCACGACGTCGAGGGTCGCCGCGTCGAGGACGACGGCCGCCGCGACGACCACGTCCCGTTCGTCGTCGTAGGCGACGTCGACGCCGGTCACCCGGCCGGTTCCGGGCGGCGGGCCCGGCTCGTCGAGCACCACCCGCCCGCGCAACTCGTCCTGCACGGCGCGGGCTTGTTCCTCGGTGGCGGGCCAGCCCGCGGGAATCCTCACGGTGGTCATGATGGGAACGAGCCTAAAGGGCACAAGACCGGGGCTGCGGGCCAGGGTTCCGTGTGCTCGAACGGTGTCGGGCGTTCCGGTCCCCGTGTCCGCGCCGCGTCCGGGGCTCGGATCGTGTCCGTGGTCCGGGAGGACTCCGCCCCTCCGAGTCCTCAGGATCGGTAGGCTCGCGATCATGTTCGTACTGGAGCTGACCTACACCGCGCCGATCGAAGCCGTCGACGCCGTCCTGGAGGCCCATGTCGCCTGGCTCGACAAGCAGTACGCGGCCGGGTTCTTTCTCGCCTCGGGGCGCAAGAACCCCCGCGACGGCGGCGTGATCCTGGCCGTCGCGGACGACCGGTCGCGGATCGAGGAGATCGCCGCGGGCGACCCGTTCGTCACCGCGGGCGTGTGCGCGTATCGCGTCACCGAGTTCGTCGCGACGAAGACGGCGCCCGGCCTCGAGCGGTACCGCGAGCCGCTCGGCTGAACGCCGCCGCTCACTCGCGGTCGAACACCCGCGGGAGCTGCCCTTGTTCATGCCCGAGCGCCCTGCGCCAGCACGTCCCCGTGGCCGGGCCGAGGAGCGAACCACCGTGCCGGCGAAGGCGGTTGGCGTGGTCGAGCCATTCCTATACTGACCGAATGATCACCGTTCCGCTCAGCGCGCTCGAAGTGGCCATGGTCCAAAAGGGCGCCGAAGCCGCAGACACGTTACGCGACACCACCGCGTTCGCCCGGCGCCTCGAGGACCTCGGATATCTGCGTCTCTGGTACGCCGAGCACCACCATTCCCCGGCCATCGGGGCGTTCCCGCCCGTCGTCCTGACCGCCCACGCGGCCGCGTCGACGTCGTCCATCCGGCTCGGCTCCGGGGGTGTTCTCGCTCCGAACCACGCCCCGATCATGCTGGCCGAGCAGTTCGGCACGCTGTCCGCGCTGCACGGGGGCCGGATCGACCTGGGCATCGGCCGGGGGCCGGGAACCTTCGACGAGTCCACGGCGCGGGCCCTGCGCCGCGGCGCCGGTCCGGCCACGGACGACGAGTACCGCGACGATGTCTCGTCGACGCTGCGCCACTTGGTGGACGAGGTCGCGCTCGGCCCGCTCCCGGAACCGTGGCTGCTGGCTTCGAGCACGGCCGGTGCCGCGCTCGCCGGGGAACTCGGACTGCCGATCGCCGTCGCCCATCACATTCGTCCGGACAACACCCTGGCCACGCTGGACCGTTACCGCGCGTGCTTCTCCCCCTCTCGGTGGTGCGCGCGCCCGCGCGTGCTGATCTGCGTGGAGACGGTGTGCGCCGAGACCGAGAAGGAGGCGTCCTGGCTCGCCGGCCCGATGGATGTCGTCAAGGCCGGACTCCTCCAGGGGCGAGGCGACATCCCCTTCCCCACACCCGCGGAAGCCGCGGCCCACTCGTTCGCCGCGGAAGAGATGAAGGCTCTCAAGAGCTTCCGTGCCCAGCAGGCGCACGGTGCGCCCGAGACGGTCGCGCGGCACCTGACGGACTTGGTGGACCTGACCGGCGCGGACGAACTCATGCTGGTGACACCCGTGTACGCGCTGGCCGACCGACTGAGGTCGTACGAACTGGTCAAGCGGCACTCCGTGATGCCGACGCCGTCCTAGTGGTGGTTTGTTGACGGCGGGTCATAGCTGCAGTAGGCAACGTTCGCCTCGTCGCGACGTCCGGCACGCCCTCTCGCCGCACCGGACACCACTCCTTGACGGGCAAACGTGGCCTGCCACTAGATCCGATGAGACGGGACAGCGGTGAACGCGTTGGTGATCGGCGCGATGAGCGAGGCGAAGCGGCGGGCACCTGCGTTGCCGATCGGTGCCCACAGCGCGGCGCAGTGCTCGTCTGTCTCCACTTCGATGCGCTCGCGTGCCGCACTGCCGGCGTCGGTGATCACGGCGTGGGAGTCGAGCCAGCCGCGCGCGGCGAGACGTGCCGTCGCCGCGCTCCACTCCTCGTCGTCCCACTGACGGGTCGCTCGCGCGAGAGCTGTCGGGAAGCGGCCGGTTGCGGTGTGCAGAACGAGGCAGTCGCACGGCCCGAGGCCGTTGTCGGCGAGTACGACGAGATGGGCGTCGCCGCGCCACTCGCGCGCCACCGTGATCTGCTGCCAGAGTGCGACGAGAGGATCAGGGGGAAGCGGGACCGAGACGTTCGCGGCGGCCAGCACCTTGCCGGCGTAGTCGGCACCGGCGAGGATTGGGTCGATCAGCGAGCGCGCCTCGGCGAGGTGGTCGTCCGTGAGGTGTACGTTGACGCGCCGCATCGCCCGTCCGGCGGCCAGGAAGCGGGCGGCCTGCCACCGCTCAGGCGGCGCGGCGTCCCACACGCCCGCCATGGCCCGCACTGCCCGCGGGCTGAAGTTGTAGAAGGCCGCGAGCGTGACCTGCCACGGAACCGCGCCCATCGCGGCCGACCGGAAGGCCAGATACGCCGGCCCGCGGTCGGTCACGCCGAGCTCGGCCGCCTCCTCGGCACTCTCGGGGGCAAGGTAGATGAACAGGTGGGCGGCGCTGATGGCGCGGCTGACGTCACCGACGGCGTTCAGGCCCATCGGGCCGTCGTCAGGGCGGGCGGAGCCGGGAAGGCCGTCGAGGTGCATGGCGGTGGTGCCTCCGGGAAGTCGGGCGGCGCTGTCATGCGGGCGTTTCGGCAGTGGCGATCAATACCGCGCGTCCGAGGGTGTGACCGGCCATGGTGAAGCCGAGGACGGCCGGTGTGGCGTCGGCCGGGACGCCTGTCGAGGGGATGTCGAGGGCGTGCACCACGATGAAATAGCGGTGCGGGCCGTGTCCGGCCGGCGGGGCGGCGCCGATGTAGCGGGCCACGCGGGCGTCGTTGGGCAACTGGTAGGCGCCCTCGGGCAGTTGTGAGCCGGTGTCGTCGCCGGCGCCCTCGGGAAGCTCGGTGACCGTGACGGGAATGTCGGCGACCGCCCAGTGCCAGAACCCGGACCCGGTGGGGGCGTCGGGGTCGTAGACGGTGACGGCGTAGCTCTTGGTGCCGTCCGGGGCGCCGCTCCAGGACAGCTGCGGGGATGCGTCCTTCCCACCGGGCAGGCCGGAGGAGTGCTGCTCGGGCGGCCACGCGGCACCGTCGGTGACGGTGGCGCTGGTGACGGTGAATGAGGCCGCCTGGGGGAGGCGGGCGAAGGGGTCGTTGGCAGGCACAGCGGTCGTTCCCTTCCGGACGAGGACGTCCTCATCGACTACTGAATCGACCATAACACAGATAATCGATTATCTACGGGATCGTCTATCCAGTCGTCTAGGATGGGCCCATGACTCAGACGGCGCGCCCCTCGACCCCGCCGGGGAAGCAGATGCTCTCCGAGCAGGTCTACGCACACCTGCGGGACGCGATCATGCGCGGGGACCACTCCCCCGGCGCCCCCCTCAAGCCGCAGGATCTTGCCAAGGAGCAGGGCGTGAGCCTGGCCGTGGTGCGCGAGGCGCTCGTGCGGGTGGTCGGCGAGGGGCTCGCCGACCGGCTGCCCAACCGCGGTTTCGCCGTCCCGTCCTTCTCCGACCAGCGCTGGCAGGAGATCGCGGAAGCCCGCCGGACCATCGAACCGGTCGTACTGCGCATGTCCATCGAGCGCGGCGATGTCGACTGGGAGGCCCGGGTGCGGGCCGCGCACCATCGTCTGGTTCGCACTCCGGCGTACGTGCCGGAGGAAGGCGAGTACTACACCGACGCCTGGGCCGAGGCGCACAGGGCCTTCCACCGCACGTTGCTGGAGGGGTGTGGCAACCGCGCGCTGCTGGAGACCTTCGACCGGTTGTGGACCGCTAGTGAGCTGGCCCGCCGTTGGTCGGCGCACCGCAACCCCGACCGGGACGGCGCGAAGGAACACCGCATGCTGGAGGAGGCAGCGCTGGCCCGCGATGCCGACACCGCAGCCGCAGTCCTGGTCCAGCACCTCACCTTGACTGCGGCCGCTCTGACCGACGATTCAGGTCGGGCCACCTAGCGGTGGTTTGCTGGACCGGGGCGTAGAGGTCGATGGGTCTTCCAGTGCTGACGGCGTTGATCAGGTTCTGGAGTTCGGTGGGCGGGGGCTTGGCTGTCCAGGCTCGCCAGTAGCGTTGCAGCGTGGCCCAGGGCATCAGCCAGCCACGGACGGCGCGGATTGCCTTGGGCCAGCTGGCCGGGTGGGGCTGATGGGACGGCGGACAGCCCCGTCTCTGCCCGACCGGCGGCCAGGTGGACTGTGCGGGCAGAGTGGCCGGGTCGGCGGTGGCCACGACCAGGCGGACGTTTCCGTCGGGGCCCCACCAGCCCAGGTGCGCCTCTGCGGCCCACCAGGTAGTGGTGTGCCCGTCGCGGAAGGTGCGGGTGACCGCGCTCCAGTCGCCTGGCTTGTCCGGGTCGTGCCAGGCCAGGGCGCGGGCGGCGTCGACGGGGGTGTACGCCTGGTCGCCGTAGGCCCAGGTGCCGTGGCGGGGCTTGATCGCCATGACGAACGGCGGTCCGGCATCGGTCAGTTCACGGCGGAAGCCGTCCTGGTCGCCGTAGGCGCAGTCGGCGGCCACCGCCCGCAGGACCACTCCCGCTTCCTTCGCCTGCCGGGCCAGAGCGGCTCCGATCTGCAGCTTCGTGCGGAAGGCGGGGTCGTTCTTCCCGTTCGGGAAGTGGTGGGCGAGGGTGTAGGGCACGGCGTGCAGCGGGTAGTAGACGCGCTCGTCCGCCCAGCATGTGGTCACCGTGACCCCGCCACGGTCGATCTTCCCGACCGAGCCCAGGTACTGCTTGCCCACGTGCGCGGTCGCACTCCCGTCCTTGCGGTCGCCGGAGTCGTCGATCACCAGCACGCCGCCCGGATGCGGGGCGGTCGCCGGATCAGCCAACAGCATCTCGACCCGCCGGGCGTTGACCTTCTCGTGGTCCCACGTCGACTCGGACAAGAAGAACTGCAGCCGCTGCACCGACCGGTACTGGGCGCCGACCACCGGCTCCGTGCCGACCAAGCAGGTCAGCGTCTTGTTCCGGTCCCGCGGCAGGAGCAGACCGGTCAAGTACTCGCGGAACCCACGCCGCTGTGCCAACGTGGAGAACAGGTCATCGAAGCGTGCGGCGTGGGCTTCCAGCGGGCCAGGCGCGGGCGGACACGGCACACGACGGGTCATCACGAGCCCCCTGGCGGCAAGGCGCCGTTCCTCTGCTACCGGCCTACTGCAGCTATGACCCGCCGTCAACAAACCACCACTAGGCCGCGGTCGCCACGTGGGTGGACGCAGACGCACGGTGGCGCATCCGCGGGACCACGCCGGGGCGGTTGGCGCCGGGCCGGGCTCCGAACGCCGATGTGTGGAAACAGCCGTGAACACGGCTCGCCGCGGCTGATCGGTGCCTCTCGCTCGCGCTACGAGCGCTCGAAAGCACGGCATGTCCCACTCGGCTCGGCCCGACCCAGCCCCGGCCCGACCCTGCCCTGCCCTGCCCTGCCCTGCCCTGCCCTGCCCTGCCCGGTCCGGTCCGGTCCGGTCCGGTCCGGTCCGGTCCGGTCCGGTCCGGTCTGGTCCTGCCCGGTCCGGCTCAGCGTTCCAGCCGGGCGACCCTTCCCTTCTCGCCGGAGGCCCAGCAGCCCAGGTCCGGGGCGCAGTCCACGGTGTCGTACGAGCCGGTGTCGAGGGTGCGCCAGGTGCGGCCGCCGTCGGTCGTCAGGTCGGTGCCGGTGGGGCCGACCGCGAGCGCGGCGGTGCGGCTGTGCGGCAGCCAGGTGACGCCTGAGCGGTAGGCGGGCGGGGGCCGGTCCGCGGTGGTCCAGGTGCGGCCGCCGTCCGGGGTGACCGCAGCGGCCTTCGGTGAGGCCTGGTCGGCGCGGTAGTCACCGCCGACCGCGAGACCGTGGACCCGGTCGCGGAAGGCGAGGGCGAAGACACCCCGCGCCGGATCGCCGGCGGGGACCGGGGTGTCGGTGGCGGTCCAGGTCAGCCCGCGGTCCGAGGAGTGCATCACACGCGCGCGTGCGCCCCCTCCCGTGGCCAGCCAGACATCGCGGGGCCCCGAACCCACCAGGCACTGCCCACTCGCGGCGAAGCCCGCCTCGCCGTCCTGCGCCGCGGGCATCCCGGCGCTGGGCAGCACCTTCCAGGAGCGGCCGCCGTCGCTGGTCGACAGGATGCGGAACCTGCCGTCCACCGGGTCGCTCATCGCCAGGCCGTGGCGCCGGTCCAGGAAGGTGAGGCAGTCGTAGAAGGCCTTGGCGTCGGTGTTGCGGAAGGACTCCGTCCAGGTGGCGCCGCCGTCCTCGGTCCTGAAGACGCGGGACGCCTCGCCCTCGCCGATGGCCAGGACCACGGCACGCCGCGCGTCGAACGCCTCGATGTCGCGGAACTCCAGGTCCGCGGCCCCGGGTGGCGACACGTTCCGCCAGACCCCGCCGCCGTCCGTGGTGCGCAGCACGGTGCCCTTCGAGCCGGCCACCCACGCGGTGTCCCTGCTGACGGCGGACAGGCCACGGAACCGTACATCGGTACCGCTGTCCTTGAGCACCCAGTGCGGGGTCCTCGCCGCCTCGGGCACGTGCGCCGGCACCGCCGCCGCGGGCACCGCCGCCGCGGGCACCGCCACCGCGAGCGCCGCGGCAAGCGCGGTCGCGCTCAGTCCCACGGTGACCGTCCGGCTCGTACGTCTCGTCTTCCCCAAGCCCCTCATGGCGGGCGAAGCTAGTCCACTCCCCCGAAGTCGTCCAGATGGCATCCCGCGGGAACCTCCGGGGCCCACCCGAGTGTCCTCTCGGGTGTCCGGCGAGCGCGGGACGGAAAGGGATCATCACGGTCGGGGAAAGTTGATCTCCCCAGTGCATGACCTCGGTGACAGAGGTCACTCGCCTTACAGGTGCACGCGCCGGGTCATTTCTCCGTCTCTTCAATTGACCGGCCTCATCCGCCCGGAGTTCGTTCAGCCGTCACCAAGGGAGCCAGGCGTTGTCCACCGTCATCGAGCAGCCCGTAGAGGCACGCCTCGTCGCCGCCGCGCCGCGGATGCCGAGCATTCCCGCAACGCTCCACTACGACCGGACCGACCCGTTCGCCGTCCGCATGACCTTCCCGGCCCCCGCCACGCTCGAGGGCGTGGAGGTCTGCTGGACCTTCGCCCGCGAGTTGCTGGTGTCCGGCCTCGAGGACTCGGTCGGGTACGGCGACGTGCGGGTGCGGCCGTACGGCTACGACCGCACCGTGCTGGAGTTCCACGCTCCCGAGGGCACCGCCGTGGTGCATGTCCGCTCGGGCGAGGTACGGAACTTCCTGCGGCTCACCACCGACCTGGTGCCGGTCGGCCTGGAGCACCTCCAGGTGGACCTGGACCACGATCTGGCGGAGCTCATGCGGGGCACCTGCTGAGCGGCGCGGCCGCCCTCAGCGGGCGCGGCTCATCAGGGCGTTGAGCCCCGCGTAGTCGAGCCCGTCGGCCAGCGTCCCGTAGGTCCCCGTGTCCAGCAGCTCCCGCGCGGCACGCCGGACCAGGGCGTGCGCGGCCTGCGCGATGCTCGAACCCACGCTGATCCGGGCCACCCCGAGGGCCGCCAGCTCCCCGACGGACGGCGCTCCGGGGCCCACCAGGATGTTCAGCGGACCTTCGACGCCCTCGACGAGCGCCTTCACGGTCACCGGATCGACGGCTCCGGGGACGAAGACGCCGTCGGCTCCGGCCGCGAGGAAGGCCGCAGCCCTCTCCAGGGTCTCCTCCACCCCGCCCGCGCCGCGCAGATAGGTGTCGACGCGGGCGTTGACGAACAGCGGCACGTCCGCCGCGTCGGCGGCCGCGCGAGCCGCCGCGATGCGCTCCGCCTGCTCGCCGACCGGGCGCAGCGGCCCGGCTCCCTCCGTGTGGAGCGCGTCCTCGATGTTCACGCCCACGGCGCCCGCCGCAAGCACGGCGCGGACCGTGTCCCCGACGCCCCGGGCGTCCGGGGCGTATCCGCTCTCGATGTCCGCGCTGACCGGCACCCCGACCGCGGCGGCGATCCGTGCGACGGCCGCGAGCGCGCCCGCCCTGTCCAGCCGGTCCCCGTCCGCCGTGCCCAGATCCCAGGCCACCCCCGCGCTGGTCGTCGCCACCGCGGCCGCGCCGGCCTCTTCGACGATCCGGGCGCCGGCCGTGTCCCAGGCGTTCGGCAGCACGAGGGGGCGGCCGGGCACATGCAGGGCGCGGAAGGCGAGGGCGGTCTCGCGGAGCTTTTCGGTGTTCGTCATGGAGAGGAGCCAAGCACGGGCGGCGCGGCGGGGGCTGGCAGGAATCCGACGTGAACGTGGCAGCGCGCCACCGTGCGGGAACCCCGGCCCCCGCAGCGCGGGCGTAGGCCCGCGCCCGTTCGGTGAGAGTGGTGGAAGCCGTGGCCGGCACCCCGCGTGCATGGGGCGAGGGGTGCGCCCCGCCCGTTCGGTGACGGTGCTGGAAGCCGTGGCCGGCACCCGCGTGCATGGGGCGAGAGGCGCGCCCCCGCCCCTTCGGTGACGGTGCTGGAAGCCGTCGCCGGCACCCGCGTGCATGGGACGGTGAGTCCGCCCGCGCCCGTCGAGTCGGTCGTGCCGGTGGCCGACGCCCCGCGTTCCGGGGAGCGGGGGCAGCCCCCTCCCGTTCAGCTCCCGGTGGTCGAGGCCGTGGCCGATGCCGTCGTCGCCGCCACGATCACCGCCGTACGGACCTCCTGGATGACCTTCTTCAGGGCCGGAGCCGCCGCGCCGCTGCGCTCGGTGAGTTCGTCGATGCGGGCCTTGTGGAGCTTGCGGTCCTTGGGCGAAGCGAGGGTGCGGAGCTCGGCCGCGGTGGCGAGGGCCACGAGGGCGGCGTCGCGGTCGGAGACCTCGGCGACGGGCAGCGGTCCTTCCAGCACCTGTCGTGCCTCCGCGCGCAGCGCCTCCACGGCCGGCACCCGGTCCAGCGCGTAGTCCACGGAGGGGAACAGCCCGAGGACCCGCTTCCGCTCCGCCCGCAGGTATCCCCCGGCGGCGAGCTGGGCGCGTACGGCGTCCAAGGTGACCCGGGCCCGCAGCGTGACCCAGGGCTTCCACTTGCGGGGCCGGGACTCCGCGACGAGTTCCAGGAGCCCGTCGAGGACGAGGTCCCCCGTCCGGGAGTCGGGGTCCACGGGGGTGACGATGCCGTCGTCGTCGAGGAGCAGCCCGCGCTGGGCCAGCTCGGTGAGGGCGCCCGCGCGCACCAGGTGATGGAGATGGGTGGAGCCGGTGATCCTGGGCTTCGTGGTGTCCCAGGCCAGGAGGTAGAGCCGGGCGGGCAGCGAGAGCGAGCCGTTCGGCACAGGATCTCCTTGGTTCGTCGGGGGCGCGTTAATCCTTTGACAGCCCACCGGGCCGTCCCTACGGTGTACAGCGGTTCTGTTGCCGTCGAATGGAGAAGGACGTTGCTCGTCTGAGGTCTGAGACACCGCGTCACACAGCCGGTTCTGTCCGGCCCGCGTGTGCGCAGCGTGCGACCTCGGCGTTCGAGCCGTCCTTCGGTGCGGGCCTTCTCCTTGCTCTCCTCCGAACTGGATCGTCGTCGCCTCGCGGTGTCCCGTACGCGTACCCCCGACCCTTTCCAGCAACCGCGAGGCCCTCATGTCAACGTTCCCCACCTCCGTCTCCTGCACCTCCCTGTCCTTCTCCTGGCCGGACGGCACCGAGGTCTTCGACGACCTCCAGATCGCCTTCGGACCCGGCACCACCGGGCTCGTCGGCGCCAACGGATCAGGAAAGTCGACCCTGTTGAAGTTGATCGCCGGAGACCTCACCCCCGCCGACGGCACCGTCCGGGTCGCGGGCGAGGTCGGCCATCTGCCGCAGAACGTCACGCTCGACACCGCCCTGCGGGTCGACGAGGCGCTCGGCATCGCCGCCACCCGCGCCGCCCTGCACGCGATCGAGGCGGGCGACGCGGCGGAGGAGCATTTCGACATCGTCGGCGACGACTGGGACGTCGAGGAGCGGGCCCGCGCGATCCTCGGCGAACTCGGCCTCGGACACATCGAGTTGGACCGCACGATCGGCGAGGTGTCCGGCGGCGAGTCGGTGCTCCTGCGGCTGGCCGCGCTCCTGCTGCGCCGGCCCGACGTCCTGCTCCTCGACGAACCCACCAACAACCTCGACCTGTACGCCCGACGAAGGCTGTACGCGGCCGTGGAGGCCTGGTCCGGGGTCATGATCGTGGTCAGTCACGACCGCGAACTGCTGGACCTGGTCGACCAGATCGCCGATCTGCGTTCCGGTGAGGTCACCTGGTACGGCGGGAACTTCTCCGCGTACGAGGAGGCGCTCGCCGGCGAACAGGAGGCGGCGGAGCGCATGGTGCGCGTCGCCGAGTCCGACCTGAAGAAGCAGAAGCGCGAGCTGGTCGACGCGCAGGTCAAGCTGGCCCGGCGCAAGCGCTACGGCCAGAAGATGTTCGAGCAGAAGCGCGAGCCGAAGATCGTCATGGGTGCGCGCAAGCGGGCGGCCCAGGAGTCCGCGGGCAAGCACCGCATCATGCACGAGGAGAGGCTCAGCGAGGCGAAGGAGCGTCTCGACGAGGCGGTGGAGGCCGTACGGGACGACGACGAGATCCGGGTCGACCTGCCGTACACGGCCGTACCGCCGGGGCGAACGGTACTCACCCTCGACCGGCTGGAGCTGAGGTACGGCGCACGGGTGGACGGCGTGTTCGATCTGCGCGGGCCCGAACGGATCGCGCTGACCGGGCGCAACGGAGCGGGCAAGACGACCCTCCTGCGCACGATCGCCGGGGAACTGGACGCCGTGTCCGGTGAGGCCCGTGCCCATGTGCCCCTGCGCTTCCTGCCCCAGCGGCTCGACGTGCTCGACGACGAGCTCACCGTCGCCGAGAACGTGGCCCGGTACGCGCCGGCCGCCACCAACAACCGGATCCGGGCGCGGCTCGCCCGCTTCCTGTTCAAGGGTGCGAAGGCCGACCAGCGGGCGGCGACGCTGTCCGGCGGCGAACGCTTCCGTGCCGCGCTCGCGGCCCTGATGCTGGCCGACCCCGCGCCGCAGCTCCTGATGCTCGACGAGCCGACGAACAACCTGGACATGGCGAGCGTCCGTCAGCTCACCACGGCCCTGGAGTCCTACGAGGGGGCGCTGATCGTCGCGAGTCACGACATGCCGTTCCTGGAGTCGCTCGGCATCACGCGACGGCTGTTGCTGGAAGGAGGAGAACTGAAAGAAATCGCTCCGGAAACTGTCGGGTATCCCTCCTAGTGCGGGAGGCGGGGGCGGCCTAGCGTCGGGGGTGGGTGGCGCCCGACGTCAGGCCGGGGGGCTTTTGCGCGCGCGGACCGCGCTGCATGATGTTGCGCCGACACCCCCTGCCGATTCGGAGACCCGCCCGTGCCCAGCCAGAAAGCACTCGTACGCAGGCCCAGCCCCCGCCTCGCCGAGGGGCTGGTGACGCACGTGGAGCGGGCGACGGTGGACGTCGACCTGGCGGTCGAGCAGTGGGAGGCGTACACCGAGGCGCTGCGCACGCACGGCTGGGAGACCGTGGAGGTGGACCCGGCGGAGGACTGCCCGGACTCGGTGTTCGTCGAGGACGCCGTCGTCGTCTTCCGCAACGTCGCCCTGATCGCCCGCCCGGGCGCCGAGTCCCGGCGGGCCGAGACCGCGGGGGTCGAGGAGGCCGTGGCACGTCTCGGCTGTTCGGTGAACTGGATCTGGGAGCCGGGCACCCTCGACGGCGGCGACATCCTGAAGGTGGGCGACACGATCTACGTGGGCCGCGGCGGCCGCACGAACGCGGCCGGGGTCCAGCAGCTGCGGGCGGTCTTCGAACCGCTCGGGGCGCGGGTCGTCGCGGTCCCCGTCAGCAAGGTGCTGCATCTGAAGTCGGCGGTCACCGCACTGCCCGACGGGACGGTGATCGGGCACGAGCCGCTGGTGGACACCCCCTCGCTCTTCCCGCGCTTCCTGTCGGTACCGGAGGAGTCCGGGGCGCACGTGGTTCTCCTGGGCGGGGGCAAGCTGCTGATCGCGGCCAGCGCCCCCAAGACCGCGGAGCTGCTCGCGGACCTCGGCCACCAACCGGTTCCGGTGGACATCAGCGAGTTCGAGAAGCTCGAAGGCTGTGTGACCTGCCTCTCGGTCCGACTGCGGGAGCTGTACGCCTGAACGAATGATCGAGACATCCGTCCGGCCCCGCGACCTCGCCGTCCGGTCGCCTCCGGCGTGAGCCGAGGACGCCCGTGACCACCCTGGAAACACCGCTGATCAGCGGTGTTTACCGGGACCTTAACCTACGGAGACGTAACCTACGGAGACGTAGCCTACGATGCCGTAGGTTAGTTTTCCGCTCGTTGTCCCCGTCCCTCCCTGGAGCACCCGTGACGATCACTTCTCCTCACCTCGGCAGCCCGTCAGCCGCCTGGACCGACGCTCGCCTGCTGTACGCGTTGGAGGAAGTGGTCGAGACGGAGCTGAACCGCCACCTGAAGGTGGCCAAGGACTGGATGCCGCACGAGTACGTGCCTTTCAGCGACGCCCGCAACTTCCCGGGGATCTTCGAGGACGGCGAGGCCTGGGACAAGGAGCAGTCCAAGGTCACCGAGATCGGCCGGATCGCGCTGGTCGTCAACCTCCTCACCGAGGACAACCTCCCGAGCTACCACCACGAGATCGCCTCCCTGTTCGGCCGTGACGGCGCCTGGGGCACCTGGGTGCACCGCTGGACGGCGGAGGAGGGCCGGCACGGCATCGTGATGCGCGACTATCTGCTCGCCTCGCGCGCGGTGGACCCGGACCAGCTCGAAGCCTTCCGGATGGTCCACATGTCCGAGGGCTTCGAGTCGGACAACCGCCACTCGATGCTGCACTCGGTCGCCTACGTCGCGTTCCAGGAGCTGGCGACCCGCATCTCGCACCGCAACACCGGTCACCAGTCGGGCGACCCGGTCTGCGACCGGATGCTGTCGCGCATCGCGACCGACGAGAACCTCCACATGGTCTTCTACCGCAACCTCCTGAAGGCCGCGTTCGAGCTCGCCCCCGACCTGACCATGCAGGCCGTCCGTGACGTCGTCGTCAATTTCCGGATGCCCGGTCACGGCATGCCCGGCTTCGAGCGCATGGCCGCGCAGATGGCCATCGGCGAGGTCTACAACATGCGTATCCACCACGACGACGTGCTGCAGCCCGTGCTGCGCCACCTCAAGGTCCTGGAGATGGACGGCCTCGGCCCCGAGGGCCTCCAGGCCCAGGAGGAGCTCGGCTTCTTCATGGGCGGCCTCGACTCGGAGGCCTCGAAGTTCGACGCGAAGCTCGCCGCCCGCAAGGCCCGTATGGCGGCCCGCGCGAACGCGTAGCTTCTCCCGCGAGCGCGCGGCTCCGGCCGGGACTCACCGCACGCGAACCCCCGCCGACCCGCGCCGACCCGCGGCTCCGCACTCGGCCCCCGGATCACGCCATCCCGCCTCGCGCGAGGACGTGGCCGGGGGCTCGCGCGTGTCCGGACGGGCGCCGAGGTACGGCGCGGCCGTTCACTCCTGGGCCGTCGGACGGTTCAGCGCGGCGTCCCTGACGTCGGGCACCGGGTGGCGGCGCAGGGCTCTCAGACGGTCCCTCCAGGGGGCGGCCCAGCCCGTGCGGGTGCCGATCGCGGCCGTCACTGCCACGGCGAGAAGCCCCTCGGCGTGGCCGCCGTGGGCCGCGAGGCGCCGCACGGCGGCGAGGAGCGCGTCGGGGTCGCCCGTCTGTGCCCGCAGCCGGGCCTCCAGTTCCCCGGCCGTCCGGACGGCAAGCGCCGGGCGGCCGGTGGTCAGGGCGGCCAGCCGCTCCAGTCGCCGCGGGTCCGCCTCCAGGTCCAGGTGGGTCACGGCGAGCGCGGCGGCCTGCGGCACGAAGGCGTCGTAGCCGGCGAGCAGCTCCACGGCGGCCAGGGCGGCGGGGCGGACCGCCTCCGGGTCCGTGGCAGCGCGCCGGGCGAGACAGGCGACGAGGTGGGCGAGCCGCTGCCGGGCGGGGCGGTCCCGCCGCTCCTCCGCGTCGGCGCGGGCCGAGGCCCCGGCCTCCGTCACGGCCAAGGCCTTTGCTCCTCCCGCTGCCCCGGATCCGGATCCAGCCGCTCCGGCCGCTGCCCCTGCCTCCGTGTCCGCCTGCGCGAGCGCCCTCAGTGCCTGCTCGAACCCGTCGACGCCACCCGGCGAGCCCACCGCCACGGCGACCAGCCCCTGGGCCGCCGCGCGCCAGCTCGTGCGGTCCGTGAGGTCCGTGGTGGCCGCGGCGAGGACCGTGGGGGCCTCCGGGGACCATGGAGCCCAGCGGGCCAGCGCGGCGAACGCGAGGGTCGCGGTCTCGGGGTCGTCGGTGGTGGTCACCTCCCGGACCAGTCGGGCATAGCGCTCGCGATGCGGCGCGGGCAGGTCGAGCGCGGTGACCCGGAGGACCGCGGCTCGCAGCACCGGCTCGGCGGCCGCGGCATCGCGCAGCACGCCCCAGACCGGCTCCTCGTCGAGGAGACCGCCCGTGAAGGCCACGACGGCGGCACGTACGTCCACGTGGGCGCCCGGGGCGGCGTACGCCTCGGTCAGCAGCTCGGCCGCTCTCGCTGCCGGGAGCCGGGCGGCGGCGAGCCGGGCGGCCTCCTTGCGGCTGGTCACCTTGGCGTCCGGCGCGAACAGCACCGCGCGCAGGTGCCCGGCGAGGTGCGACGGCGCGGCGTACCGTGATGCCCGCGTGGCCGCGTACACGGCGACCCGGGCCCGGTCGTCGCCCGCGCGGGCCAGCAGCTCGGGCAGCGCGTCGGCGGGCCGGTCGGTGCGGGCGAGCGCGGCCAGGGCCGCTTCGGCGAGCACCACGTCCGGGGCCTCCGTCCAGCGCCGTACGAGCTCCGTGCCGTGGCCCGGGACCAGCGCGGCGAGCGCGAGGGCTGCGGCCCGCCGGTACAGGGGCAGACCGGCGTCCTCGACCTCCTCGGTCAACTTCCCGACAACTGCCAGCTGTTGGCGCGGCACCCAGCGGCGTACGTCGCGGTCCACCGGTACGGTCCAGGGGGCGTCCCTGGTCAGGAAGCGCCCGTACGGCGGGGCTTCGGCGAGCAGCGGATCGAGCAGGTCGGTGCGGCGCCGGCTGACGACCTGGAGGACGGGCCACAGCGCGATCGCCGAGGGGTCCAGGGCGAGGACCCGGGACACCCGCTCGTCCCGTGTCGCGGGCGGCTCCAGCCAGAGATCGACCGCGGTCCGCACCGTGGTGTCATTGCCGTACCGGATCGCCTGCCACAGGAGTTCCTGGAGTTCCGGCATGCCGGCGGCGCGGCGCCCCACCGCGCGGGCCACGGCGAAGGCGAGGCTGTAGTCGGCCTTCTCGGCGCCCGCCTCGATCCACGGCCGCAGGGCCTCGTACACCTGGTGCTCCTGGCCACGGCGCAGCTTGGCGTCCAGGCGGCCGAGGTCCGCGCCGCCGGTGCTGCCGGATATCCGGACCAGGGTGCGCAGCGCCCAGTTCACCAACTCCCTTGATCCGCCGGCCGCGTGCTCGCTCAGGACGGACAGGGCGAGCACGCTGAGGTGCCGGCGGGTGGCGGGCGAGGAGTCGCGGGCCTCGACCGCGTCCGCGGTGATCCGGTCGAGACAGGGCTCGGCGTCCTCGGTGAACAGTGCGGGCCGCACCCCGGCCAGCGCTCCGAGCGCGGCCGAGCGCACCGGGTCCTGTTCGTTGCGCAGCCGTCCCATGTCGTGCAGTACCGAGGTGACGGCGGCGCTGTCCCCGGACCGCGCGGCATTGCGGATGAGCAACGGCCAGGCCTGCGCGCGGTCTTCCGCGGCGGGTCGCCGGGTGGCCTCGGCGAGGCGGCCCTGCACTTCGGCGACAGGCAGGAAGGACTCCGCGAGCAGCAGGGGGTACCAGGCGGCGCCGCGTGCGCGCGCGTCGGCCGCCATCCGGCGGGCTTCCTCGGCGACGCAACTCCTGGGCAGTGCCTCGAGAACGAGTGCGTCGATGGCGCCCTGACCGCCGCCGCGGCCCTCCTGGACGGCCCGGTGGAAGGCGTGACGCCGCGCGGGCGGCAGGGCTCTCAGGAGCGGCGCGAGGTTGCCGGACTCGGCCAAGGACCTTCCGTACGAGATGAGTTCGGGTGCGCCCGAGCGGGCGAGTCCGCGCAGGACGTCCGGCTCCGGCGCCCTGCCGCGGCGGACGGCGCTCTCGGCCGGGGCGAGCAGCATCCGGAGCAGGCGGCTCGCGTCGGCGGTCGCGAACCTCGGTAGGTGGACCCGCAGTTGATGGGGAAGAGTGGCGGGGCCGAGGCGTTCGAGCAGGTCGAGTACGCGGACCGGGTCCGCTGCGACGGCGGCGGACACCCCGGCCGCGTACCGGCTCCACCAGGTCGCGCGCAGCGCGTCGGGCAGCGCGGCCGCCTCCGCTTCGGCGACGTCCAGAAGGAGGCCGGGATGCCGCTTGGCGAGCGTCTTCCAGCCGGTGACGGCGTGGAAGAGTCCGGGCAGCAGTCGGCCGACCGTCCACGCCGTGCAGCCGGGCAGCAGTCGCGCCGCCTCCGCGTCGCCCCATCGGCTCCGCAGCCCGTCCACCAGCCGGTCGGCGAGCGCGGTGCGCCGACCTGTCACGATCGCGCGCAGCAGCTCCCGGCGAACCGCTTCCGGTGCGTCGTCGAGCGCCGACTCATAGGCGGAGTCGGGCACTTGGAGGGCCTCGGCGTCCCGCAGGGCGTGTCCGCGCACGAAGGCGTCGGGGTCGGCGATGCGGTCCGCGATCCACTCGGCGTCGCGTCCGACGGACGCCGCGACGATGCCGATCCCCCGCTCGTGGGGGCCGCGCGCGTCGAGTTCCTCGAGCACCGGGCGCAGCTCGTCCATCGCCCGCACACGCAGGGCGAGTTCACGCATGCGCTGCGGGTGGGGCAGCGGATCGAGAGCGTTGAGCAGGCTGTCGACGATCTGCTGCGGGGTCCGGTTCATGCGGGGATTGTGCCTGTCGGCTGTGGCACGGCGAACGGGTTTTCCGGTTGCGGGCGACGGGCGCCCGCGCCGTGACCCGCCCGGCAGCGACGGGACCGGCGTCACTCCATGGCGCGTCGGAGGCCCAGGCGCTCCTTCTCGGAGAGGCCGCCCCACACTCCGAAGCGCTCGTCGTTGCTCAGCGCGTAGTCGAGACACGCGGAACGCATCTCGCACATCCCGCAGATGCGCTTCGCCTCGCGCACCGAGCTGCCCGGCTCGGGAAAGAAGAAGTCCGCCCCCGTCTGCGCGCACAACGCCTGCTGCTGCCAGGCGATGTCGGACGGAGGGATCGTTTCCAAGTGCATGGTCAGGATCGTGCCTCTCGGCGAAAAACGTTCGATCAACGCGGGATCAACGCCGTGTTCCGAGGCCACCGGCCGCCCCGATGATGGACCGCGGAAGGGTCCGGGACACGGCGGCGCGCGGGGCGACGTGAGAACATTACGAATCTCTCCGGATACCGAGAGTGATGGAGTCCGCCGCCCCGTACGGGCTGCGCGTCCCGGCGGCGATTGTCAGTGGGCGGTGGAAGACTCGGCATCAAAGACAACGGGACCACCCAAAGGAGGGCAATGATGCTCACCACCCGTTTCGTCAACGGCGCCCCGAACTGGCTGGATGTAGGCACGGCCGACATCGAAGGCGCCATCTCCTTCTACGGAGGGCTCTTCGGCTGGGAGTTCCAGTCGGCGGGGCCCGACGCCGGTGGCTACGGCTTCTTCCAGGTCGACGGAGAGACCGTGGCCGGCGGCATGCAGATCACCGCCGAACAGGGCCCGCCGTCCTGGAACGTCTACTTCCAGACCGCGGACGCCGAAGCCACGGCCAAAGCGGTCGAGCAGGCCAAGGGCGCCGTGCTGATGCCGCCCATGGACGTGATGGGCGAAGGCCACATGGCGATGCTCGCCGACAGGGCGGGTGTCATGTTCGGCATCTGGCAGCCGGGCCGGACGAAGGGCCTGGGCAGGGCCGGGGACCCGGGCTCGCTGTGCTGGGTCGAGCTCTACACCCCGGACATCGCGGCGGCCGCCGCCTTCTACTACTCGGTCTTCGGCTGGAACACCTCGGCGGTCTCGTTCACCGGCGGCACCTACACCTGCATCAACCCCGCGGAGACCGAGGAGGAGGACATGTTCGGCGGAATCGTGCCGCTCACCGACGACCCGGTCGAGGCGAAGTCCGGTGCGTACTGGCTGCCGTACATCGAGGTCCCCGACACGGACGACGTGGTCTCCAAGGCCCAGGAGCTCGGCGGCACGGTCCGCATGCCCGCCACGGACATGGAGGGCGTCGGCCGCATGGCCAAGCTCGCCGACCCGTACGGGGCACGCTTCGCGGTGATCAAGAGCGCACCGCGGCAGAGCTGACGTCCCCGATCGGCGGGGTCCGGCACACGGTGTCCCGCCGATCGCCGTCGCTCCAGGGCGACGCATGGATCCGCTGGGCACCTCGGCCCCACACGGGAGTCGGTGAGCGCCCGGGAGCGGGCCCGACGCCCGCGCGCCGTGCCCGGTCGGGGACCTACGCGGAGGCCCGTTTCACGACCGTCGTCGGCAGGACCACACCGGAGGGATCGGACACCGGGCCTTCCGCCCCCGCCCCGCCCTCCAGGCCGCGGATCAGCAGCCGGGCCATCAACCGGCCCATTTCCTCTATGTCCTGACGGACCGTCGTCAGCGGCGGATCGGTCTGCTCGGCGATCGGCAGCATGTCGTCGAAACCGATCACGGCGACGTCCTCGGGCACCCGCCGCCCCTGCTCACGCAGCACGCGCAGCACACCGAGGGCCGACAGGTCGTTCGCCACGAACACCGCGTCCACGTCGGGGCGGCGCTCCAGCAGTTCCCGCATCGCGCGTTCGCCGCCGGCGGGCGTGAAGTCGCCCTGCGCGACGAGCGCCGGATCGACGTCGGCCATGACATCCCGGAAGCCGTCCAGCCGGTCGACCGCGGACGTCTGGTCGAGGGCACCGGTGATGTGGGCGATACGGGTACGCCCGAGACCGAGGAGGTACCGGACGGCCTGGCGGGCACCGCCCCGGTTGTCGCAGTCGACGTACACCGCCTCTCGGACGCCCTCGCCCCAGCCGGGCCGCCCGCCGAAGACGGTCGGCACGCCCGCGCCATGGATCAGGCCGGGCAGCGGGTCGTCGAGGTGCAGCGAGAAGACGAGCGCGCCGTCGACGTGGCCGCCGGCGAGATAGCGGGCGACGCGCGCGTGGTCGTCGCGGCCTTCCGTGAGCAGCAGCACGAGTTGTGAGTCGTGCGCCGTCAGTTCCTTGCTGATGCCCCGGAGTTGGAGTGCGAAGAAGGGGTCGGCGAAGACTCTGGTCTCCGGCTCGGCGATCACGACGGCGACCGCGTCGTGGCGCCGGGTGACAAGGCTGCGGGCTGCCTGGTTCGGCACATAGCCGAGTTCCTCGACGGCCCGGCGTACCCGCTCGACCAGCGGCTCGCGGACCCCGTCCCCACCATTCACGACCCGCGACGCGGTGGCCCGGGAGACCCCGGCCCGCGCGGCCACGGCCTCCAACGTCGGGCGCGACGCTGTCTCGGTCACCTCAGGGCACCTCCTCGGCGGATGCGGATCAGGATAGCCGCGCGGCCGCTCGCTCCGTGAGATCGCTCCCCGATCAACGAAAACGGCTCGAACCGGGCCCAGGATCTCGAACCGAGTCCAGAAAGGGCTCCTGGGCGGAGGCCTGCCCGGGTCCGCCGGGCGGCGCGCATTGCAGCCGCCCGGCCCGCGCACACGCGACGGCCACCTGCCGAGCACCGGTGTCACCTCTGGCCGACGCCCGACGCCCGACGCCCAACACCCCACGGCTCTACGGCTCTACGGCTCCACGGCTCCACGGGCGATCAGGCGCTCGGCCGGCGATCAGGCGCTCGGCGGCTCGGCGTCCTCGTGCTTTGCGCGGCTCGGCTGTACCCGCTTGGGCTCGCCCGGCATCTTCGGGTACTCGGGCGGATAGGGGAGGTCGCCGAGGCCGTGGTCGTGCTCGTCACGGCTGGCTAGTTCCAGCAGGGCCTCGAGGGAGAAGGCGTGGTCGTCCATGTCGGCGTGCACATCGCCGAGTTCGGCGAAGCGTGCCGGCATGGTCGCCAGGTCGAAGTCCCGGGGCCTGGCGTCCTCCACCTCGTCCCAGCGCAGCGGCGCGGAGACGGGGGCGTGCGGGCGGGGACGTACGGAGTAGGCGGAGGCGATGGTGCGGTCGCGCGCGGTCTGGTTGTAGTCCACGAAGATCTTTTCGCCTCTCTCCTCCTTCCACCACGCGGTGGTGACCTGATCGGGCATACGGCGTTCGAGCTCGCGCCCGACGGCGATGGCCGCGCGGCGTACCTGCGTGAAGGTCCAGCGCGGCTGGATCGGCACGAAGACGTGCAGCCCGCGGCCCCCGGAGGTCTTGGGCCATCCCCGCAGATCGCCGTACTCGTGGAGGACCTCGCGCAGTTCGTGGGCCGCGCGCACCGCGTCGGCGTAGTCCGTGCCGGGCTGCGGGTCGAGGTCGATGCGGAGTTCGTCGGGACGGTCGACGTCGTCGCGCCGGACCGGCCACGGGTGGAACGTGAGGGTGCCGAACTGCGCGGCCCACAGCACGGCGGCGGGCTCGGTGGGGCACATCTCGTCGGCGCTGCGGCCACTGGGGAAGGTGATGTGGGCGGTCGGAATCCAGTCGGGCATGTTCTTGGGCGCCCGCTTCTGGAAGAAGGACTCGCCGGTCACCCCGTCCGGGTAGCGCTCAAGGGTGGTCGGGCGGTTGCGCAGGGCGCGCAGGATGCCGTCTCCGACGGCGATGTAGTACTGGGCGAGGTCCAGCTTCGTGAAGCCGCGCTCCGGGAAGAAGATCTTGCCCGGGCTGGACAGACGCACACTCCTGCCGGCCGCTTCGAGTTCCACCGCATCGCCCATGCGAGCCACGGTAGGCGCAGCGCGCATGCCGCGCACACCGGGCGGATGCCCGCGCCGCCGCGCAGAATCGAAGCATGGACCTGCCGGTGATGCCACCCGTGAAGCCGATGCTCGCCAAGTCCGTGGCGAAGATCCCGCCGGACATGCACTACGAGGCGAAGTGGGACGGCTTCCGGGCGATCGTGTTCCGGGACGGTGACGAGCTGGAGATCGGCAGCCGTACCGGCAAGCCGCTGACCAGGTATTTTCCCGAGCTGGTCGAGGCGTTGCTGGAGCGTCTGCCGGAGCGCTGCGTGATGGACGGGGAGATCGTGATCGCCAGGGAGGGGCGGCTCGACTTCGACGCGCTCACGGAGCGGATCCACCCGGCGGACTCACGGGTGCGGATGCTGGCCGAGAGGACACCCGCCTCCTTCGTGGCCTTCGACCTGCTGGCGCTGGCCGACGAATCGCTGCTCGACGTTCCGCTGGGCGACCGGCGGGCGCTTCTGGTGACGGCTCTGTCCGGGGTGACCGCGCCGGTGCACGTGGCGCCGGCGACCACGGACCGCGAGGTGGCGCAGCGGTGGTTCGAGCAGTACGAGGGGGCGGGGCTCGACGGGGTGATCGCGAAGCCGCTCACGCTGTCGTATCTGCGCGACGAGCGGGCCATGTACAAGATCAAGCACGAGCGGACGGCGGATGTGGTGGTCGCCGGCTACCGCTTCCACAAGAGCGGGCCGGTCGTCGGGTCGCTGCTGCTCGGTCTGTACGACGACAAGGGCACGCTCCAGCACGTGGGTGTGAGCGCCGCGTTCACGATGAAGCGGCGGGCCGAGCTGGTGGAGGAGCTCGAGCCCCTGCGGCTGGAGGATGCCGCGGAGCATCCGTGGGCGGCCTGGGCGCAGGAGTCGGCGCACGAGACGGCTCGGTTGCCGGGAGCGCCCAGCCGGTGGTCGGCGAAGAAGGACCTGTCCTGGGTGCCGATCAGACCCGAGCGGGTGGCCGAGGTGGCGTACGACCACATGGAGAACGGCGTACGGTTCCGCCACACCGCCCGTTTTCGCCGATGGCGCCCCGACCGCACCGCCGAGAGCTGCACATACGGGCAGCTCGACGAGCCGGTCGGCTACGACCTCGCGGAGATCCTCGGGCCGCAGGGCTGACGCGCGGGACGCGGAACGCACCTCCACGGTTCCGTTTCCCTCTGGTCCGGCCCCTCCCCCTGAGCCGATCAGCTCAGTCGACGCGCGCAATCAGAAACGATCGGGTATGGCCACCGATGAACTGATGAACGCACAATCGATGGCACGGGACAGGTGGCTCGGTGGGCATGCGAGAGATGGTGCGGATACGGCGCGGCGCTTGGGCTGCGGCGCTGCTGGCCGTCACGGTGACGGGCTCCCTGATGACGGGCTGCACCGCGGGGGACGGACCGGTCGACGACGGCCGGGCCCAGTCCCCGAGCCGGAGCGACAGTGCGAACCCGAACGAAAGCGGAGGGCCGGAAACCGGCCCGGTGCTCGCGGTGAAGATCGACAATGCGCCCGCCGCCCGCCCCCAGACGGGGCTCGACGCGGCGGACGTGGTCTACGCCGAACAGGTCGAGGGCGGTCTGAGCCGGCTGATGGCGGTCTTCGCGAGCACGTACCCGAAGGCCGTCGGGCCCGTGCGCAGTGCCCGCGAGTCGGATCTGGAGCTGCTGAGACAGTTCGACGAGCCCACGCTCGCCTTCTCCGGGGCCCAGCGCAAACTGCTGCCGCTGATCGACGACGCTCCGCTCGATCCCCAGCTGCCGGGGAACGTGTCCGGCGCCTGGTACCGGGGCGCGGGCAAGGCCGCGCCGCACAACCTGTATCTGCGCCCGCAGCGGCTGGTGGGCTCCGCGCCGGGCGACGCCGCGCTGACCACGGGCTTCCGCTTCGGTGCGGCGCCCCCGGGAGGCACCCCCGAGACCTCGCGCACCGTGCGCTTCCCGTCGGCCCGCTTCACCTTCACCTGGTCCGCCGAGCGCAAGCGCTGGCTGGTGGCCATGGACGGCACGCCGACCGTGACGACCGAGGGCACCTCGGTGGCTCCGGCGACGGTGGTCGTCCAGTACGTGAAGGTGCGCAAGTCCAAGTACCACGACGTCCTCGGCAACAACTCGCCGTACACGGAGTCGGTGGGCTCGGGCACCGCGCAGGTGCTGCGCGACGGCCGCTCCTTCGACGCGAACTGGTCGCGGTCCGGAGCGGCCGACGGCACGCGGTTCACGACGCCGGACGGCGCGCCCCTGAACTTCGCCCGGGGCCAGGTGTGGGTGGTCTTCGCCAAGACCTGAGAACCGCCTGCCCCCGGCAGTCCCTAGCGCCGGGCGCCGAGGGGGTCCGCAGGGTTGCGGAGCTCCTCGGCGGCGTCCGAGACCCGCTGGATGAGGTCGAAGAAGAGGGTCTGCTCCTCGGCGGAGAGCGGGGCCAGGAAGACCTGGTTCATGCGCGCGGTGCGGACGGCCAGTTTGCGGTGGGTGCGCAGCCCCTCGTCCGTGAGGCGGAGCAGGTAGCGCCGGCCGTCCTGCGGATCGCGCACCTTGTCCAGCAGAGCGCGGCGCCCGAGCCGGCTGATGACCTCGGCGATGGTGGACCGGTCGAGCCCGACCCGCTCCCCCACCGTGCGCTGGTCGAGGCCGGGCTCGGCGACGAGCGCGTTCAGGACCGCGAACTGGGGCGAGGTGATCTCCTCGGAAACCATCGTGTTCCACAGCAGGTAGTGCGCCTGCTGCAGTCGCCGGGCCAGGTGCCCGGGGTGGGTGGAGAGGTCCACCGCGGCCATGTGCGCTCCTCGGGTCCGGTACGCGCCTGCGACCGCGCCGCACCAGGTCGTATTCGTTGGTGCACTGAACGATACCTGCCCATCCTCGCGGTTGTCCCGGCGCACAGCACTCTGCAATCTGGTCTTCACCATGGGTATTGACGGAGAGGAGTCCGGGTGGCAGCGTGTTGAGAACCTCGAAGAATTAATCAGTGCCCTGATTAATTCAGGCGCTGGACGGCACGGGAGAGATGAGGCTTCGCGGATGGACAAGGTGGTCGCCACGGCACTGGAGGCGGTGGCCGATGTACCGGACGGCGCGACACTCGCGGTCGGCGGATTCGGCCTCAGCGGTGTACCGAACGTGCTGATCGAGGCTCTCCACGAACGCGGCGTCCAGGGGCTCGGGGTGGTCTCCAACAACTGCGGGGCCATGGACTCGGGGCTCGCGATCCTGCTCGCCGCCGGGCGGATCGCCCGCGTCACCGGTTCGTACATCGGCGCGAACAAGGAGTTCGCCCGGCAGTACCTGGCCGGCGAGCTGGAGGTCGAGATGATCCCGCAGGGCACGCTGGCCGAGCGGCTGCGCGCGGGCGGCGCAGGGATCCCCGCCTTCTACACACCCGCCGGAGTCGGCACCCAGGTCGCCGACGGCGGACTCCCGTGGCGGTACGACGGACAGGGCGGCGTCACGCTGGCCTCCCCGCCGAAGGAGGTGCGCGAGTTCGACGGCACCCCGTACGTGCTGGAGCGCGGCATCCGCACCGACTTCGCCCTGGTGCGGGCCGCGAAGGGCGACCGGCACGGCAACCTCGTGTTCAACAAGTCCTCCCGGAACTTCAACCCGCTCGCCGCGATGGCCGGCCGGGTGACGATCGCCGAGGTGGAGCAGCTCGTGGAGCCGGGCGGGATCGATCCGGACGCGGTGCATCTGCCGGGCATCTTCGTGCAGCGCGTCGTGGCCCTGACCCCCGGGCAGGCGAACGCCAAGATGATCGAGAAGCGGACGGTGTCGGCGTCCGCGGCGGACGGAACGGTGGGCGAGTGATGGCCTGGAGCAGGGAAGAGATGGCCGCCCGCGCCGCGCGTGAGCTCGCGGACGGCCAGTACGTGAACCTCGGCATCGGCCTGCCGACGCTGATCCCCAACCGCCTCCCCGCCGGCGTCGAGGTGATCCTGGAGTCGGAGAACGGCATTCTGGGCACCGGCCCCTACCCGGCCGAGGACGAGGTGGACCCCGACCTCATCAACGCCGGCAAGGAGACCGTCACGGTCCTGCCGGGCGCCTCGTACTTCGACTCCTCGCTGTCCTTCGGGATGATCCGCGGCGGGCACATCGACGTCGCCGTGCTCGGCGCGATGCAGGTCTCGGCGGGCGGCGACCTCGCCAACTGGGCCGTCCCCGGCAAGATGATCACCGGCATCGGCGGCGCGATGGACCTCGTCCACGGGGCCCGCACGGTCATCGTCGTGATGACCCACACCGCCAAGGACGGCTCGCCCAAGATCCTCCGGGAGTGCGAGCTGCCGCTCACCGGGAAGGCGTGTGTGAACCGGATCATCACCGACCTGGGCGTCCTCGACGTCACCGCCGAGGGGCTCCTGCTGGTGGAGACGGCGCCGGGTGTCACAGCCGAGGAGATCAGGGCGAAAACCGCCGCCGAGGTCCATGTCGTGGAGGAGATCCAGTCATGAAGGACGTCTACGACGGTGGTGGACAGTCCTGCGAGGAGGGCGGCCATCCTGCCCACGTTGCGGTTCTCCTCGCCCGCGCCGTTGGCGTCGAGGCCTTCGCCGCCCAGGTCCTCGGCTGTGTCGCCGAATGGCCCGAGTTCGACCCCGCGATCCTCAACCCGCAGGGCGGCGCCATCGCCCTCGGCCACCCCCTCGGCGCCTCCGGCGCCCGGCTCGCCGGCACCGTCGCCCACCAACTCGCCCGCAAGGGCGGCGGAGTTGGTGTTGCCACCCTCTGTATCGGCGTGGGCCAGGGCCTAGCCCTCGTCCTCGAACGCTAGGAAGTCGACCATGGCTCTGACTCAGTCGGACATCGACGTCGAGATCAAGGATCTCCAGGACGCGTACGACAAGGCGGTGGCCGGCGGCGCGCCCGTGCGGCACCATCCCGCTCGCGACTACGCCCCGTACCGCAGCTCCGGGCTGCGCCACCCGAAGCAGCCCCTGGTCGCCGTGAGCGGCGGCGACCCGGAGACGGTCGAGCTGTCGGGCCCGGTCTTCGGGGTCACCGACATCACCGAGATCGACAACGACCTCACCCTGCAGCACCGCGGTGAGCCGATCGGCGAGCGGATGACCGTCTCGGGCCGGCTGCTCGACCGCGACGGCCGTCCGGTGCGCGGTCAGCTCGTCGAGATCTGGCAGGCCAACGCGGCGGGACGGTACGCCCATCTGCGCGAGCAGCACCCCGCGCCGCTCGACCCCAACTTCACCGGCGTGGGCCGCACCCTGACGGATGATCAGGGCCGGTACGCGTTCACCACGATCAAGCCGGGACCGTACCCGTGGGGCAATCACACCAACGCGTGGCGGCCCGCCCACATCCACTTCTCGGTCTTCGGCTCGGCGTTCACCCAGCGGCTGGTGACGCAGATGTACTTCCCGAGCGACCCGCTGTTCCCCTACGACCCGATCCTGCGGTCCGTGACGGACGAGGCGGCACGCGACCGCCTGATCGCCACCTACCACCACGATCTCTCGCGGCCAGGGTTCTCCATGGGCTACGAGTGGGACATCGTCCTCGACGGTCCCTCCGCCACCTGGATCGAGGAAGGCCGCCCAGCATGACCGAGCGACTGCTCCCCACCCCCTCCCACACCATCGGCCCCTTCTACGGCCACGCGCTGCCCTTCCCGGGCGGCGGCGACATCGCGCCCCCGGGCCACCCCGACACGATCACCCTGCACGGCCATGTCTACGACGGCGCGGGCACACCGATCCCCGACGCCCTGCTGGACTTCTGGCAGGCCGCGCCCGACGGCTCCCTGACGGGCACGCCCGGCTCCCTTCGCCGCGACCCGTCGACGGGCGGCTTCCTCGGCCGCAACGGCGTCGACTTCACGGGCTTCGGCCGCGTCCCCACCGACGCGGACGGCCACTACGCGCTGCGCACCCTGCCGCCCGGCAACGCGGGACCGCCGTACATCAGCGTGTGCGTGTTCGCGCGCGGTCTGACGCACCACCTGTTCACCCGCGCCTATCTGGCCGACGGCACGGACCCGCTGCTCGACGCACTGCCGGCCGAGCGGCGCGCCACGCTGATCGCGGCCGAGGGCGCCTTGCGGACGTACCGTTTCGACATCCGCCTTCAGGGCGAAGGCGAAACGGTCTTCCTGGAGTTCCAGTGACAGCTGCCGACCCCGTCGCGTCCGACACCGGCCTGCTCGCCCCCGGCCGGGCGGGTTCCCCGGCGTCGGCCGCGACGAGCGACTCCGCGTATCTGCGGGCCCTGCTCGACGCGGAGGCCGCGCTGACCCGGGCCCAGGCGTCCCTGGGGCTGGCACCGGCCGACGCCGCGACGGCGGTGTCCTCGGCGGCCGCCGCCGGGGACTTCGACGTCGCGTCGATCGCGCTGCGCGCCCGGAGCGGCGGCAACCCGGTGATCCCCCTGGTCGCGGACCTGACGGCCGCCGTCGCCGCGGAGTTCGGCCCGTACGTCCACCGGGGCGCGACGAGCCAGGACATCATGGACTCGGCCACCATGCTCGTCGCGGCCCGCACCCTGGACCTGGTCCTGAGCGACCTGGAGCGCACCGAGCGGGCACTGGCCCGGCTCGCGGAGGAGCACCGGGACACGGTGCTTCCGGGCCGCACCCTCACCCAGCACGCGGTGCCGACGACCTTTGGACTCAAGGCGGCGGGGTGGCGGTCACTGGTGCTCGACGCCAGGGACCGGGTGCGTGCCGTACGGTCCTCGCTGCCCGCCCAACTCGGCGGCGCGGCGGGCACCTTGGCCGCCTTCGGCGTCTTCGGCGCGGACGACACCCGGGCCCTGACCGCGGCGTACGCCCGTGAACTGGGCCTCGCCGAGCCCTTGCTGCCCTGGCACACGCTGCGCACGCCGATCGCGGACCTGGCCGGAGCGCTGGCGTTCACGGCCGGCGCGCTGGGCAAGACGGCCGCCGACGTGCTCACCCTCTCGCGCACGGAGATCGCCGAGCTGGCCGAGGGGTCGGGCGGCGGTTCGTCGGCGATGCCGCACAAGGCGAACCCGGTGCGGGCCACCCTCGTGGCCGCCGCGGCCCGGCGCGCGCCGCTGCTCGCGGCCACGCTGTACGGCGCGATGACGGCCGAGGACGAGCGGCCGGCCGGGGCCTGGCATGCCGAGTGGGAGCCCCTGCGCGATCTGCTCCGGCTGGTCGGCGGGGCGGCACGCGACGCGGCCGAACTGACCGAGGGACTACGGGTGAACGCCGAGACCATGCGTGAACACCTGGACCTCACCCATGGGTTGATCGTCTCGGAGCGGCTGGCCGCCGAACTGTCCCCGGTGCTCGGCCGGGCACCCGCCAAGGAGCTGCTGACGCGAGCCGCCGCACGGGCGGTCACCGAGCGGCGGCCCCTCGCGGACGTGCTCGGCGAGGAACCCGGCCTCAAGGACGTCGATCTCGCGGAGCTCACCGACCCCACTCGCTACACGGGCTCCGCCGGAGTCCTCACCGACCGTGCTCTGGAGCGACGTTGACCGTGAAACTGCTCAACCACCGCACCGAGGGATCGGCCACCGCTCCCCCGCTGCTCCTCGGACCCTCGCTCGGGACGTCGTACGCCCTGTGGGACAGGGTCGCGCCCGAACTGTCCGTCACCCACCGGGTGGTGCGCTGGGACCTTCCCGGACACGGCGGCTCTCCGGCCGACCTGATCGGACCGGGGGCGACGGTCGCCGACCTGGCCGCGCTCGTGCTGGAGCTGGCCGACTCCCTGGGGATCGAGCGTTTCTCGTACGCAGGTGTGTCGCTCGGCGGCGCGGTGGGTCTGCACCTGGCGGTCCACCACCCCGAGCGGCTCTCGTCCCTCGCCGTCATCTGTTCCTCGGCCCACTTCAACGGGTCCAAGCCCTGGGAGGAGCGGGCCGAGCTGGTGCGCCGCGAAGGCCTCGCGCCCGTCGCCGCGACCGCCGACACCCGCTGGTTCACCGCCGGTTTCACCGTGCCGGAGCTGGTCGAGGACCACCGTGGCGCCGATCCGGAGGCGTACGCCGCCTGCTGCGACGCCCTGGCCGCGTTCGACATCCGGGACCGGCTGTCGTCGCTCACCGTGCCGACCCTGCTGATCGCCGGGCGCGAGGACCCCGCGACGCCGCCCGCGCATCTGCGGGAGATCGCCGACGCGGTGCAGGGCGCGGCGCTCGTCGAGATCCCGGGCGCCTCCCACCTTGCGCCCGCGCAGTGCCCGGAGGCCGTGCTGACGGCCCTGCGGGCGCACTTCTCGGCGGGAGGCGCGCGGCGCGGCATGGAGGTCCGCCGTCAGGTCCTCGGTGACGAGCACGTGGACCGCGCACAGGCGCGCCAGAGCCCGTTCACGGCCCGCTTCCAGGACTTCATCTCGCGCTACGCCTGGGGCGAGATCTGGACCGATACGACGCTGACGCGCCGGGAGCGCAGCATGATCACGCTGACCGCGCTGGTGGCGCACGGCCACCACGACGAGTTGGCGATGCATGTCCGCGCGGCGCGGCGCAACGGGCTCACGCCCGAGGAGATCGGCGCGGTGCTGCTGCAGACAGCGGTCTACTGCGGTGTCCCGGCGGCCAATTCGGCGTTCGCGGTGGCCCAGCGGGTGCTGGCGGAGGAGGAAGCGGAGGGCGGCCCGCAAGCGGGGTGACCTCCTGAGCGCGGACCGGGCCGATGCGGCTCGCCCCGCCCGATGAACGGGAGCCTGCCCGTGCCCTGTCCGATGGCCGGCGTGACTCGCCCCCGTCCGATGAATCTGGGGCCGGGCCGGGTTGGCTCGCCCCGTCCGATGGGACCAGGGCCGGGTCGCCCTGGATGACTCGCCCCATCCGATGAGCTGGGGCCGGGCCGGTGTGGCTCGCTCCGTCTGATGGACAAGGGCCGGGCCGCCCTGGATGACTCGCCCCGTCCGATGAGCCGGGGCCGGGCCAGCATGACTCGCCCCGTCCGGCGAACCGGGGCCGGGCCGGTGTGGCTCGCTCCGTCTGATGGACGGGGTCCGCGCAGGGGCTGCCCAGCGGGCGCGGGGTTGACTCCCGGTCCGCTCTCAGGGCCGTCGCGAGCCGCTCCAGGAGCTCGGTCACCGCGGCCCGCGACGCCGGTTCCTTGGCCAGGCAATCGGCCGCCAACGCCCGTAGGAGAGGCGGGATGCGGGCCAGGTCGGGCCCGGACCACCCGCGTTCATCAAGCACCGGAGGAGCGTGCTTCAGCGCATCGCGGGCCCGGCGGAAGCGGGTGCTCGGTGTCCGGCCGGGCACCCGCAGCGGGTTACAGGCCCGCCAGCGCCGCCTCCGCCTTCGCAGCCAGCCCGTCCGCGCCGCTGGTACGCGCCAGCGTCAGGCCCTTGTTGAGTTCCGTCACCGAGCGGGAGGCGATGCCGTACTCGATGCGGGCCGCCGCGTGTTCGTACTGGCAGGGGGAGGCTTCCAGATAGGTGACCGCCTGGGCGGCCAGCCGGACGGCGCGCTGGCCGGTCTCGAGAGCCGCGGCGCAGCGGAGCGCCTCGCCGATCGCCGTGTCGGTGCCGAACCGCTCGGCCTGGCGGCGGGCGTCACCCGCCAGAGCGGCGGCGCGCGACGGATCCTCCGTGGCGAGTGCCCTGGCCAGGTCCACGGCCCAGGGTGCGAGCACCGTGTTGTGGTGACCTCGGGCGCCGGCGGCCTTCTCGGCCGCCTCCAGTTCGTTGATGCCCTCCTTCGTGCGGCCGACGGCGAGCAGCAGACGGCCACGCACGGAGCGGGTGTCGGGAAGGACGATCGTGGCGGGGTACGGAGGTGTGAAGCCGTAGCGGTCGGCGATCTCCGCGGCCTGCTGGACGTGACCGCGGGCCAGCAGCGTGTCGATGAGCCCGCAGGTCGCCGACCAGTACAGAGGCAGGCCGCGGCCGACGCGCTCCGCGAGGCGCAGCGATTCGCGCTGGTAGTGCTCCGCGTCGGCCAGGCGGCCTCGTCGGCGGAGGGCGAGTCCCAGGTACGCGTTGGCCAGGGACAGATGACCGCCGCTCCAGCCCGCCTTCACATAGGCGTGCAGGGCCTCGCTGAACAAGCTCTCGGCCCGGTCGAGCCGGTCGGCGTAGGCGTACGCGCTGCCCAGCATGAGGAGGAGTTCGACGCCCCACTCGGTGTCGGTCCAGGCGAGTCCCGGTGCGAGGCGGCCGTTGACGAGGGCCCGGTCGCAGAGTTCCACGACCTCCTCCGCGTTCTCGCCCCGGGTCATCGCGTCGAAGCCGCGCAGTATGAGGAGCGCGCGCTCGGAGTTGTCGCGCCCCGTACAGGTCGCGACGAGTTCCGCGAGACCGCTGGAGTGTCCGGAGCGTTCCTCGCCCGCGTGGATGCCCTCCCACATGTAGTGCACGGCCTGGAGGCGCATCCGGGCGGGTCCCGGCTCGAGCCGCTCGACCTCCTCGTCGACCGTGCGGACCGCTTCGTCCAGCTGGTTGTTGTGGAGCAGCGCCTGGGAGAGACGGAAAACCGCGTCCACCCGCGTGGTGTCCTCGAGGCCGGGCCGTTCGAGGGCGGCCCGCAGATGACCGATGGTCGTGGAGGGCGCGGTCAGGAGCGTGGCACAGCCCAGCTCGTAGAGCACGCGCGCGTGCACCTCGGGAAGCGGTGGCTCCTTCAGCGCGCGCTCCAGGCAGCGCCGGGCCGCGTCCGGGGCGCCGACGGCGAGGTGTTCGCGGGCGGCCTCGCGCATCTGATCGACGAGCTCGGGATCGTCGTCCGGATGAACTTCGAGCAGGTGGCGGGAGGCCGCGGCGGCGCCTCGTCCCGACTCGGTGACCGCCCAGGCCGCCTGCCCGTGCATCGCCGTGCGCAGGGCGTCCGGGATCGAGCGGTAGACCGCGGTCGCGATCAGCGGGTGCACGAACTCCAGGTCGCCGCCCGGCCCGTGGCCGTTCGCGGACCCGGCCGCGGTCAGAATGCGGGCCGCGCCCAGCAGTTCGGCACAGCGGTTGGCCTCGTCGTCCGGCATTCCGGCGAGTTGGGCGGCGAGGTCGAGGGAGATCCCGGTGCCCAGGATGGCGGCCGCCCAGGCGAACCGGGTGGCGTCGATGCCCAGTCCTTCGAGGCGGGCGACGAGTCCGCGGCCGCGGGCCGAGCGGTTCAGGTCGCGCAGGTCGGCGGCCGAGCCCTCGCTCGGCTCCAGTTCGCTGTCCTGGACCTTGGCGAGCAGTTCGACGGTCTCGTACGGGTTGCCGCCGGTGACCGCCCACACCTCGCGGCAGAAGGGCGCGTCCGCGTGCTCGCCGAGCGTGGCGCGGGTGAGTCCCTCGGCGGCGGCCGGGGTCAGCGCGCTCAGGGTGGAGATGGGGCGGCCCTCGGCGGCCACCGCGTCGAGCAGCCGGGCGCTCTCGCCCGTGACTCCGCCGGGCCTGCGGGCGACCACGACGAGGACGGACAGGTCGTCGAGGCGCTCGGCGAACGCGGCGAGCCAGCGCAGGGTCTCCTGGTCGGCCCAGTGTGCGTCGTCGATGAGCAGCACGAGCGGCCATTCCCGCTTGGCGAGCCGGCGCACCGCGGCGACCAGACCGTCGCAGACACCCTGCGGGTCGGGCTGCCGGTCACCCGGTTCGGCTATGCCGAGGGCGGGGCCGGCGATGTCGTACCAGTCGCCCAGGTACTCGCGCGCCTCTTCCGGTAAGAGCGAGACGAGGGCGGGCTGGAGCAACTGCCGTACGACATTGAAGGGAACGGACGTGACGGTCTCGCCGCCGCGTGCCGACCACACCGTGCACCCGTTGCTCTCGGCGATCCGGCGTGCCTCCGCGAGGAGAGCGGTCTTGCCGAGCCCCGCGTCGCCGCTGACCATCAACAGGCTGCCCGAGATCGCGGAGTCCGCGCGCAGCGCGGCGATCGCCTCTTCGAGGGTGGCGACCTCCTCATCGCGCTCCCACAGGGAAGCCGAGGCGACCGCTCCGGGTCGTGCCTCCGTCATCCCGCTACCTCCCCAGGTCGCCCAAACGACGTAACTCCCATGAGCCTAGCCCCCTGGAAGCCACGGTGGAGGCGGGACCCGGCAGCAGTTGCCGAGACGAGTGACAGCGACGTCCCGGAGTCGACGCCGCCGGGCGTCCACCAGCCGCCGTGAAAGTTATCGACAGTCAGCGACCCTGGAAATGAAGGTAACTTTCCTCCATCGGTCTCACCGCGGGGCCGGGACCGCCCGGCCCCCGCACGCCCCCGGGAGGAACCGGCATGAGCGCCCCCGCGCACGACTCCGACCTGGGCGCCCTCCGGTCCGGGCACTCCCGCGGAGCCCTGCTCGCGGGCTCCGTGGGCAACTTCATCGAGTGGTACGAGTTCGGTGTCTACGGCTATTTCGCGACGATCATCGCGGCCCGCTTCTTCACCCCGGAGGGCGGCGGCGAGGCCGAGGCACTGGTGAAGACCTACACGTCCTTCGGACTGGCGTTCTTCTTCCGGCCGGTGGGGGCCGCGCTGTTCGGGCGGATCGGCGACCGCGTCGGACGACGGCCGGTACTGATCACGGTCATCGTCCTGATGTCGGCCGCGACCACCCTGATCGGCGTCCTGCCCACGTACGCCACCGCGGGCGCCCTGGCCCCGTGGCTGCTCACCTTCCTCCGGGCGGTCCAAGGGCGGTCCGCGGGCGGGGAGTTCGGCGGCGCGGTCTCCGTGATGACGGAGTCCGCGCCACCCGGCCGACGCGGCGGAGATGTTCCCGACGAGCGTGCGCTACACGGGTCTTGGACTCGGCTACGCGCTGTCCAATGCCGTGTTCTCGGGCTGCGCCGGGCTCATCATCACGGAAACCGCCGCACGGACCGGGAGCGTCCACATCCCCGGGTACTACGCGGCGGCGACCTGCGCGGTGAGCGCGCTCGCGCTCGCCACGCTCCGTACGGAGAAAGGGAGGTGAGGGCGTGCGGGTGATCGGCCTGATGTCCGGTACGTCGTACGACGCGATCGACGCGGCGGCCGTGGACCTGGAGCTCGACGCGGACGTCGTCGTCCTGCGGCCGCTCGGCCTCGTCAGCGAGGCGTACGACGCGGCACTGCGCGACGCGCTCGCGGACGCGCTGCCACCGGCCCCGACCGACCTGGCCCAGGTCTGCCGTCTGGACACCTCGATCGGCCGGGCGTTCGCGGCGGCGGCCGTCCGCGCCGACCTTGAACTGTGCGACGGGCGCGCGGAGTTGGTCGCCTCGCACGGTCAGACCGTCTACCACTGGGCGGAACGGGGACAGGTGCACGGCACTCTCCAGCTGGGCCAGCCCGCCTGGATCGCCGAGGCGACCGGGCTGCCGGTGGTCGCCGACTTCCAGCCGCGCGACATCGCCGCGGGCGGACAGGGGGCACCGCTGGTGAGCCTGGTCGACCTGCTGTGGCTGCGCGGCCGCCCGGGTACACCGGTGGCACTCAACCTGGGCGGCATCGCGAACCTCACCGCACCGGACGGGACCGCCTTCGACACCGGCCCCGCCTGCGCACTGCTCGACGCGGCGGCGCGGGGGCTGAGCGGCGGGCGCCTCGACCACGACGTGGACGGCGCCCTCGCCGCCCGCGGCACCGTCCACGATCCCCTGCTCCGACGCCTGCTCGCGGAGCCGTACTACGCGCTGCCCGCGCCCAAGACGACCGGCAAGGAGCTGTTCCATCTCGGCTATCTGTGGGACGCGCTGGCCGGGTTCGGGAGACTGACCGCCGAGGACGTCATCGCCACCCTCACCCGGCTCACCGCCCGGACGGTCGCGGACGCGGTGCGGTCCGTGCGGGCCACCGAGGTGATCGCCTCCGGGGGCGGCACCCGCAACCCGGTCCTCATGGCGATGCTGGGCGCGGAGCTTCCCGGAGTGGCGCTGCGCACCTCCGACGAGCTCGGGCTGCCGGCGGCCGCCAAGGAGGCGTACGCCTTCGCGGTCCTCGGCTTCCTGACCGTGCACGGACTCGCGGGCACCGAACCGGCCAGCACCGGGGCCCGGCATCCCAGCGTGCTCGGGTCGATCACGCCGGGCCGGGACGGCCTGCGGCTGCCACCGCGGGCGGAACAGGCACCGACGCGGCTCGTCGTGGAGTGAGCCGGGGCCTCGCGGGTTCCCTCGGCGGGCCCCCGGAGCGAGCTGGGCAGGGCAGGCGCCCGTCGCACGGGCTCGGGGGAGCTCCGCCGCCCCTTTCCCGGAACCTCGCGAAAGGGGCCGGAGCGGGCTTCGGGGGAACCCTCTCATCCGCCTTTCACCCTGGGCTCATACGGTGGGCCCATGACGCAGGTGACTCCCCCCGGCTGGTATCCCGACCCCGGGCAGACAAGTGACGCTCCTCCCACCGAGCGCTGGTGGGACGGCAAGGCATGGACGGACCAGGTCCGCCCCGTCGGGTCGGCCGCCGCATGGGGTCCCCCGGCACACGCGCCGGCCGCCGGACCGTACGGACCGTATCCGGCCATCGCCCCGGGTTCCCCGCGGCGCGGGCTGCGCATGGGCATAGCGGTCGCCGCGGCGATCGCCGTCCTCGCGGGCATCGGCGGCGGCGTGTACGCGCTGACCAAGGACGACGGCGGAAGCGGCGGCAGCGCGGCCTCCCAAGGGCCGGGCGGACCGAACGGACAGGGCGGGCAGGAAGGACCCGGCGGCGGACAAGGTGGCCCGGGCGGTCCGAGCGGCGCTCCGGGGGACTCAGGCGGCTCCGGCGGACAGACTCCTGCACCCGGCGAGTCGGGGCAGCCGGGGACCGAGGACGGCTTCGCCACGGACGTCTACAACGGCATCAGCATCCCGGTGCCGGACGGCTGGACCGGCGAGAGCGCGGCGGGCAGCGCCTCGGTCGCCACCAAGGACACCTACAAGTGCCCCGGCGACACCTCGCAGAACTGCCAGCGCGGTGGCGCCTACTCGGCCCCGGCGAAGGCACTGAAACTGAAGTCCACGACGGCGGAGGCGGCGGCCAAGGAGGACATCTCCGCGAACGCCGACGAATCGTACGGCAAGGGCTACGGCTCGATCACCTCGCACACCCAGCTCGCCTCGAAGGCGGTCACGGTGGCCGGCGAGAAGGGCTATCTGGTCCGCTGGAAGGTCGTGACGAGCAAGGGCGACGACGGTTACGTCGAATCGCTCGTGTTCCCCTCCCCCGCCGACTCGACCTCGCTCGTCGTCGTGCGCTTCGGCGTCGACGTCAGCTCCAAGGCCCCCGAGCAGTCGGTGATCGACACCATCACGAAGGGCATCAAGGTGGCGTCCGGGGCCGGCGGCAACGGGCAGAACGTCTAGCCTGCGCACCGCCGGGCGCCCTGTCCCGGCCCGGCGCGCGGAGCGGGCGTCCCTGTCCCGCTCCGCGCGCCGGGCCGGGCATCCCCGCCCCTCCACACGCCGAGCGGGCGACGTTCCCGTGCACTCGCGCGGAGCCCATGGACATGAGTCGGCCGGATGGGGCACCCCTCCGCTCAAGGGGAACCCCACCCGGCCGGTGGGTGCGCGCCGCCCCCGTCCCCACGGTGCGGCGCGTTACAGGCCGACGTCCTGTCATCCCGAGGACGGCGGCCTGAGTCTCAGGTGAGGCCGAGCGTCGGCAGCACGACCGCCTCCACGAACTGTGTGAGATACGCCGCGTCCGCGTACTGGCCCTCCAGAAGGGGGCGCACCCGCAGAACCCCGAGCATCTGGGCCGGGATGAACGCGAGCGCCGGGTGATCGGCGGCGACCTCGCCGCGCTCGACGGCACGGTTGATCATCTGCCGCAGCTCGGCGACCTCGGGTTCGACGAGGGCGTCGCGGAGCGCCTGCTGGAGCTCCTTGTCCTGCATCACGGCGTTGCCGAGGCCCTGCAACAGCTGTGTGCTGTCCCGGGCCGACCATTCGCCCGCGGCCCTGGCCGCCTCGCGCAGATCCCCGGCGAGCGAGCCGGTGTCGATGCCCGTGAACCGCGGACAGCGGTTGTTGCGCAGCGCGGCGGCCACGAACTGGGGCTTCGTCTTCCACTGACGGTAGAGCGTGGACTTGCTGCACCGCGTGCTGGCGGCGACGCCCTCCATGGTGAGCGCCTCGTAGCCGCATTCCCGGATCTGCTCGAGCACGGCGTCGTAGAACTCCTGCTCACGCTCGCGCGTGATCTTGGAGCGGCGCGAGGCGACGACCGACTCCGGTCCGTCCGCGGCCTGCGACGTCATGGCGCTTCTCCTCGCTGGAATCCGGTTGATGCCGGTGCGGTCTTGCACCCACTCTAATCGATACGTCAGTGTACCGGTACGCATCCGTATCGGTACACTCGCGTATCGGTACACTGCCGTATCGGTACACTGCCGTATCGATGAGCCTCGGACAGCATCCACTCCTCCCGCACGCGGAGATTCGGGCGGAAGCCGAGTGGATCCTGTCCCGGGCTCACCGCGCACCACCCCACACCAGACCGTCAGCAAGGGGGCCGGGGGATGGATTCCCGAACCGAGCCTGCAGATTCCGCATCCGAGTCCGCATCAGAACCGGAGCCGCCCGACGCGGCCATACCGGCGGCCGCGTCGCGCGACGCGGCCACCCCGTCGCACCCGCACCCGCACCCGCACCCGCACGACACGGTGGCGCGCCCGCCGCTGCTGCGGGAGCTGCTGCTCGTCGTCGGGCTCTTCGTCGTCTACAAGGTCGGCCGCATGCTGGCCACCGGCCACACGGACGAGGCCTTCGCGGACGCGCACCGCGTCTGGGACTGGGAACGGTTCCTGCACCTGCCCGACGAGGGCGCCGTCCAGGGCACGCTGCTGCACAGCGACCCGCTCGTACACATCGCGAACACCTACTACGCGACGGTCCACTTCCCGGCCACCGCCGCCTTCCTGGTCTGGCTGTATCTGCGGCGCCCCGTGCACTACGTGTGGGCCCGCCGGGTCCTCGCCCTGGTCACCGCCGCCGCCCTGGTCGGGCACCTCACCTTCCCGCTCGCACCGCCGCGGCTGCTCGCCGGGACGGGTCTCGTCGACACCGGCCAGGTGTACGGGCCCACGGTGTACGGAGCGCACCCGGCGACCGACGCGATGGCGAACCAGTTCGCGGCGATGCCGTCGCTGCACTTCGGCTGGGCACTGATGGTCGCGATCGGCCTGATCGCGGCGACCCGGTCGCGCCTGCGCCCGCTGTGGCTGCTGCATCCGCTGCTGACCCTGCTGGTGATCGTCGGCACCGCGAACCACTACTGGCTCGACGCGATCGTCGCCACCGCGCTGCTCTGCGTCGCCCTCGCCGTGGTCCACCCGCCGCACCGGACGGTGACGACGGCCGGACGGCACCAGGAGCACGAGCGCACCGAGGTCCCCGTACGGGATCTGCCCGAACTCGTGGGAGCCCGGCGATGACCCCGACGCTCGCCGCCATCGTCCTGTCCCTCTTCTCCGCGGCTGCCTACGCCGCCGCGGCCGTCGCCCAGGAGCGGCTCGCCGCCCGGTCGGCCGGCTCGGGCACGCTGCGCCTGCTGGCCCGGGGCGCCTGGTGGTGGTCGGTGACGCTGAACGCCTTGGCCGCACTGCTGCACGTCGCGGCCCTCAGGTACGGGACGCTCACGCTGGTCCAGCCGCTGGGGGCGCTGACGCTCGTGGCGGCGGTGCCGCTGGGCGCGCGGGTCGCCGGACGGCGGGTCAGCGCGGTCGAGTGGCGCGGTACGGCGCTCACGCTGCTCGGCCTCGCCGCACTGCTCGTCACGGCGTCCGGACCCGCGCCCGACGATGTACTGAGCCTGCCGCAGGCGTTGGCCGTCGCCGGTACGACCGCCGTCCTCATCGGCGGGCTGGCGCGCGGCGCGCGGCCGGGCCTGCGGCACGCGACCGCCTCCGGGTTCGCCTCGGGCGTGGCATCGGCGCTCACCCAGACCGTGACGGTGGCCGCCACGGACCGCTCGGACTCTCTGATGAGCGCCCAAGTGGTCGTGGTGGCGCTGCTCGTGGCGGTCTTCGCGGCGGGCGGACTGCTGTTGTCGCAGACCGCGTATCAGGGCGGACTCGGTGCTCCGCTGGCCGTCGTGACGCTCGCCAACCCGCTGGCCGCGGCGGTGATCGGGCTGTCGCTGCTCGGTGAACGCCTCCAGGGCGGCGCGGCGGGCGTCCTGCTCGCGCTCGTGGGAGCGTCGATCGCCGGGTGGGGCGTGGTGACGCTGTCCCGCTCGGCCCCCGAGCGGGCCGCGGACCCGGTGGACGCCCTGGTGGACGACGAGCATCCCGTCGCCGCGGTGCTGGCGCTGGAGCCCGGATCGGCGGCGTACGAGCCCTCGTTGCTGCCTCAGCAACCCAACTCGGGCCATCTCACGTCACTGTAGGAACGGGCCCGGGCCCGTCGGAATCGGGCTCGGAATCGGGCCCGGGAACGGGCCCGGGAACGGGCCCGGGAACGGGCCCGGGAACGGGCCCGGGAACGGGCCCGGGAACGGGCCCGGGAACGGGCCCGGGTCACCGCCGGAAGCCGGCTCACGCCCTCGCGGGGAACCGGACGCCGAAGGAGGCCGGCAGCCGCGACGAGTGGCCGGCAGACGTGCAGGGCGGCCGACAGACATGAAGGGGGGGGGGGGGGGGGTAGCCCCCCCCCCCCCCCCCCAAACCGGGGTCGGGGGAGCGGTGCGGCGGGTGACGGTTTTTGCCCAGCCGCGGTGGGGGGTGGGGCGTAGAACACCGCC